>CAZUZK010000024.1:0-21637 GCA_964624745.1 uncultured Bacteroides sp. | reverse complement strand
CTTTTAGGTTGCGAGATTTGAGATAATCGAGGATTTTCGGCAAGGCTTCTACAGTGCAGTCGGTGGGGTGCATAAGAATTAAATCGCCCGACTTTACGTTTTTTATCGCGCGCTCGTAAATAAGGCTTACGTCGTGGTCGCGCCAGTCTATCGTGTCGCGCGTCCACATTATAACCTTGTATCCCGATTGCTCGCACGCTTGAAACATCGCATTGCCGAGGCTACCGCTCGGAGGTGCGAAAAGCATACAATTTTTATAGTCGGGAAGAGTGGACAGAGTGGCGTCGATAAGCCGTTGGCACACGCGGATTTCGTCTAGATTTTGTTCGAGCGTTAAGGTCGCATGATCGCGGTGCATATAGCCGTGGTTGCCTATCTCAAAGCCGCTAGACGCAAGCTTGAGAAGCGCGTCGCCGTTGCGTGCAACCCACGTTCCGCCAACGAAGAATGTTGCACAAAAGCCGTATTCATCGAGCGTTTCCGCTATTTTAAGTGCGTTTTGCGTATTTTCATAGACATTGAACATCAATGCGACTTCGTTGCCGTCCGTCTTTCCGCCGTAGATGGCGTTGTTGACCTGCTCCGTCGATTGGTCGATGGTTGCGACCACCGATACCGAGAATGCCAACGCAAGCACGAAGATTATGACAAAATTTGCGCATAAACCGCGGAATTTAGTTTCGTTCATATCACAAAATATGATTGCCGTTTTGAAAGTATGTGTTATAATGTGCCTATGCAAAAAATGATTGAGTTCAAAAGCGGTTTGAAATTGGTTTTCGTGAGAAATACGTCGGTGCGTTCGGTGGCAATCGGCGTGTTTGTGGGTGCAGGCGTGGTTAAAGAAGCTCCGCAAATTTCCGGCGTTTCGCACTTTATAGAACATATGCTCTTCAAGGGAACGAAAAATCGTTCCGCTTTTGATATAGTCAATGAAATCGACAGCATCGGCGCACAAATAAACGCGTATACGACAAAGAGCTATACGTGCTTCCATACCGTGTCCCTCGACAGCAACGCGCAAAAATGCGCGGACGTGCTTTCGGATATGTACTTCAATCCGCTTTTCGACAACGGCGAGCTTGAAAAGGAGCGTCGCGTTGTTATCGAGGAAATCAACGAGAGTGAAGACGCTCCCGACGATTTGTGCCTTGAAAGACTGATGTCCGCTTTCTTTAAGGGCTGTACGCTTGAAAAGACTATTCTCGGCACCAAAAAGTCATTGAAGGATATGACAAGCGATACGCTAAAGGAATATCATAAAAAGCACTACGTCGCAAAAAACACCGTTCTGTCAATCGCAGGCAATCTCACCGAGGCGCAGGCGGTGGAAATCGCTCAAAAGTATTTTGAAAGCAGATATACGGAGAATTGCGAGTACGAAAATACCGCCGTTTCCGTGCGCCCCGAGCATAGCGTTGCGTGCAAACGCAAAAAGGACATAGAGCAGACTCACGTCGCATTTGCGTTTCCCTCCTATCCGTATGACGACAAGCGAAGCGTCGCCATGCAGCTGATGTCCATTATATTCAGCATGGAAATGTCATCAAGGCTCTTTCAAAGCGTAAGAGAAAAATTGGGCTTATGCTATACGATATACGGCTATCCCTCCGCATATCAGGATAACGGCGCGTTTATAATCTATACCTCGACAAGTCCGAAGAACGTCTTGAAGGCGGTGAAGGCAATACGTAAAGAAATTCTGCTTTTGGCAGATAAGGGCGTAAGCGAGCAGGAGCTTGAAAAGGGAAAAGAACAGCTGAAAACCTCGCTTGTTCTCGGGCAGGAAAGCACGTCGGCAATGATGCGTACATTCGGCGCGCATATGGTGCAAACGGGCAGGCTTTACGATTTTGACAGGCGTATCGAGCAAATTGACGCGACAAGCGCCGAGGACGTGCTGAAATGCGCGCGAGAAATCTTTGATTTTTCAAACGTATGTTCGAGCATCGTTTCCTGCGACGACGGTGCGGACGTGTTGAGTTGTATAAAGGGAAAATAACCTTTTAGAATATCGGAAAAATCACAATAACATTTCAAAATATGTTGCCTGTATCGGGTGACGTATTTTTTTTGTTTTTGCCTTGTTTTGATAAAAGATAGGCGTGTGAATTTTCAAAATCCGATAAAAGGTCGCGTATTTTTACGCGTTTTTCGGAATTGTACAAAAGAAAAATTGTGCGAAAACTTCAACGAATATCGTCAAAATCTCTTGTAAATCATTGCTTGCTATGGTATAATTTCAATTACTAATATTATATAATAATCGGGAAGGTTTACCTTGGCAGATACAAGACAAGCAAAAGCAAATAAAGGCAACAGAATCGCGGCAGGAGTGCTTGTGATAATAGTGTCGCTTTTCTGTTTCCTATCGCTGGTCGGCGCACTCGGAGGCGTCGGCAGAATGGTGTACGGCTTTTTGGCGGGCTTCTTCGGGCTTGCGGCGTACGCCTATTCTCTTATGGGTATAATCATCGGTATTGCGATTACGTTTAACGTGAGAGTGAAAATGCGCTTTTCCAAGGCATTGCTGTATTTCGGCTTGCTGTTGCTCGGCATTTTCGCACTTCATATTTATACGTCGAGCGCGCATATTTTGGGCGCGGATTACGGCGAATACCTTGTGAATTGCTACAAAAACACAAACACCGCAGGCGGTATGCTTTTGGGCTTGCCGGCTTATCCGCTTATGAAAGTCGTGACGTCGGTGGGCGCGCTGATAATCGTGTGCGTCGCATTCTTCGTGCTTGCGTTTATCGCGATTTTCCCGTCCATTAAGCGCAACGTGACTTATACCGTGGCAACTCGCTCCGAGCGCGAAAGACAGACAAGAGCGCCGAAGGCTCCAAAGGTTAAACGCCAACGCGTAAAGAAAGAACGCGATTATCAAGACGAATCGCAGCCCGTGACGGCGCAGTCGTCGCCGACGTTAACGGATTTTTCCGCGGCAGGTACCGGCAACGAACTTTACGTCGTGGACGTCGAAGGCGATCCTCTTCAACAGAAGGTCAACAAAAAGGCATTCGGGGCAGAGGGCTACCAGCCTCTCGATTCCTTCAATCCGCTTTATCCGAACGCGCAAGGGAAGCTCGAGGACGAGCAAAAGCGTCCGCAATACGACGCGGAAAAATTCTCCGCGCGCGGTTTGGCAAAGGACATTTTGTTCGGCGCACCGCCTACAAAGGACACGCTCGAACGCTTTGAATCGGTCAAGGATCCTCGTAACGCGCTTTCAAACGTGAGCGCGCCGTATAGCGCGGTTCGTCGTAACGAGCTTAAAAACAAGCTCGGTGTAGACGCAACTCAAAGCGCGATTCGCGAAGACTTTATGTCAAGATACAGAGCCGTGCAAGAGGAGACGGACAACAACATCGTCAAGTCGGCTCAAAGCGCCGTTGCACAACAGCCCGAGAGTAACGATAAAATCGATTTCAAACGCGATTTCAACGCGTTGAAGAGAGAACAGACTCAACGCTTCGGTCAAATGTATGCGAAGCCCGAGTTCGAGGCGGAAGCGCATTTTGAACAACAGGACGAATGCGTCGTTATTGCCGAAAGCGATAAAAAGGAAGTGGTTAAGCCCACCAAAATTATGTCGCACGACAACGGCGATTCCGCTATGCAAAAGGCAAGCGACTCTTCTAAACAGCAGGTGAACGTCGGTATGCTCGGCGCGCTTAATCGCGCGATTTCGGGTGAAGAACCGCCGAAGCCCGTACAGAAGGAGGAGATTGTCGCAGAGGCGTACGATAAGCCGAAGACGGACATCGTTTATATCGCTCGCGACAATAAGCAAGTAGTTCAAGACGAAAAACAGCCGATAACGCCTAAAAAGGTGCAGGTGAACGTAAACGCTACGCCCGACTCCAAGCAAGGCGTGGTTCCCGTCGTGACGCAACAAAAGAAGCCGGCCATAGAGGATTTGGACAGAAGCGGATATAGAGCCGTTCAGGGCGAAAAGAAGCTCCCCAGAGCGTTTGCGGCAACTGCCGTCGAGGAAAATAAATCGGACGATTATTCGAGAGAATCCGACAAATCGATGAAGACGTACGAAATGCCGAAGGCAACCTTCGATAGCCAACGCGAAAAATACGTCGATTCAAGCAGGACGGAGGGTGGCGATGCTCCGAGCGCGCCGGCTCCGATAAAGCAAAAGGTTACGGGCGGCGAGATGTCGCGTGCGGCGATACAATCTACCACGGATATTGCAAAGCAGTCCGCTAAAAATATAGAAAACGCCGAGATGGCATCAAGGATTCAGAATATCAAGCAGGCAATCAAGGAAACTCCGGCTATGGGGCAATACGAAAGAGAAGCCCTTATGCGCGAGGAGAAAATGAAGGCGTCGCAAAGCCGCGGCTTGCAAAAGGTCGAGCCTGCGACAAAGAAAAACGATAAGAGCGAAAAAGAGCGCGTAACGCAAGTCAATATCGAACAAGCCATCGCGCAAGCCACTCCGAAGCGTCCGTACGTCGCGCCTCCGCTTTCGCTGTTGAATCCGCCTGCTCCCGAGGTGGATCAAAACGAGGACTACGAGCAAAAGAAGGAACAAATCATCAATACGCTTGCTTTCTTCAGTATTACGGGCGAAGTTATCGATATTCTCGTAGGTCCGACGTTTACGATGTATAAGCTTCGCGTCGAGATGCCGAGAGGAAGAACGATAGGCTATATCTCTTCGCTCGAAAGCGACATCGCAATGAAGATGGAAGCCGGAAGCGTGCGTATAATCGCGCCTATTCCCGGAGAAAACGCCGTCGGTATCGAGGTGCCGAACAAGCATCGTCGCAACGTAAATTTGAGCGAAATCATACAATCTCCGCAATTTAACAACGCAAAGGCTCCCGCGACGTTTGCGTTGGGCAAGAACCTTTACGGCGATTCAAGAGTGGTTGAGGTGCGCAAGCTTCCGCACGTGCTTATCGCAGGCGCGACGGGCGCAGGTAAGAGCTGTTGCATAAACTCGATTATAGTCAGCTTGCTTTACAAGGCGTCGCCCGACGACGTAAGACTTATCCTAATCGACCCCAAGCGCATAGAGATGAGCGTGTATGCAGGTATTCCGCATTTGCTCATGGACGAGATAATCTGCGATACCGACAAGGCTATTCGTTCGCTCAACTGGGCTATTTCCGAGATGGAAAGACGTATCAAATTCCTTGCCGAGGTAAACTACAGAGATATTGACGAATATAACGCCGATTGCGTGAAAAACGGCTATGAAAAGATGCCGAGAATCGTCATTATCGTAGACGAATTTGCAGACCTTATGTCTACGGGTAAAAAGGCTGTTGAGGACACCGTAAACCGTATCGCGCGTCTTGCGCGTGCCGTCGGTATTCATTTGGTGCTTGCAACGCAACGTCCGTCGGTTGACGTTATCAGCGGTACGATTAAAAACAACTTCCCGAGCCGCGTGGCGTTCAAGGTTACGTCAAGCTTCGACAGCAAAACCATTCTCGACTCGGTGGGCGCGGACAAGCTTTTGGGCTACGGAGATTTGTTGTATATGATGCCCGGCGCAAACGAGCTTGAACGTATGCAGGGCGCATTTATATCCAATGAAGAGGTTAAGAAGGTCGTCGATTTCGTCAAATCCAAAAACGACGCTTACTTCGACAATTCCATTAAGGACGCAATCTTCAAGGATAAGGAAGAGGAAAAGGCTTCGCAATCGGGCAAAGAGGCTCGCGCCAACGATAAGGATAAGCTTCCGCCCGAGCTGTTCGAGGCATTGCGACTCGGCATAGAGTTGAGAGAAGAGCAGAATGCGCCTATAAGCATTTCGTTTATGCAGCGTAGGCTCGGCTTGGGTTGGCCGAAAGCGGCGAAGATTTACGACAAGATGGACCTTATGGGCTATTTGTCGCCCGACGAAAACGACCCGAAAAAGAAAAAGGTCAACATCTCGTACGAGGAGCTTGAAGAGTTGATTGCGACCTCGCAAAGCTCCGACGAAGAGGAATAATCTCTTCCTTTCGCTAAAAAAACTGAGGTAAACAATGAAGATAGGCACAATATCGCTCGGTTGCGATAAGAATAGAGTGGATACCGAAAAAATGCTTTCAAGGCTTGTCGAGGGTGGACATACTCTTGTCGGAAGCGAAGAGGAAGCCGACGTGATTATCGTAAATACGTGCGCGTTTATAGATAAAGCAAAGGAAGAATCCATTGACGAAATCTTGAATGCGCTTGCGGTAAAAAAGGCGAGTAAGGGCAAGAAAAAGGTTGTTATTACCGGTTGCCTTGCGCAAAGATATGCAGAAACGCTTGAAAAGGAATTTTCGGACGCCGACGCAATTTTGGGTATCGCCGACTACGACGAGATTGCGGATACCGTAAAAAAGCTCGAGGACGGCGATAGAATATACAGCTGTGCTTGCGGCGATAATTTTTATGCCGGAAGAGTGCTTACGACGCCATATCACTATGCGTATTTGAAGATAGCCGACGGGTGTGACAATCACTGTACATATTGCGCTATCCCCAAAATAAGAGGGAAGTACCGCTCGGAGAAGCTTGAGGATTTGCTGGTAGAAGCAGAAAGACTTGCCGACGACGGCGTTAAGGAGCTTATTTTGGTTGCGCAGGACGTGACGAGATACGGTACGGATTTCGACGGCAAGCCGCATCTAATCGAGCTTCTCGACGAGCTTTGTAAGCTTGATTTCGAGTGGATAAGATTGCTGTATTTATATCCCGAAATGGTTGACGACACGCTTATCGAATATGTGAAAAACAATCCGAAAATCGTCAAATATATGGATATACCCCTGCAACATATCGATGACGCGGTGCTTAAAAGAATGAATCGCCGTACGGACGAAAAGAGCGTAAGAGCACTTATAGCGAAGCTCAAATCCGCCGATATAGCCATAAGGACGACGTTTATTTGCGGTTTCCCCGGCGAAACGACGGAGCAGTTTGAAAAGCTTAAGAGCTTTGTGCAGGAAATAAAATTCGATTATGCCGGCTTCTTTGCATACTCGAGAGAAGAGGGAACTCCTGCCGATAAGCTGGACGGACATCTGCCCGAGGATATTAAGGAAAGTCGTGCGGAGGAATTGCGCGCGCTTCAAGCGGAGATTATTTCTTGCCGCAACGATAGCCTTAAGGGGCGCGTCGTCAAGGTTATTTACGACGATATAGATTATGACAGACAGTTGTTTGTCGGAAGGTGCGCTACGCAGACTCCCGATATTGACAACGTAGTATATTTTACTTCGGACAAGGAAGTCAAAATCGGCAATTTCTACGACGTCGAAATCGTAGGCTCGATTGGCTTGGATTTGTCGGGGAGGGTTGAATAATATGAAGATTACTCTTGCAACCAAAATCACTATTGCGAGAATATTTTTGATAATCCCGACGGTTATCATGTTTGTGCTTGCGCATACGATTTCGGCAGGTCAAGGCGCATATATCGCGCTTACGGTCGTGTCGGCGGTGCTGTTTGCGATATGCTGCGCAACCGATTTCGTGGACGGACATATTGCAAGAAAGACAAATACCGTTTCTATGCTCGGAAAGCTTCTCGATCCGCTGGCAGATAAGGTTATTATCGTGATAATGCTGTTCCTTATCGTGCTTTTTAGAGACGGACTCGATAGCGCGTTTGCATATAACACGCTGATAATAGCGTTGCTGTCCGGCATCATTTTGTCAAGAGAGCTTATGATAGGCGTATTCCGCTCGATTGCCGCAAGTCGCGGTCTTGTTTTGGCGGCGGATATTTTCGGAAAAATCAAAACGGTATGCCTAGACATCGGCGTGACGATTCTTATGCTTGCAGGCTTGCACGTGGCAATCGCCTGGATAGGCACGATAGTGTTCTACGTAGGAGCAGTGCTTGCAGTTTACAGCGGCTTGAATTACATCATCAAAAACAAGCACGTTTTAAGGCAGGACGACGAGGAAGAGAAAGCGGATAAATCCGAAGGAAAAGAGGTTGAAAACGCTTAATTCGGCAGGGTAGACAGCTAAAATACTATGATAAAAGAGATAGTTAAGATTTGCGGCTTGAATAAAAAAGAAATCGAAAGCAGGCTTGAACGCTTTGCCGATTTCGGCGTGACGTTCACCGTGAAGGAGAGCTGTCTTGACGCAATTATTACCATGAGCGCGGACTGTGATAGGTCGGTTTTCGAGATGGTGAAAAGCAGAGTCTACAACGCGTTTGAAGAAGAGGTGTATTCCGCGGTTGACGGTTCGTTGGAGGAAATAGCCGCAAGGCTTCTTAAAATGAACAATCGTACGCTTGCAGTCGCCGAGAGTTTGACGGGTGGCGAAATATGCTCGCGACTTACCGGCGTTCCCGGTATCAGCGCAAATTTTTACGAGGGAATCGTGTGCTATAACCGAGCGTCCAAAATGGATAGACTGGGCGTAAGCAAGAGCTTGCTCGGAGAATACGGCGCGGTGAGTAGAGAAACCGCTTTTGCGATGGTTAAGGGGCTTAACAAGCGTCCTGTCGATATAGGGCTTGCTACCACGGGGCTTGCAGGTCCGACAGGGGACGAGGGGAAGCCCGTCGGGCTTGTGTATATAGCGGTAGGCGCGGGGGATTTTATCACCGTGTTTGAAAGACGCTTCGAGGGAAGCCGCAACGAAATTCGCACGGCGGCGTCAAACGTGGCTCTGTTCTACCTGATAAGATACCTCAAGGGAGATATTCTTCGACTGTGACGTAAATGTACCGAAAAGGGTACATTGTACAATATATAATCAAAACGAAAATAAAAGGAAAACAAGATGTCTGATTAGACATAAGGTTATAAAGGAGAAAAACTATGGCAGACAAAATTCAAGATAAGTCCACCGATAAAGCACACAATCTACAGCTTGCGCTCGCAAAGATAGAAAAGGATTTCGGCAAGGGTGCGATAATGCGTTTGGGCGATACGGAGATACCCAAGGTCGAGGCGATTTCGACGGGCTGTCTCACTCTCGACGTTGCGTTGGGTATCGGCGGTATTCCGAAGGGAAGAATAGTTGAAATATACGGTCCCGAATCCTCGGGTAAAACAACCGTCGCTTTGCATTGCGTGGCAGAGGTTCAAAAGCAAGGCGGTACGGCGGCGTACGTTGACGCGGAACACGCGCTCGATCCTGCATATGCAAGCAAGCTCGGCGTAAATTTGGACGATTTGTACATATCTCAACCGGATAGCGGCGAGCAAGCTCTCGATATAACCGAGACGCTTATAAGAAGCGGCGCGATAGATATTGTCGTAATAGACTCCGTTGCCGCGCTCACTCCGCAAGCAGAACTTGACGGCGATATGGGCGATAGCCACGTCGGTATGCAGGCGCGCTTGATGTCGCAAGCCTTGCGTAAAATCACCGCTGCGTCTTCAAAGAGCAAATGCACGATTATATTTATCAATCAGCTCAGAGAAAAAATCGGCGTTATGTACGGCAATCCGGAAACGACCACGGGCGGTAAGGCTCTTAAATTCTACGCTTCGGTGCGTATAGAAATCCGCAAAGCCGATACGTTGAAGGACGGAAGCGATATCGTGGGAAATCACGTCAAGGCAAAGGTCGTCAAGAACAAGGTCGCACCGCCGTTTAAGGTTGCGGAATTTGATATTATGTACGGCACGGGCATTTCCAATATGGGTTGCGTGCTTGATTTGGCTGTCGAAAACGGCTTTGTGCAGAAGAGCGGAAGCTGGTTTAGCTACAACGACGAAAAGATAGGACAGGGCAGAGATAAGGCAATGGAATTTTTGAAGGCTCACCCCGAAGTATTTGAAGAGGTAAACGCGAAAATTCGCGAGAAATACGAAATGCAATAACGCCTATCATAATCAATATTGACTAAAAATGTCGAAAATCGCTTTTCCGTGTGTGAAAAGCGATTTTTTTTTCGGTCGGCATTGACGAAAGCTTATATTTAGTATATACTATGTAATGACAAAACTATATATTGGAAATAATTTTGATATAGATATATATAATAAATCGATTTATTCGGCGTGTTTTTGCCGTTAAAATCTTTTTGCGTAGCTATATTTTTGTTTTCACGTGTGGTTTTGATTATATATATACGGAGGTCCGAAATGACCAGCAATTTAAGTTTTTTGATTGCCGCTCTTTCTCCGGGCGCGGCGGCAGGAATAGCCGCGGCGGTTGCGGTTGTTGCAGGAGCGTTGATCGGTTGGTTTGTATATAGAGTTTATTCTCAAAACAAAATCGGCAATGCAAAGCGCGAAGCGGCAAGAATAATCGAAGAAGCAAATCTCGAAGCAAAGACCATTCGCAAGGACGGTATGCTCGAGGCAAAAGAACAAATGAACAAAATGCGCATCGATTTTGAAAACGAAACGAAGGAGCGCAAGCAGGATTGGCAACGCACAGAGAACCGTTTGGCACAAAAGGAAGCGGCTCTTGACAAAAAGGAAGATATCCTCGACAAGAAGGACGCCACTCTCGATAAGAAAATCGACGACGTAGAAAAGGCGCAAAAGCAAATCGAGGAGACAAAGGAGCGTTTGAAGGGCATCGAGGCGGAGCTTAACAATTCGCAAGAAAAGATGCAAAAAGAGCTTGAAAGAGTTGCCGGAATGACAAAAGAGGAGGCTTCGCAGGAGCTTAAGGACGCATTGCTCGACAGCGTTAAGAAGAGCGCGGCAAGCGATGCAAAGGCACTTATCGCAGAGGCTAAAGACAATGCGGTGAAGGAAGCGCAAAACATAATTTCTCAAGCAATTCAGCGTTGCGCCGCAGACCATGCAACCGAGAATACCGTATCCGTAGTCGCTTTGCCCAACGACGAAATGAAGGGAAGAATCATCGGCCGTATGGGTAGAAACATTCGCGCGCTCGAAAGCGCGACGGGCGTAGATCTTATCATCGACGACACTCCCGACGTTATCACGCTCTCAAGCTTCGACCCCGTAAGACGCGAGGTCGCAAGGCTCACTCTCGAAAAGCTTATTACGGACGGACGTATTCACCCTGCTCGTATCGAAGAGATGGTTGACAAGGTGAGAAAAGAAGTCGAGGCAGGCATCAAGGAAGCCGGCGAGGAAGCCGCTTTCGAGGTCGGAGTTCACGGCTTGCATCCCGAATTGATAAAGCTTTTGGGAAGACTCAAATATCGTACAAGCTACGGTCAAAACGTGCTTAAGCATTCCGTCGAGGTCGCGTCCTTGGCATCGATTATGGCGGCAGAAACGGGTATAGATCCTCGTATCGCCAGAAGAGCGGGCTTGTTGCACGACATCGGCAAAGCAATCGACCATGAGTTTGAGGGTACGCATATTCAACTCGGCGTCGAAATCGCAAAGAAATATCGCGAAAACAACGACGTTATCCACGCTATAGCCGCTCACCACAACGACATCGAGCCGCAGACCATAGACGCTGTGCTTGTTCAAGCGGCAGACGCGATTTCAAGCGCAAGACCGGGCGCAAGACGCGAATCTCTCGAAACCTACGTCAAGCGTATCGAGAAGCTCGAGGATATTGCAAAATCCTTTGACGGCGTAGACCAGACGTTCGCAGTGCAAGCCGGTAGAGAAATCAGAGTTATGGTTAAGCCCGAGCAGGTCAACGACGCAAATACGGTGTTCCTTGCAAAGGAAATCGCTCAAAAGCTCGAAAGCGAATTGGAATATCCCGGACAAATCAAGGTCAACGTTATCAGAGAGGTCCGTAGCGTAGAATACGCAAAATAAAATAAAAATCCTCGTTTTTATTGCGAAGATCAAGAATAAGAAGGCATAATATGAACGAAATTGTAAAAGAAGAGAGCGAAATTCGCGCCATAGTACGCGCGGCTCAAATCATCGACGACACCTATGAGGCAGTTCTTGCTTCCATAAAAGAGGGCGACAGCGAGAAGGACGTTGCAAATTTTATTAAGGAATTTGTGCTCCTGCAAGGCGCAAGCGACGTTTCTTTCGATACCATAGTCGCATTCGGCAAGGGCGGAGCGGAACCGCATCACGTTCCTACGGATTGCAAGCTTGAAAAAGGTATGCTTGTGACTATCGATATGGGGTGCGTATTTGACGGATACTGCTCTGATTTCACGCGTACGTTCGCATTCGGCGAACCGAACGCAAAGCAACGCGAGATATACGATATAGTTTATCGTTCGCAGCTTGCAGGCGTCGAGGCGACCGAAGCAGGCGTTGTTTGCGAGGACTTGGACAAGGTATGCCGCGATATTATCGACGATGCAGGCTATGGCGAATACTTTATTCACACCACCGGACACGGCGTCGGAACGCTTATTCACGAGGCTCCGCGCGTTGGTAAGGGCGGTACGGAAAAGCTTGCCGACAATATGGTTATCACCATAGAGCCGGGCATTTATCTTCCCGACGAAATGGGCGTACGTATCGAAGATATGGTTATCGTCGGCAAAAAGGGCAGAGTAAGCCGTATTCCCACCGAGCTTATCGTATTGAACAAATAATACGTTGCACGCGGTTGCAACAAAAATAATCGGAAAACTTGCAAAACCGCTTATATAGTGATAGAATATATCAGTAGAACGGTTCAACCGAAACAAAACATACACTTTAGGAGAATGATATTATGGCACAAATTATGGCAGGCGATTTGAGAAAGGGCGTTACCTTCCTTTATGACAACAAGATTATGACCGTTGTCGATTTCTTGCACGTCAAGCCGGGCAAGGGTGCGGCATTTGTTCGTATGAAGATGAAAAACGTCGTTACCGGCGCCGTTTTGGAACAAACCTTCAACCCCACCGAAAAGTTCGAGCTGGCTCACATCGAAACAAAGACTATGGAATATCTCTACAATGACGGAGAGTTCTATTATTTCATGGATTCGGAAACCTACGAGCAAATTCCGCTCAACCAAAATCAAGTTGAAGACGCACTTAACTTTGTTAAAGAGAACATGAACGTTACGATGAAGTTCTTCCAAGGCTCTCCGTTCTCTGTCGAACCGCCGAATTTCGTCGAACTTCTCATCACTGTTTGCGAGCCGGCAGTGGCAGGCAACACCGCAACCAACGCAACCAAGCCCGCAACCGTCGAAACAGGTTATGAGCTTCAGGTTCCGATGTTCGTCAACGAGGGCGACACCATAAGAATCGATACGCGTACCGGTGAATATATGTCGCGTGTTTGACAACTTGCCTAATTGTTGAATTTTAGCCCTTCGAGTGTTTTCCCGAAGGGCTTTTAATATGCGAATAATGTCTGTTTTTGCGACTTTGCTATTTGCAAGGTCGTTTTTTCATATCTTTTTGTATGTTACAAAAACTTTTGGGCGCAAATATTTTTCAAGCGATAGGCAACGTTTCCGACGTCGTTGAACTGCGTTTGCGTGCCGATAGACCGTTAAAGGCGTGTTTTTCAAACGGAAAGCTTGCAGAAATTAAACAAAACGGAAAAGCCTATATAGTTTCGCAAGAGGAAATAGACGCAATCCTTGCACGAGCTACGAATATGTCCTTCTACAGTGCGTCGGACGAAATGATAAGGGGGTATATTCCATTCGGGCATTTCCGTATAGGCGTAGGCGGAGAGGGGGTTATTGACGGCGATAAATTGATAGGCGTGAAAAACGTGTCTTTTCTTGCGATAAGAATACCTCATCAAATAAAGCATTGCGCCGATAGAATAATGGATTGCGTAATCGATAAGGGCGTCGTAAGGAATACGCTTGTCGTTTCGCCTACCGGAGGGGGCAAAACTACGCTTTTGAGAGAGCTTGCGCGCATTGCGTCGATGGATTTTAACGTCGTTGTGATTGACCAAAGATACGAGCTGTGCGCAATGTCCGCAGGACGCTCGCTGTTGGATATAGGGGACGTTGACGTCGTTAGCGGTGTGCCGAAACATATTGCGTATGAAAACTGCGTGAGAGCGATGAATCCGGATATTATTGTCACCGACGAGCTATTCGGCGAAAAGGACGTGTCCGCTATTTGCGACGCAATCAGGTGCGGCGTAAGGGTGTTTGCGTCCGTGCACGGCGAAAGCATAAACAGCGTATTGAAAGGCGGTGCGTTTTCACGCTTGAGAGAGGCGTTCGATTTTGCGGTGACGTTAGGCAAAAATCCTATAGGGCAAATTGTCGAGCAGGTTATCTTATGAGCGATATTGCAAGATTGATTGCAGGCGGATTGTTTGCGTTGATTGCGGTTTATATAGGCGTTTTGATAAAGCGCAGATATAAAAACAGGGTGACGTTTTATAAGTCCGTCTGCGATTTTTCGGCAATGCTTGCGACAGAGTTGTCTATGAAGAAAACGCCGATTCCCGAGGTGACGAACAAGTTTTTGACGGGTAGAAACGGCGAATTTGAAAAGGCGTTGAGCAACTGGTTGCTCGCAACGAGCGAGGGAAGAGCAAGCGACTTAAACGAGATTGCAGGCTTGTTGAAGCTAGATGAAAGAAAGGTCGTTGCGGATTTTTTGAGCGGACTCGGAAAAACCGCGCTCGACGATCAGCTGGCGCATATAGCGCATTTCTCGCGAGAATTCGAGCAAATGAAAGGTAGGTGCGAGGTAGAAAGCAAAAAGTTCGGCTCAATGTATTTTAAGCTATGCGCATTGCTCGGAATCGCAATTATGTTGATGTTGGCGTGAGGTGGAAATGGATACCGATATAATACTGAAAATAGCAGGAATCGGATTGTTGACGGCAATCGTATGTATAATCCTCAAAAAAAGCGACAGAGACGAAATCGCTACCTTCGCTACGCTTGCAGGGCTGATAATCGTGGCGGTGCTGGTGATAGATATGCTCGGAGGCTTGTTTGATACGTTAAAGTCGATATTGTCGCTTTATTGATGCAAATTGAGCAATAAACATAGGATTCGGTAAATCAACCGATATTTTTTGCGGTGACGAGGCAAAACGAAAATGATATTTAAGCTTATTGGAATAGCGATAATCGGCGTGATAGTTGTTGTTTTGTTGAACACCGCAAAGCCCGAATTTGCAGTGTTTGCAACGATTGCAACGGGGGTGGTTATGATGATAACCATGCTTTCGGGCTTGCGTGACGTCGTGCTTGCTTTTGACAATATCGTAATGAAGAGCGGAATTGACGACGGAGTTTTTTCAGCCGTTTTGAAGATAATCGGAATCGGTTATCTTACCGAATATTCATCGAGCGTCGCAACCGACGCAGGGTGCGCTTCGATAGCTCAAAAGCTGCAATTCGGCGGTAAGATAGTCATCTTTTTGATGAGCATTTCAATTATCGAGGCGCTTATCGACGTGGTGTCGTCGCTTACTAACGCAATATGAAAAAGCGTATAAAAATAAGCCGATTTTTAATGTGTTTTATCGCTGTTTTCGCAGTGTTTTTTGCGGTTTTTTCAACGGATATTCACGTCGCGTATGCGGATAACGAGAAGACAAAAGATGATATTGAGCGGGAGTTGAGCGACGCCGTTAACGAGCTTATAGACGGCTTGGATATGCAGGAGTTGCAGGACTTTTTGGATTCGCTCGGAGTGGAAGAAAGAAACGTTTTGTCGATAGATAGCATTAAGGACGCCTTAAAAAAGCTTGCAAGCGGTGAACCGCAAGCGTTTTACGAGACGTTTTTCAATGCGCTGGCAACGACGGCAGGAAGATATTTTTTGTCGTTTTTGCCGAGCCTTATAGCGATAATCGTTATCTGCCTGTTGAAAAATATGCTATGCGGATTGACGGGGGATTTTCTCAATAAATCCACCACGGAGGTTGTGCATATCGTGTGCTATTGCGCCGTTGTAATCGTGCTGATGACCGGCGTTGTCGAAATGATTTCTACGGTTAACGACACGATAAACGCGCTTATTTCCTTTGCGTCGGCAATTTTTCCCGTTATGCTCACAATGCTTTCCATGCTCGGCTCGGCAAGCGCGGTGGCGACGTATTCTCCGCTTATGGGGGTGTTGTGCGGATTTATCATGAAGCTTGTTTCCGTCGTAATCGTACCGGCGTTTGTGGCTTGCATAGTGTTTTGTGTGGTCGGGAATATTTCAAGCGCGGTAAAGCTCGACAAGCTTACCGGTCTGATAAAGTCCGCTTCGAGCTGGCTTATCGGGATAGTATTCGGATTGTTTGCGACGTTTTTGACGGTGCAGGGCGTAACCGGCGGTGTGATTGATAAATTCGGCTTCGGCATAGCAAAGCTTGCGGTGTCAAGTTACGTGCCGATTTTGGGCGGATATTTGTCGGACGGACTAGACCTTTTGTCCGCTTCGGTAGTGCTTGTCAAAAACGCTTTGGGGTATACGGGCGCGATAACCTTATGCGCGGTTGTTATGTTTCCCATTGTTAAGGTGCTTATATTTTCACTTGCGCTACGTCTTGCTTCTGCGATTATAGAGCCTATCGGAGATACAAGAGGCGCAGCTCTACTCTCGGACGTCGCAAAAAACGTCAATCTGCTCATAACCGCGCTTGCCGGCGTTGCGTTTATGTTCTTTTTGATGCTTATGCTTATCATAAGCTCTTGCAATATGGGCATATGATAGGCGCGTGGATTTTATCGGTGGTGGGGGTTATATGCCTCGGTATTATGCTAGAAATAGTGTTGCCGGACGGAAAAACCACAAAGTACATTAAGGGGACATTTTCTTTGCTTGTGGTGCTTGTCATTGCCTCGCCATTACCGTCGTTGATAAATAAGGAGTTCGATTTCGATTTCGACGCCTATGTGTTCTCGGACGATTATGATTTCGTATCGCAGGCTGAGCAAAGCAAGGAAGAGGAATATGCAAGCAGAGTAAACGACGCGTTGAAGCAATGCGGTATAAATGCAAAAAGCGTGGTAACGATGTCGAATACCACTATTGTTTGCGTAACGGTGTACGCCTACGATACGAAATACGACGGGGCGCAGATAGTGGCTATCGTATCGCAAAAACTGTCGGTGAGTCAAAGAATCGTGCGAGTATACTACGTGACGTAGGAGCTTTTCTGCAAAGCGCAAGCGTAAAATAGGGGGACAAATGCGCGCACGCGCGCGCAACGTGCGTACATTATAAAACGTGCGTGGGCGCGCATACGCGCGACGCATATCTGATTTTACATCAGTATTAAATTTTTGTGTAGAACATATATTTTTTAGAGGCGCGTATGGAAGAGAAAGAAATCGGTATTTGGAAACGCTTGAAGAATAGTGAAATCGCAAAAAGAATCAAAGGAATAAAAAATCTGCAAATTATCCTTTTGATATTCATAATCGCCGTTGCACTTGTCATATACTCTAGCGTAACGGCGTCGAAAGAGAATCGGCAAAGCGTGACAGCAAGCGAGGAGGAAGAGAAGCTTGCCTCGATTCTGTCGAGCGTGGACGGCGCGGGAACGGTGGAAATAATGATAACCAAGTCGAACGGAGAAATCGCAGGAGTGCTTGTTGTGGCGGACGGAGCCGTCAATCCTCTTGTCAGATTAAGACTAGTAGACGCAACGGCAGGCGCGCTAGGCGTGGATAAAAGAGTGGTGAGCGTGTTTAGCCGAAACAATTAAGAACATATAGGAGGAATATATGAAAATGAAATCAAGAACCAAAAAGATAATCGTGCTGTCCGTAATGGTTGTCCTGCTTGTCGCTACCGGCGTTTTGAACTTTGTGCTTAACGATAAATTGGACAAAACGAACGACGGTACGAATCAAGCCAACGGCGATAACGTCGCTCAAACCTTTTTTGCGGCGGCAAGAAGCGATAGAGACGCAACGAGAGAATCGGAGTTCTTGTATCTCGACGCGATTTTGAATGCCGAATCCAGCACCGATTCCGCAAAAACCACCGCGCAGGAACAAAAGCTTTTGCTTGTCGGACGAATGGAAAAGGAGCTTGCGCTCGAAACGCTTATAAAAGGCAACGGCTTTGAAGACGCAATCGTCACCATCGGCGATAACGGCGTAAGCATAGTCGTCGGCTCTGAGGAATTGACGGCGGAGCAGGCAAATCAAATACTTGCCGTTGTCGTATCCGAAACTACGTTCAAGCCGAAGGACGTAAAAGTGATTCCGTACAATTAAGAAGAATATAGGGAGGAGCGGACATCGAAAGATGTCCGTTTTTACCGTTGCTTGAATTGGCGTGCGTTTGGATTGAGAATGCGTTATAAAGGGCAAAATAATTTTTGCGGACGGTTGATATAATTTTTATCGTGTGATATAATACGAAGCACGGAGGTCGTTATGGCAAAGGACAACGCAAAAAGCATATCGGTTTTGAGCGACGTACTCGTTTCATTGGCAACGGAAGCGGCGCAAGACGTCGAGGGTATATGTCTTCTCAACTCAAAGCGCAATCGCGGAGCGGTTTCCGTTTACGTTTTGCCGAACGAAAAAGTAGCGGTTGACTTGTTTGTCAATATCGAGCTTGGCTACAGAGTGCCTTCGCAGGTAGCACAATTACAAGAAAAAGTTAAAAAACAGATAGAGGGAGCGACCAAATTTAAGGTTCAATCCGTAAACGTTCAGGTGATGAACGTAAACGTAGCGCAATAGTATGAGAAGAGTAGCGAGAGAAAAAGTTTTTAAGCTTGTGTTTGAATACACATTTTATAACGTAGTGAACGAGTCCACGTTGGAGCTGCTTTTGATAGACAGCGATTTGACGGAGGACGATAAGAGCTATATCAATCAAACCTATCTCGGCGTTGTGACGGGCGAGGAAAATTTGAAAAGCATTATCGAGCGCAATCTCGAGGGGTATCGCCTTGAAAGAGTTTACCGTCCCGATTACGCAGTGCTTTTGCTTGCGACCTACGAACTTATCGAGCATACCGCGCCTAACGCCGTCGTCATCAACGAAGCCGTAGAGCTTGCCAAAAAGTACGGCACGGACAAGTCGGGCGGATTTGTCAACGGCGTGCTGGCAAAGATTGTGAGAGATATTCAATAAGAGTGCTTTCCCGAAATATCGAAATTCCTCGCGCAATGAGCGACAAATGTTCGATAAATCGGGATTTTTTAACTTAAAAATGCCGTAAAATCGGTATATAACTGCAAAAAAGGTAAATAAAGTGTCAATTATGTCGGATAAAACGCCGTTTTCGGACAAAACAATATCTGTAAGCGAAGTAAACGCAACTATTAAAGCGTGCGTAGACTCTCCGATTTTCAAGGGTTTGGAGGTTTTCGGCGAGGTGTCCGGCTTCAAATTCAGCGGAGCGCACGCGTATTTTACCTTGAAGGATAAAATGTCCCAACTTTCGTGCGTGTGCTTTTACGCAAGCAAGACATATACTCCCAAAGACGGCGAAAGCGTAGTTGTCAAGGGTTCGTTGGACTATTATCTGAAGGGCGGAAGACTGTCGTTGCAGGTAAGCTCCATACAGCCCGTAGGCAAGGGCTTGCTCTTTTTGGAGTTTGAAAGGCTAAAAGCGAAGCTGCTTGCAGAGGGCTTGTTTGACGAGGCGCACAAAAAGCCGATTCCGCAATTTGCTAAAAAGGCACTTATAGTCACTTCAAAAACGGGTGCGGTTATTCGAGATATAGTGACCACGGTAAGAAGAAAAAATCCGCTATTGGACATCGTTGTCAAGGACGTGCGAGTACAGGGCGAAGAGGCAGGCAGGGAGATAGCAGGCGTGCTTCAAAGAGTTGATTCTCTCGGATATGACGTGATAGTGATTGCTCGCGGAGGCGGCTCGCTTGAGGATTTGGCGCCGTTTTACGACGAGCGACTTGTGCGAGCGGTGTATGCGATGAACACTCCCGTCGTATCGGCAGTCGGACACGAGACGGATTTCTCTCTTTGCGATTTCGTCGCGGACGCAAGAGCCGCAACGCCGACCGCGGCAGGCGAGCTTATCGCATTTGATTATTACGCCATGCTCGATTCGCTTAAGGACGGAATGAAACGTTTGGAGCGCAACACGCTTAGGAATTACGAAAAGAAGATTTCAAAAGTGCAGCTTGAGTGCGGAAAGCTTCAACGCTTGGCGACGAGCTACTATCTTAACAGACAACATAGGGTTTTGACTTATCTTGAAAGAGCGAAATCGCTTGTGCAGCGCAAAACGGAAATCGCCGACGCGCGCACGGAAAAGGCGATAGCCTCGCTTGACAATTTAAGTCCGCTAAAAACGCTTAAAAGAGGTTATTTCAGATTGCAAAGCGCGGACAAAACCATAAGCCGAGTCGCTATGCTTAACGTGGGAGATATTGTCAAGGCAACGGGCGGTGACGGCGCGATAACCGCTCAAATCACACAAATCGAAGTATTCAAGGAGAAATAATTATGGCTGAAGTCAAAAAGTTTGAAGAAGCGTTGCAGGAATTGGAAAACGTCGTAAAAAAGCTTGAAGGCGATATTCCGCTCGACGAGGCGGTGTCCGCATTCCAAAAGGGCATAGAGTTGAGCAAAATATGTATTCAGGATTTGAAAGCCGAAAAAGGCAAACTCGCGCTTTTGGTGGACGACATCAACAATCTTACCGAAGAGCTTAAACTTGACTGATATGATGATTTCGCAATTTGACGAAAAAGCATTTATCGCGGAGTTTGAACGAGAGCTGAACGCGACGTTGGGAACGAGCGATTTTATATTGGACGAAGGTATGCGATACGCGACCTTGGACGGCGGAAAGCGCGTGCGTCCTCTTTGCGTGTATTACGGCGCGCGAGCGATAAGCCCGAGCGTAAATACGGACAAGGTTATACGCCTTGCGCTTGCGATCGAGCTTATCCACAACTATTCGCTTGTCCACGACGATTTGCCGGCTCTTGACAATGACGATTATCGAAGAGGAAGGCTGTCCGTGCATAAAAAATTCGGACACGCCAACGGCATACTTATAGGCGACCAGCTCCTTACGCAGGCAATGTGCGTTCTCACTGAGGGCGCAAGCGTGTACGGCGCGGATTTCGCAAAAGCAGGCGAGGCGATTACGTCTGCCGCAAAAAATATGGTATGCGGACAAGTGCGAGATTTGAACGGCTGTACAACCAAAGACGAGTTTTTGAAGATGTACTCTCAAAAAACCGCGGCATTGATAAAGGGTGCGTTTAATGCAGGCGCGATCGTCGCAGGCGCAAACGCTTTAGAGCTTGAGCGTATGGAAGGATTCGGAGAGGCGGTCGGCTTGGCATTTCAATTAAGCGACGATATATTGGACAACGGCGAGGATAATTCCGTAATCGGAATAATCGGAATCGACGAAACGCGTAGACTGTTGACGGAAATGACGGAAAGCGCGTGCGGTATTGCACAAAGCTTTGCCAATGCCGACGAGCTGGTAGCTTTTGCGCGCAGGTTAAGCGTTCGAGAAAAATAATTGCACAAAGAACGGTAAAGTTTGAAAAAATTGTTGCCAAAATCGTTTGTATTTGATATAGTGTTAAGGCAATCGTTTGCGGGAGTGACTCAGTGGTAGAGTGTCACCTTGCCAAGGTGAAAGTCGCGGGTCCGAATCCCGTCTCCCGCTCCACCAAGAATTTTGTCTATGCAAATTAGACGGGATTCGACTTTACGGAGTAAAGGGCGCAAAGTGCGCAGACCCGCAAGGGTTCGCACCGAAGGTTGTCGCGAATGCGACCACACCGTCTCCCGCTCCACCAAGAATTTTGTCTATGCAAATTAGACGGGATTCGACTTTACGGAGTAAAGGGCGCAAAGTGCGCAGACCCGCAAGGGTTCGCACCGAAGGTTGTCGCGAATGCGACCACACCGTCTCCCGCTCCA
>CAZUZK010000023.1:9258-22285 GCA_964624745.1 uncultured Bacteroides sp. | reverse complement strand
TTCGTAATCAGCAGGTCGCCGGTCCGAATCCGGCCACTAGCTCCAAAAAGGTGTGGTACATTTTATATGTGGCACACCTTTTTCAATCTAATGAACAGCTTTTGACCGTGAGTACCTGCTGATTATTATACCGCGGGGTCCCCGAGAAAATTTATTTTCTTGGGGTGCTTACAGGTCGCTCGGTCCGAATCCGGCCACTAGCTCTAAAAAATCGGCAAGCAACGCTTGTCTATTTTTTTATCCAAGTCACAAGACTTGGCATATCATCACCGTACGACGTGCGGTGCATATCATCAGCCCGAAGGGCTGTATATCATCACGCGCAAGCGTGCATACATCGCTCCTTGACGATATGCAAAACTTGGTTTTGATGATACACAATTTCCTGCAAAATTGATGATATACAACGGCTTTGCCGTTGATTTATTTCCAAAATTTTCTATACAATTTTCTTTTGGATATTTGCAAAATTTCGGATTTTGTGATAGAGTTATCGCCAGTGAGTAGTCAAAAGACGTAAGTCCAACTATATGGGCTTACGTCTTTTTTTTGCGGAGGTAATATGCAAGAAAACAAAATGGGTACGCAGCCCGTCAACAAGCTTATTTGGACAATGGGGCTTCCCATGATTTTATCCATGGTATTGCAAGCGCTGTACAACGTTGTAGACACAATGTTTGTCATCAATATGGGTTCGGACGGCGTTTTGGGCAATCTGGCTTTATCGGCGTCCTTCCCCGTTCAAATCATGATGATAGCAATCGGAGTAGGCTCGGGAGTAGGCGTAAACGCCATGCTCTCCAAAAATCTAGGCGCAAAAAACAAGGACGCCGTAAACAGAACCGCAGGCAACGGAATATTTTTGATTATAGTTTTTTACGCAATATTTCTCTTGTTCGGATTATTCCTTGCAAAGCCGTATATGCGCCTTATGTCCGACAACGCCGTAGTGGTAGAAATGGGCACGCAATATCTACAAATCTGTTGCTGTATATCCGTAGGCTCGATAGGCTTTGCCATTGCGGAACGCTTTTTAATATCGACAGGCAAAACGTTATTGTCGATGTTGTCGCAAATAGTCGGCGCGGTTACAAACATCGTTTTGGACTACGTATTCATATATCCTCTCGATATGGGCATAGCAGGAGCCGCGTACGCCACGGTCATAGGGCAAATACTCTCGTTTGTTCTTGCAATGATATTCCACTGCGCCGTCAATAAAGAAATAAGCGCAAATCCCAAATACATAAAGCCTAGCATAAAAATAATCAAGCAAATTTACAGAATAGGCTTCCCTGCGTTTTTGATGCAAGGAATGCTGTCCTTGATGATGTTCGGCGTGCTTTTGATAATCGGCACAATAAAGGACTCTTATACCGTGGATTTGTTAAGCGGCAGCTACGGAATCTATTACAAGCTTATGCAAATGGCTTTATTCGCCGCCTTCGGCTTGTCCAACACACTCATTTCCGTCACGTCGTACAACTACGGCATGGCAAATCATCAACGCGTCAAGCAGACCATAAAATACGGAATAATCAGCAGTTTAATAGTCACCGCGATACTGACGATATTTTTTCAAGCCTGCGCAAATCCGATTTCCGACCTATTCGCACTCACCGTCGAGGAATCCTCCTCCGTCTCTAAAAGCGACGTAATAGCAATTTGTCGCGTTGCGCTTCACATTGCCACGATAGGCTATGTGTTTATGGGCTTCAGCGTAGCGATACAAGGCATTTTGCAGGGCTTCGGCGACGTATACGCGCCTCTCGTCATATCCGCGCTACGGCTTATAGTGCTTGTTTTCCCCATAGTCTATCTATTTACGTTAAGCGAAAATCCCGAAAAGCTGATATGGTGGACGTTCCCGATTACAGAGCTAGTTACGGCGATAATCTCGTATTTCCTATTGAAAAAATCCGTAAAAAAGCATTTATCGCATTTTTCAAACGAAATCGCCTACGTACGCTCCGACTCAATCGCCGAATAACCTTGCAATACGCTATGCCGCGCGCCCTACAAACGCGCTACGTTCGATTTGATAAAATAGTACAATTTACACACATAGCCGATTTACAAGCCTAGTGCAATTTACAAAAAAATAAGCGCGTTTCAATCGTAACGCGCTTATTTTCATTATGCTTTCAACGATATCCGTCATGCGATTCTCATATCCGCGCTCGCAATATCCACGTCGTCGGAGAATTGCGAATCGTAAAGCTTTTTATACGTGCCGTTTGCTTCCGTCAATTCGTCGTGCGTGCCTTGCTCGACGATTCGTCCCTCGTTGATAACCACTATATGGTCTGCGTGTCTTACGGTGGACAGCCTATGTGCCACGACAAGCGTCGTACGCCCCTTACACAGCTCGAAAAGTGCTTTTTGAATGATTGCTTCAGTCGTATTATCAAGCGCGCTTGTCGCCTCGTCAAGGATTAAAATAGAGGGATTCTTCAAGAACACTCGCGCAATGCTCAATCTTTGCTTTTGACCGCCCGAAAGCTTCACTCCTCTTTCGCCGATCTGCGTGTCGTAGCCGTCGGGCAGGCTCATAATATACTCATGGATTTCCGCACGCTTCGAGGCTTTGATTATTTCCTCGTCCGTAGCGTCGATTTTTCCGTAGGCGATATTTTCTCTAAACGTACCCGTAAACAAAAATACGTCTTGCTGAACAATACCGATATTCTTTCTCAACGACTCGTTTTTTATCTCGCTTATAGGCTCGTTATCGATATAAATCATGCCGTTTTCAAGCGGATAGAATTTCGGAATCAAGTGACATAGCGTAGTTTTTCCGCCGCCGCTCGCCCCGACGAACGCATATGTTTTGCCCTTTTCTATGGTCAGGTTGATTTCGTTCAAGGCGTTCCTTTCGTCGTTATATCCGAACGACACGTTCTCAAATCTTATATCGCCGTCGAATCTATCCGTCTCTCGCGCGGTCGGGCTTTCCTCCTCTGCCTTTACGTCCATAATTGCGATAAATCTCTTAAAGCCCGTCACGCCGTCTTGAAGCTGCTCGAAGAACTGTATAAGGGTTTGTATCGGCGAAATAAACAGATTTATGGACAACATAAACGCAACCAAATCGACGTAATCGAAGTTTTCTGCGTCGTATATGCAGAACAGCGCGCCTGCAAGCAGAACGATAACGTTGTACACTTGCGTTATAAAGTTCATGCTCGACGAGAAAATACCCATCGACTTATACGCCTTTGACCTTGCCTTAACGTAGCCTGCGTTGTTTTTCTCGAAACGCTCCTGCTCGTATTCGGAATTGGCATACGCCTTAGTCACTCTTATGCCGGCAATGCTGTTTTCGAGCGTAGCGTTGATTTTGCCAATCTCCTCTCTGCTTTGTCTAAACGCCGCCGTCATATTTTTTCTGCACAAAAACGCTATGATAAACAAAACTGGCAGGAATGCAAAGACTATCAGCGCAAGCTTCCAGCTTATCGTGCAAAGATACGCAAACGAGCCTATTGTGACAAAGGATGTTATAAACAAATTTTCCGGACCGTGGTGCGCAAGCTCTGACACGTCGAAAAGATCGTTTGTCATTCTCGTCATCAGCTGTCCCGTCTCGTTGTTGTCATAAAAAGAATACGGCAGTTTTTCGAGATGCGCAAAAAGGTCGCTTCTCATTTTCGCCTGCATATTGACGCCCATCACGTGACCGTAATAGTTGATGTAATAATTCATGCCTGCCCTTACTATGTAAATAGCAAGCAACACCGCGCTTAAAATCAACACCTCTGCCAACGCGCCGTTCGGTATGCTTTCTCTCAATATCTTTTGGGACACCATCGGATAAAACAATCCGCTCACCGAAAAAATAAAGGAGCAAATCATATCGAGCGCAAAGGTACGCTTGTGCGGCTTATAATATGCGACAAACCGCTTCAATAAATCGTTTTTCTCTTTTTTCATTTGTATTTATTCCGTTAAATTATATTCGTTTTTATCGCGCGATTACGGGTTTTTACGCTCGTATTCCTTGCGCATTTTGTCAAGCACCTGCTCGAAATAGTCGGGCAAATCGCAATGAAAGCGCATTATTTCATGCGTATGCGGATGCTCGAGCACAAGCTCCGTCGCGTGCAAAAGCTGTCCGTTTTTGTAATACTGCGTAGAGCCTCCGTACACCTCGTCGCCGACAATCGGGTGATGCAGGCTTTGAGCGTGTACGCGTATTTGATGCGTTCTTCCCGTTTCAAGCTCGAATCGCACGAGAGTATACCGACCGAATCTTTCAAGCACCTTATAATGCGTGACGGCGCGACGACCGTTCTCGTCAATCGCCATTTTTTTTCTATCCTTTTTACTGCGAGCTATCGGCTTATCGACAATTCCCTCGTCATCCTTAAAATTGCCGTCGCAAAGCCCGAGATATATCCTTCTCGCCGTCTTTTTTTCTATTTGCGAAGCAAGGCTTCTGTGCGCCTCGTCGTTTTTTGCGACCACCAAAAGCCCCGACGTGTCCTTATCCAGCCTATGCACGATTCCCGGTCTAATCACGCCGTTGATACCGCTGAGGCTATCGAGATTATAAAGTAGCGCGTTTACGAGCGTATCCGTTTTTTTATACGAGCCTGCTTGGTGAACCACCATTCCCTGCGGCTTGTTTATGACGGCGATATAATCGTCTTGATACACGATATTCAGCGGAATATTCTCCGCCTTAACTTCAAGCTCCTCGGGCGTCGGCACCTCGAAGCTTACCTCGTCGCCGACCTTAAGCTCGAAACCGCTTTTACGTCGTATTTCGCCGTTCACAAAAGCGCCGTCCTTTTCAAGGACGGTTTTTGCCATGGACCTCGAAATTCCCCACCTTTGAGAGATAAACGTGTCCAATCTTATTTTGTCGCAATCAACGGTATACGTCATTATTCCTTGCTTGCTTTGTCGTCGCTTTTTTC
This sequence comes from uncultured Bacteroides sp., assembly GCA_964624745.1. GTDB lineage: Bacteria > Bacillota > Clostridia > Christensenellales > CAG-917 > CAG-475. The sequence goes on along the minus strand of CAZUZK010000023.1, from coordinate 17,363 downwards.
CGAAATATCCTGTCCGTCAAGCTCTTGCGCAGCGTTCTCGCCTTGCTCGCAGACGCTATTATTTGCAACGCTATCCGCGCTCTCGTCCTGCGCGTTTTCGGCTTTTTGTTCGACTTGTTCCGTTGTCGGCTCGTCAAAGGTAAACTCGTTTTCCGATTTCAGCATCGGATTAAGGCATTGCGGAGCGTCGAGCGGATCTATGTAATCCTGCGCGCTTTGCGGCTTGCTTTCTTGCTCCTTTTCAAATTCCGCTTGATTCTTCTTTCCCTCTTGAACGAGCATGACGATCAACACTGCGATAAGCATAAACATACCGACGGTGATAAACGAATCGGCGATATTGAATGCCGGGAATTTTTCCCAAAACGCAAATTGAATAAAGTCTCTGACGTAGCCGAATGCTATACGGTCAACGTTGTTTCCGATACCCCCGCCGATGATAAACGTAAGAGATACGCGGAGCCACTTATTGCCTGCGGGCGTAAGAAGCTGGTACACCAAAATGCCGGCAAGCACGATAAACGTGATTACGACAAGTCCGATGGTACGTCCCTCGAACAAGCCGAAGCCGCCGCCGCTATTTTTAACCTCCACGAGATTTACAAGCCCTTTTATTATGTCTTCTTTACAGCCGTAGGTGGCAAGATACTCCCACGCATATTTTTTCGTCAGCAAATCCGCAACGAGAATAACGGCTATCACTGCGATTTCCACAAGATAAATCCACCAAAGTTTTTTGGCTTTTCCGACCCAATCTTGCAGAAAATCCCTTATTTTTGCCTTATAATCGACTTTTTCTTCTTTGTTCATATCAACCTCTTATTTGCGGCGGAATCGTAATCGTCACGCCTTGCGGAGCGAACAGAAATATATTTTTAGTGATTTGCTGAATGCTTCCGCCCAATGCGTAGACCGCGCCGCTCATAAAGTCGAGTATTCTGTACACCGACTGTTGATTGAGCGTCGAAAAATCCACGATAACCTGCTCTCTCATTTTTAGATGATCGATAAGAAGCTGCACGTCCTTATACGTACGCGGAGAATAAATAACCACGCCGCCTGCGCCCTGTTGCGTATAGCTCGGCACCTGCGACGCCTGCGTCGGAGCGGTATTTCTTGCAAAGCCTCTACCCACTCTTTGAGCGTCTCGCTGTTGCGAGTTTTGTTCGTTTCTGAAATATCTTTCGTCCATATTGACCTCAAGCGGATTTCGTCAAAGACGTCACCGCGCTTATTTTTCCATTACCCGTTAATCGCGTAATTTCTCTCGCCGAAAATCGTTCTTCCCAAGCGGAGCATATTAGAGCCGTGCTCGAGCGCAATCGCATAATCCCCCGACATACCTGCCGACAGATATTTTATATCGATATTGTCGCCCCTTATACCCTTTGCGTCCTCAAACAAACCCTGTAGCTTTTCGTACAGCGAATGCAACTTCGATTTATCCTCGAGGTTGGGAAGCACGCTCATAACGCCCACCGCTCTTATATGCGGATACTGCGCCAGTTCTGCGATAAAATCCTTTACGCGCTCGGGGCATACGCCTCCCTTTGTGATTTCCGCGCCCATATTGATTTCGACAAGGCAATCTATTATTTTATCGTGTTTGACCGCTTGACGCTCGATTTCCTTTGCAAGCTCAGCCCTGTCAAGCGAATGAATAAGCTCGACCTTATCCCAGATATACTTCACCTTATTCGTTTGCAGTTGCCCGATAAAGTGCCACCGATAATTATCGTCGAATTTTTCCGTAAGCTCCTGCACGCGATTTTCTCCCAATATAAAATCGGGAGCGAGAGCCATAAACTCGTCAATCGTCTGCTTGCTTTGAGTTTTGCTTGCGGCGATAAGCTCGATTTTTCTATCGTATTTCGCAACGGTATCGCGTACGCGTTGCAAATTGTCAAGCAATATCATTTTCCCCCTCGACCGTCAGTGTGCGATTTCGTCGAAATAGTCGCCCGTCTTATCGTTGAAGACGAGCATTCTCTTTTCGCCATTCAAAAGGTACACTATTTTGATTATTTCGGGAGCGATAAACTCCGCGCTCAAAACCTTTCCGTCAAACCTCTCGTATGCCTCGAGCAATATTTGCAGTCTTTCGTCGTCGTATTCGCCTATATCGTCGCTCACAAACAGGACGTTTCCGAAGATATGATTCACCTTTGCGAGCAATTTCTTTTGTTGCAGAGTATATACCGCAGGCTTCATACCGCCGTTACGCAAGAAGAAAACGTCGGGGTCGTTCGCCCAGATACGCCCGTTGAGATGACGACGGAAAACGCTGTTGACCATAGCCATTTTTGCGGAAATTATCTCTTGATTCGTCACCTTAACGTAGAATTTTTCCTTAAAGGTATTTTCCACGTCACAGCTTATACGACAAGCGTCCGCGACGCCGAAGGCAGGCGCGAGAGGCACACCGCAACCGAGCATGATTTTATCTCCGCAGCACTCTCTCAAAAAGTCCATTGCTTCGCACATAAGCTGACCGCGCGTTTTGCCGTTGCGAGGCTCTATCGCCGCCGCATACAGGAAGTCGAGCTTAACCATATCGAAGCCCCACTCGTTGAAAACTCTGTCGAAAAACGCCTTGACGTATTCTCTAACCTCTTGCTTTTCAAAATCCAACGCGTAAAAACCGCCCCAGGATATGCCGCTGATAACCGGTCTTCCCTTCTTGCCTCTTATAAGCCAATCGGGGTGCTCCTTGATTATCTTCGCCTTGAATTGTGCGGCAAACGGCGCGTACCAAAGACCTGCTTTAAGCCCTTGCGCGTGTATTTTTTCGACAATGGGCTTAAGTCCCGAGGGGAATTTCGTCTCGTCGATTGTCCAATCGCCGACCATTGTTTCGTAGCCGTCGTCGATTTGGAAGATATTTGCGGCAGAGCCTGCGCGTTTAAGCCCTTCGAGGTCGCGCAAAATTATCTCTTCGTTGATGTTCTGGTAGTAATTATACCAGGACGTATAGCCTGCAAGATGCTCCACTCTTCCGGTGTTTTTCAGCGGATATTCTTCAAAGTATCTGTCGAAAACCTCGTCGTACGTTCCGACTGTATGCGTCACGTTTATAAGCTCGTATTCGCCCGAAACCGTCAAGCCCTCGACGTCCTTTGTCACCGCAAACACGTTCTCTCTCATATCCGCGTAGAAAATCGTATAACCGGTGCGCTCGTTGAGCGAGCCGAACAATTCCGTTTTGTCGCCGCTTCTCAAATAGGTATACGAAAAGCTGTGATACAACGCTTTACCGTATTCGGTAAAGGCGTAATCTCCGCTTGCTCCCGAAAACACTCTTACAAGCGGCAAATTCGACAAGGTACGCAAGCCGTACTGTACGTCGCCCTTTTTATATTCGCGCGAGCTTGTCCAGGATTGATAACCGTTTGCAAAAAAGCGAGTTTTCTCGTCGTAAACGCAATCGTAAATAAGCTCCGCCATAGTAAGCTCCAAGCCGCATTCCGTTTCGATAACGATTTTTACGTGATTTTCGTCGCCCTCGTCGCGCAATTTCAAATCTTTCGTTGCGTAGTCGCCGTTTTTCAACGCGCGATATTCCACGGACTCCTCTACGTTGCGTCCGTTGATACGATAGCCGATTTTAAGCGTGTAGTCTTTAACGTTCATATGCACCCCTAAAAATATTTTTATTGTTAATTATAGCAAGTATTACGCCAAAAGTAAACAATAAACGGCTTTTTATTTCCGTACGTCCATTATTCGGCTGTCTTTTACTCTTGCTCTTGCAATCGAGTGAAGAACAAAACGGCGATACGCAAGCGCATATCGCCTAAAAACAGCTTTTGAAAATCGCCTGTCAAACGGCGTTTTCCACGGGCGCGAACTTCGTTACGGACACCTCGTACGCCACTCTTTCCTCGATTTCGCCGCTTTCGAGTTGCTTTTGGTATATTCTCGATTGAATCCTTCCCACAATATGGATTTTTTCTCCGACCGCAAACGTAGAGGCATATCTTGCGTTTCTTCCCCATGCTATTGCAGGAATATAATCGGACTTGTTGTATGCTCTGTTCACCGCAATCAAAAGGTCTGCGATTTCGCGCTTAAAGGGCGTTGTTCTGTACACCGGAGCTTTACACACATAGCCCTCGATTTCTATGATGTTAGGCATATCCTCGTCAACGGGAGCAAGCTCTCTCACAAACACTCGAAGCACAAGCTTGCTATGTCCGTCAATAAGCTTGTTGTAGCTTCTAAATTGCCCGATTATCCCTATTAGATTACCGATTTCAAAGCTATATCCCTCCATAAGCCTTTCGCTTACGGTCACGGGTATCATGTCGTCCTGTCCCGACAATCTTTTCACCCTCACCGTCAAATCGTAAAAGCTTTCCCCCATTATTTCGTGCGAAAAAATCGGCTCGTCGGCGATTTCTCCGCTTATAAACACCTTGTTGTTTTGCATCTGCTCGTAGCTCATAAAATCCTCCTGTATATCTATGCGTTTTTATGTTGTGTTCCGTTGTTGTCAATCGTGTAGTTTTTCGTTGCGACAAGCTCGGATAACGTCACAAAGCGAAAACCTTTTGCGCGAAGTCCCGTAAGCACCACGGGAAGCGCGTCAAGCACGTGATCGCTGTTGTTGTGAAACAGCACTATATCTCCGCTCTTTGCCTTTGGCACCACTCTGTCGTATATGCTTTTCGCGCGCAAGCCCTTCCAATCCAGCGTATCGATAGACCACTGCACCCCGACCATATCAAGCTCCTCCAAGGACGTCATAAGCTTGTTGTCGTAGTCGCCGTACGGCGCTCTGAAATACGTCGGCTTTATCCCCGTAAGCTCAAGCACCTTGTCGTTGACGTATTCTATTTCGTTTTTTATCTCGTCGCTGCTCAACTTCGGCATATTAAGATGATTTTTCGAGTGATTGCCTATATCGAACCCGGCTTCCGCTATGGCTTTCGTCTCGTCCTGATACTTATCTATCCAAAAGCCGACAAGAAAGAAGGTTCCCTTTGCGTCGTATTGCGACATAATATCGAGTATTCCTTGCGTTTTGTCCGCCCCCCACGCGGCGTCGAAGGTCAACGCTATCACCTTGTCGTCCTCTTCCGCCTCGACGCGATACACAGGCACCTTTCTAGTGCTTTTGTTGAAATACACTCCTGCGCTTCCCGTCGCACCCAACGACGCCATGAGTATCGCCACCGCCAAAAACAACGACACTCCGCTCAAAACAACCGTCCTCTTCACCGTCACAAACACAACGTCACCTCGATTATATAATCCTGCGATTTGCGCAATTCAAGAAATTATGTCACTAAAAATCGAAATTTCTCGATTTGAGTCGTTCGCGCTCTTTAGAGCGTCGCAGGTCACACGTTCAAAATTTATTTCGGAGCGTCGCAAAAAAGAACGAATTTTCGCAATTTAATAATGCTCGCAAAGTCTTCCGCGTTTGACTTTGCATAAGTCGAATAGTATAATGTGGCGTATGAAAAGAATTTCCACCCAAAATAACGGCTTTTGGAAAAAGCTCGGCTTATATATCCCCTTCGCGCTTATGATAACGCTCATGACGGCGTTGTTCGGAGGCGGGCTTCTTCTTGTTTTTTATTCGATTGCGTCTATAGTGGCGTTCAAGAGCGCAATGATTTTCCTTATCCTTGCAGGAGCGGCGACAATAGCAATCGGCGCAGGGCTGGGGCTTATCGTCGGCTATGCCAAATACACCGCTTTTTTCAACAAGAAAATGGGCAAGGAATGCGTGGATAGCTCGAATAACAAAGAAAAAACCGTCGTCACGGACGGCAAAAAATCCTTTAAGCAATATATCACCCTTCCCAACGTCACAATCGCCGTGCTGGCATTAGGCGCGCTTTTCACAATAATATCCGCAGGCTTGGGCTGTATCAATCGCGACAAGTGGGTTGAAGCCACAACGCCGTTTATGAACGAAAGCGGCTTTTATGCCAACGTAGAGCGCAAAAACATCAAAAAACCGCTTTTCGCAGAAACGTCCGAACAAGAGGATATTTCCCGAATAGAAATAGACTTCCGCGAAAAGGAAGCCGTCATAATTTACACCGACGATACGGACAAGGTTATATCGGGATATGCCACAATCGAGTTTTATTCCAAATACACCAATCAGCTGTCCGTCTATCGCTTTGACAACGGTACTATCAAGCTTGCCGAAGCCACTCCCCCCAAAACGGACGACACCGCGATAAAGAAAATATTTTTCTTTATGTTCAAGGATTTCGACGTTGAAAAGCAGGTAAAAATATATCTACCCAAAAACACGCGCCAAGGCGAATCCAAGCAAATCGAAATAATCGGGGAGCGTGTGATTTTCGCCGCCGAGCAAGAGAAAGCCGAGACTAACGAACAATAAAACGCACCCCCCTATTCGGCTTTTAAGGTCGAGCTTTCGATTATCGCCCTTTTAGGCGATTGCAAGCATACTATTTTTTCAGCTTGCCTCCTCCTATAAACAACACGTTTGTCTTAAATTCAACTTTGCGCTTACCTTTATATCTATCGATTCCCTCGTCAATCAGGCAATCTATAAGCTTTTAATGTCGAACTTTCGATTATCGCCCTTTAAGGCGATTGCAAGCATACTATTTTTTCAACTTACCTCCCCCTATAAACAACACGTTTGTCTTAAATTCAACTTTGCGCTTACCTTTATATCTGTCGATTCCCTCGTCAATCAGGCAATCTATAAGCTTTCAATGTCGAACTTTCGATTATCGCCCTTTAAGGCGAGTGCAAGCATACTATTTTTTCAGCTTGCCTCCCCCTATAAAACCCGACAACACGTTTGTCTTAAATTCAACTTTGCGCTTGTTCTTTTTTCTGTCGATTCCCTCGTCAATCAGGCAATCTATAAGCTTTTCAAAGCTTATCCCCACGCCCTCGAACAAATAATACGCCATAGAACCGGGAATCGTATTCACCTCGTTCACGTAAATTTTATTCTCGCTATCAAGCAAAAAGTCGATTCTAACCACGCCGAACAGCCCGATTTCTTTATATATCCGTTCGGCAAGCGACCTTACGCAAGCCTCCGCCTCCCCTATATCCGCAGGCATTTTATGCGCGCCTGCGCTCATTTTTCCACCGCCGATATACTTATCCTCAAAGGTAAGAAAATCGTTTGCCGAAAAGGGTTGCTCGGTTTGCGAAATCACAACCTCGCCTTTTTTAGAAAAGCAAGCGCAATTCACCTCCTTAAAATCGCAGAGTTTCTTTTCAACAATCGCTTTATCGTCAAATTTGCAAGCCACGCTTAAGGCATATTCCAATTCGTCACGATTGTTCGCCGTGCCTATGCCGATACTGCTTCCCTGATTTGACGGCTTGATTATAAGCGGATAATTCAGCTTGCTTTCGATTTGCAAAAACACCTTGCCTACGTCCTTTTCAAAATCAGAACTATCGATGACGGTATACGGAAGCACGTTATAGCCTGCATTTTCAAAAACCGTTTTAGAAAATGCCTTGTCCATGCACAACGCCGAGCGCAAGCAATCGCAAGAGGTGTAAGCAATGCCGTTGAAATCAAGCAACGCCTGTATCCTGCCGTCTTCGCCCTCACCTCCGTGAAAACACAAAAACGCGACGTCGGGCTTAAAATATCCGATTGCCCTTTTTCGCTTAAAGACGCAAAACTCCCCGTTTATCAAAAACACCCTTTTATGCTCGGAGGGATTGAACTCGGCAAAGCGTTTTACGTCGTCAAGCTTTTCCATATAAAAATTCCCGTCGCAAGCATACACCGCTTCGACGATATACTTTGATTTGTCGATATTGTTCAGCACCTGCATAGCCGTTATTATCGAAATTTCTCTTTCAAGCGAACGTCCGCCGAACATCACCGCAACCTTTCTTTTCATACACACCTCACACACTATAATACTCAATATATGACGGTATTTTCTCAAAAGTTAAATATCAAACAAATGTATCGATATTTCGATTATTTTAGTAAAAGTACTATAAATTTTTCGCATTTTGATAATAGTTTTGTTACAAAAAACGCCGTTTTTTAGAATTAAACACACATTTACACCACAAAATGTCCGTTTTTACAATTAGCTTCCCTTATGCAAAAAAAAGCTTCTCCGACG
>CAZUZK010000023.1:0-9158 GCA_964624745.1 uncultured Bacteroides sp. | reverse complement strand
AAAATGTCCGTTTTTACAATTAGCTTCCCTTATGCAAAAAAAAGCTTCTCCGACGACAAATTCAAGCAATCTTTTACATCGGCATTTTACATAACAAATCGCCGCATTTTACATCTATGTTTTATCATCGTAAATATCGGGAAGGTCATTGAGAATGGACAAAATTTAGATGTCACGTCACGCTAAAAAACATCATTTTACACCACAAACAAACACCTCTTATCTATCGCCACCCCACAACAAAATCGCTCCTCAACTCAAATCCAAACGCCAAATAGCCGTCACGATTCCACCAAAAAATCGCCGCATTTTACATCTATATTTTATCGTCGTAAATATCGGGAAGGTCATTGAGAATCAGCAAAACGTCGTTCAATCTCAGCGTGTTCACAAAATCTCTTTCGCAAGACTTCAACGACTCGTATACCTTCACATATCCGCCGAAATCGTTATCTCGCAATGCGTGCTTTATCGCCTCGCATCGCTTTGAGCCTATCAAAAGCACAACGTCGGCTACATCGGCAATACTCTTCCCCAACGCATAATTTTCGTCATATTCTGCGTCGCCAAGCTCGACAAGTCCCGGTGTAACCACCACTCTGCGCGCGTTGAACATCGCAAGCGTTGCGAGCGCGCATTTTGCGCCGCTCGGATTTGAGTTGAAGCTATCGTCGATTATCGTAATACCGCTCCCCCTTATAAGCTGTTGACGGTGCGGCACGGGAGTTAACTCCTCGATTGCGGAAAGTATCAACGGCATTTCAACGCCGAGCTTTATTGCCATTGCCACCGCAAGCATTACGTTATGAATGTTATGAAGTCCGATAATCGACGTTTTTGCCGGATAAACGTCGTCATCGACAACAATATTAAATTCGCTTCCCTCCGTAGACACGGATATATCCGTTGCATAAATATCCGCGCCATCATTCAATCCGACGTATATACACTCGGGGATTGGCGAAAGTGTCGCAAGCGCACTCTCCGCAAATCCTTTTACGTCGCTATTTATCACGCACGCTCCGTCGCCAACATCCAAAACACGACATTTTTCATGAACGATATTTTCAAAGGTCTTGAAGGTTTCAAGATGCTGCGAGTTTATTCCCGTCAAAATCGAATAATCGGGCTTTACGATTTTCATAAGCCGTTTTATATCGCCGACGCGTCTTGCTCCGAATTCCGCAATAAAAACCTCGTGCGAATTTTCAAGCTCGTTTACGGTTTTTGCAATTCCCATCGGCGTATTGTAGCTTGACGGCGTTGCCAAAACGTTAAATTTTTTCTCAAGAATTTGCTTCAAAAAACTCTTTACGGACGTTTTTCCGAAGCTTCCCGTTATCGCTATTTTAATAAGTTTCGGGTTTTCGGCAAGTCTTTTCTTCGCACGCGATTCGTACCTGCGATTATTTGCGCGCTCGAAAACGTTGATAAATCCGCAAAACACGCAGAACATAAGCGGAAAGCTCAAAGGAAACGCGAAAAACACCAAATATCTCAAATATTCGTCGTCAAGCTCGTGCGTTGCAATCGCCAGCGCGATAATCGCGCACGTCGACGTAGCAAGCGTGTTGAATATTAAACACCTAACAGCTCTTTTGGTATATCTCAACGGTTTTTTTCTATCCGGCAAATCCTCCATAAAGTACATTGCAAATTCGGTTACGAAGAAAAACAACGCAATCAAAAATCCCCAAAAGGCTTTTGCACGCAACAGATAAAAAACAAGCCATATGGCGGCAAACACGACAACCGTGCATACGTCCAACAAATATACGAATTTAAGTCGACGATTTTTGAAAATCTCGCTTATTCTGTAATTGTCGTTTTGAATTGCGTATAAATACGGACGAGTCATAAAAAACGCGTCCAGCAACAGCAATAAGACGTAAAACCAATCTCCTCGCACAAGCGTCATAATCACCTCGTATCCCGACGGGATATTATTCATAAATATGCTTTTTAGGCGATTGGTGACATAACGAAAAGCGTCTATACAATCATTTATAATAATACTTTTAATTTATAATTTATCGCACGTATCGTGTTTTATTTTGCAAATTATAACACGTATCGTATATTATTGCGGCGTTTTTCGAGCAAAATCACAAGTTTTTACCGCTTTTTCAAAACAACTCGATTCGCTAGATATACGTATCGTGCTCGAATGTAGTGATATGCGTTTCGTGTTTTTCGTTCAAAAACGCTGAAAAAATAGCAAGAAAGGCTCTTGCGTCGTCAACGTATGAAAAATGTCCGCCGTCGAGAATAAAGCCGTTTGCTCCCTTGATATGCTTAAGAAAACAACGGTACATATATAGCGGAGTGTCCTTATCCTTCGCACCCCAAAATACCGCGGTGGGACAATGAACGAGCTTAAGGAGTTTGCGCTGGTCGTAATTTACGACGTTGATAAACGTCCTTTTCATAACGGGCGAAAGCTCGCGATAATCGCTTGAACCGCTCAAGCCCGATTTTCCTATTTTCTTCAAAAGCTTATGAGCAAGTACCTTTGCGTAATATTTTATCCCTCGCCTCGGTTTTATGCCAGCGCTGTCTATAAGCACAAGCGAATCGACGATTTGGGGATAATATGCCGCAAGTTCCAACGCAACTCTACCGCCGAACGAATGTCCGACAAGCACTGCGCGCTCGATTCCCGTTTTATCCAACAACTCGCGTACGCCTTTTGCGTACGCATTCACGTCGTATACGCGTTTAGGCTCGTCGCTTTTCCCGAAGCCGAAAAAATCTATAAGCGTGACTCTATAGCTTGCGCAAATACTCTTTGCGACAAACAAAAAGGCGGAGGAATTAGCTCCCCAGCCGTGAAGAAAAACCACGTCCTTGCCCTCGCCGAATTGCATATATGCGATATTCTGTCCGTCGACAAGCTGAAATTTATATTGTAAATCTAATTTTTTTGTGCAGTTTAAGGTGAAATTTTGCGATTTTTGAAGCACACGACTCCTATATAGACGCCCACATTATGAGAGCGTCGCGCTCGTTGTTGTAATACTTCTTGCGTACCCCCTCGACCTTGAAGCCGAATCCCTCGTATAAGCGAATCGCAGGCGAATTGTTATCTCTGACCTCAAGCGTCATAAACCTTACGCCCGAAAGCCTTGCTCTCGAAATAAGCTCGCTCATAAGCAGTTTGCCGATTCCTCGTCCTCTTTCGGTGGATTTCACGGCGATATTGGTTATATGCGCCTCGTCCAAAACCTTGTGAAAGCCGCCGTAGCATATAACTTCGTCGTCACCTCTTACACCGACAAGATAGTAGGCGTTTTCGTCCTCGACTTCGGGAATAAACATTCTTTCGCTCCACGGTTGGTCGAACGCCTCTCGTTCTATCTCCGCCATTTGCTTGAGATGTTCGTAGCGCAAAGGTTCAAATCTCATCTTTTTCTCTCTCCGCTTGCGATTTTCTCATATAATACGGCTCGATAACGCTGACAAATTCGCCGTCGGCGGTCTTTTTCTTGGCAACCTCGGCAAGCGCGACTTCTATGGGACAAGCCGACTGATATACGACGTCGGACAAATCGACGTTATCCTTTGCCTCCACAAAATCGGCAGACAGAACCTTTCCGTTCTCGCAGTGTGCGATATACACGTTTCCGTGTCCGGCGTCAACGCCTGCAACAAGCTTTTCTCTATTGTATGCGATAAGCTCGAATGACGTGATTGCGACGCGCTTTGCATTGTTTGCAAAGGCTATCGCCGTCATTGCCGAAACGCCTATACGGATACCCGTAAACGAACCCGGACCTACAACGGCACAAACGACGTTTACGTCTTTTATATCGGTATCATGAGCCTTTAGAAGCTCATCGATAACGGGTAAAAGCGTTGCGGAATGCCCCGACTTGCCTATCTGTTTACGTACGAAAAAGCTTTCCTCGCCCTTGATAAGAGCGACGCTCAAATCCGTACCCGTGGTATCTATTGCCAAAATTACGTCCATAACTTCCTCTTGTAGTTCTTACTGCACGCTGCTAATATCGAAAACTCTCTCGTTTTCTCCCGTAGACGTGATTGAAATCTTAATAACGGTGCCGTCGAAATGCTCAAATTTGTTCCATTCTATGACAGTCACGCCGTCCTCGTCAAAGCATTCCTCGATACCAAGCTCCGCAAGCTCGTCGGAATTTTCGATTCTGTACATATCGAGGTGATTGAGCTTCAATCTTCCGTCCTCGTAAACGTTGAGAATGGTAAAGGTGGGGCTTGTCACCTCGTCGGCAACGCCCAACGCCCTTGCAAGTCCTTTCGTAAACGTGGTTTTGCCCGCCCCCAAATCACCCTCGAGAAGAATAATCTCTCCACCCTCGAGAGTATCTGCAATTTTAGCGGCAAGTGCGTACGTTTCCTCAACGCTACAAACGGCGTTCGCCGAGAAAAGATTGAAGGATTTTTCCATTTTCGAGCCGTCCCAATGCAAGATTTTGCTCAAACGCTTGTACAACACAAACGTCAATGCCCCTACGATTATACATCTTAACAGATTGAAAGGCAACACGCCTGCAAATAAATAATAGACGTAAAACGTATGTTCGGTCATTTGAGGATACAACAGCTGAAGCATCGACACTATTTCCCCGAAATCGCCATAAAAATATAATTCAACGTAAAACGGTATGGAAATAAATCTGTTTACGAGAATGGACGCTCCGCTAAGACAAAGGCTTCCCACGCATATACCCAACAAGGCGTGCTTTTTGTCCTTTTTATACTTGTAAATAAGCGACGCCGGCAAAACGAAAAGTATGCCGAGCAAAATGTCCGTAGCCTCTCCGACGTAAACCGTTGACGACATCGGGAACTTGAACAGACATTTCAAAACAATCACGATACACGCGCTTATCGGCCCCATTGAAAAGCCTGCGAGCAATGCCGGCAATTCGCTTATTTGAATCTCCAAAAAATTCGGAAACATAAACGGCAAATTGAATTTACCGAAAGCATACAGCAAAAAGGATATTGCGGTGAGAATCGCCATTTTTGCGATATATGCGGTTGAAAAACGCGGATTGCGGAATTTCAAAAAAGTCGCTTTGATGTTATCCTTTGAAAAAGCATTGTCGCTAGCCTCGTCTAAAACAACTCCGTCCTCGGGTTGCTTTTCCTCCGAATCGACAATATCGTCGGCATCTTCCGAGTCGGAAGCGGCAATATCGTCGGCATCGCCCGAGTTAGAATAAGCAAGAGTTTGGGTATTGTCACCGTCAAGATCGGCGAATTCCGCGCAATTTTCGCACAAATCGCCGTCCGTGATATTGCTTGCGTTAAAGCAAGCGTCGTCGTTATCGCTCGAAACCGAGCAGACATTATTATCGTTGTCGCTTTGAATCGAACAAACGTTATTATCGTTATCGTCTTGAATCGAGCAAACGTTGTTATCGTTTACGTCCGAAAGGACGTTATCGTCAAGCTTTTCTACGCTTGCGACGTTGTTATTATTGCCCATTTTTCTCCTTCGGCGCATTTTGCAAATTTGCATAAGCATAAAAAAACGCGCCTTCTAGGGCGCACGCATAAATAAAATTTATGCCGCTTCTTCCGTCCGGACTATACCGTCGGTCAAGGAATTTCGCCTTGTCGGCACGCAATGCGTGTTCGCGGACTATACCGCCGGTGAGGATTTGCACCTCGCCCCGAAGCAAATATATGTTAACTCAATCAATGAGATATGTCAAGCACGAGCAATACGTATGAAATTATTTTTGAAGTGCATAATTATATTATGCAAACGGAAGCTTCTCTATATCAAACAATCGATTATAACAAAAAGGACAACGTAAACGAAGACTATCTATCCTCCGTCGCGCTGTCCCTAGACAACATCATAGGCGCGCGATGCGTAAAATACGAGCAGACTTATATAATTGCCTTGCTCACACAGCCTATATACCTAAAAAGCGAACGCGATAGGTGCCTTGACAACGTGAAAAGCACCCTTCAACAGCTTACGGATAATAGAATAATAGCGACGTTCGACATCGATATTTACAGCAGAATAAACGAGAATTTAAGTGAAGAACAAAAAGCCGAGCTATACAAAAAAGCTACGGCAAGGCTGTAGCTTTTTTTGAAAAATCACGAATTTTTATTGCTCGAAACCGCGTTTTTTCAAAGAAATTCTTGCGGTTTTTTGTATTTTTTCCGCTCTTTTTACGGTTTTTTTGCGATTACTTTTTACCGCTTTTTGCAAAACTCTTGCAAATTTTTGCATTTATTTTTTCGCGGTTTTTGCGGATTTTAAGGTGCTTTAAGACTTATTATTTTGCGGTCTTTTAGTCTTTTTCAGGTACGTATTTGTACATGTTTCCACCGTCTGCCCAAAGCTTTTCAAGGCAGTAGAACATTCTTGTTTCATCGTTGAATACATGCAGAATAACTCCGCCATAGTCCAAAACAGCCCACTTGCCGTCTCTTAAGCCGTCGGTATGCGTAGGCTCTACGCCAAGTTCGCTCATTTTTTCTTCGACAAGCTCCGCAAGCGCTTTGACTTGCTTGTTGCTTTTTGCCGTGCAAATAACAAAATAATCGGTCATTACCGTCAGGTGCGCAACGTCAAGCACGGTGATGTCAACCGCTTTATGCTCGTCAAGCTCTCTGCAAATAACGTCTTTCATCTCTAAAGGTTCCATATTTCCTCCTATTCGCAAAACGCGAGTAGCCTTTGCTTTATCTTATTTATCGTGTGCTTAAAAACGTGTCTTCGTACGTTTTTTATATCATAACATATCGAAATTGTTTTTTCAATGGCGAATATCGCTCATTCAAGATAAAATTTCACCGCCTGCTCGGTTAAGGGGTGCATACTCCGTCCGCTCTTGACGATTTTGTCATAGGTATAGCGAAGCACTCCCTTAAAGCCTTTATCGAAATCCTCGAACGCGATTCTGCGAAGCTCGGGTATAGGCGCGTATTCTCTGTCGAACGACAGACTGTCTGCGGTGTAAACGAGCTTTTCTAGCATCGTCATATCGGCTTTTGCAGTGGTGTGATAAGTTATGGCGTCAAGCACCTCCTTGTCCTCGATTCCGAAATCCCTACGCGCCTTTTCCGCGCCCAAAAACTGATGGAGCACGGGCGTGCCTATCGCGTCCTCGGGAACGTTTAAGCCGTCAAGCGACGGACGTTGCTTTGCGTTGTCGTGAAGAAAACACGCCAAAAATACCTTGGTGAAATCCTGCTTGAGATTATGTGCGGAATTGAGCGCAAGCGCGGTTTTTACAACAGCTTTGCTGTGTGCGTACAACTCGTCGGTTTGATATGACTTAAGCCGATCTGCCATATCAGCATATTCGCCGAACAAACCATTTTCTCGTATTCGCGCATACACTCTTTTATCAAGCTCGTCCGCAGTTTCCCCCATCAAAAGACTTGCTCTTATCTCGGACGACGAAACCGCCTTGCCCTTATATTGCAGCAATATGGGACTGACGCCGTATTTTTCCTCTATGAGCCTTGCCGACGTTTTTACGTCGTCGAAGCCCTCTCTTGCACATACCGCAATCGGACAGATTGACAATATTTGCTCGGGCTTGTACCAGGCCGGAAGATACTCTAAAGAATCGCCGCCGATAAGATATACTATATCGCCGTACTTTTGCTTGAGAATAGGCAAAATAAGCGCGCTGTAATTGTCTTTTTTGCGTTGATTTTCTATATCGTCAATGACAAAATTTATGCCGTCAAAGGCAATACGGATAAGCTCCGCTCTGTCCTCGAAGCTCAAATAGCCTGCGCTTTTGTGCGGAGGAGAATAGGTCGGGACTATAACAAGCTTGTCTATTTCCAGCTCGCGCATAGCGTTTACGCACGCGTTTACATGCTCCTTGTGCGGAGGATCAAACGCTCCGCCGAATATCAACGTCTTTTCGCTCATAAGTAAATTATATATCGTTCGCCGCTTTTTTTCAAGAAAATACACGCACGTGTATATGTATATCGTTGCATTTTTAGGCAAAAATATCCCTATGGCAACCGCTATAGACTACATAGGCGCAAGCTTTATAGTGATTCTCGTTACGTTTGCGTGGTCAACCTATCTTTTTAAGAGCTTCGTCGGCGCACTCGCATTCTCGATTGCGTTCGGACTAATCGCGGTTTTTATCGCGTATCGCATAATAAAAAGCAAGCAAAAACCCTACGGATACGATAGGCTCGCGCTTCAATTTTGCATTCAGGGCAACGAATACGTCGTGCGCGCGATTTTGCGCGCGTTGAAAAATCCGAAAAATATCGAAAGCGGACAAAACTATATCCTGCTTGAAGACTGCATAATAATATCAAATTTCAAGTTTGCGCAAATAGGAATATCCGACGTTGCAAGCGCATGCAGGCTTGCAAAATCCAAAGCCAGAAAAGAAATATTCCTCCTTTGCAAAAGTGCGGAGCGTAAAGCCTACGAAATAGCAAAGCTCGAAGATATAAAAATAAACGTTGTCAAAATTAAGCCCTTATTCAAATTCTTGGCAAAGCACGACGCGCTTCCCGATTTGAAGCCGATAAAACACAAGCTTTCCCTGCACGCTCTTGCCGAAACTATACTTTCAAGAAGAAATTTCAAAAACTACGTGTTTTCGGGGACAGTGCTGGTTTTAGTATCCTTTTTGACGCCGTTGAAAATCTACTATATTGTTTTGGGAACGCTATCGCTTGTATTGGCAATTTTATGTCTGACACCGCTGGGAAACGGACGTATTTCCTCACCCAAAGTATTCGAGCTTCTCGAAAAGGAGGTCGAGGACGAATATAGACGCGAGTAAAAAGTGAACGTTGAAAAAACCTTGCGAAGACGCGAATAAAAAGAGGACGTTGGAGCCTCTTGCGAATCGGCAATAGAAAATCAAAAGGACGAAATAAAGAATCGACGAAACGAAAATAATAAATCAATAGAGCGTAAACAAAGAATAGATAGAACGCAAATAAAGAATCGATAAAACACAACTAGAAAATCAATAAAGTGGGTAATTTGTCAAACCAAGTGCAACACCTTGTTTAATTCTTGTTCAAACAAATCTGCCGGTGTTTGGTAGTTTAGTATCTTTTTAGGTCTGGCATTAATTAACGCCAGATTTTTTGTAACACAATAAAAATCCACCAGTCGAACTGGTGGTTTTTAATTTGAGGGTAAAACCCTC
>CAZUZK010000022.1:0-23619 GCA_964624745.1 uncultured Bacteroides sp. | reverse complement strand
ACAAAAACGCCCGAGGCAAAAGCCTCGGGCGACATTGTAAAATCGTCAAAACCGTCAATCTACCCACTCGAATTCCAAATCGCCGATAACAACGACGTCACCCTCCTTCATGCCGCGCTTTTTAAGCTCGGAAATGACTCCGCGATCTTTAAGCACCTTTTGGAAAAACGCGAAGCTGTCTTGAGAGGAAATCGTTACGTTTTGGATAAGGAAATCTACAAGACCGCCGTCCACAAAGAACGAACCGTCGTCAAGTCTGGATATGGTGAATTTTTGGTCGGTCTTCGGCTCAAGCTCAAAGTCTTCGTCGCGCGCGATACGTTGAGGCGGAGGAAGCTCGTCAACCTTTTTCTTCATTGCCGAAAGAAGCTCGTCGATACCGTCGTGCGTGAGAGAGGATATTTCGTATACCTTTTTGCCGATGGCTTTTTCAAATTTCTCCACGGCACTCTCGTCCAAAAGCAAATCGGACTTGCCTGCTACCACAATTTGAGGTATGCTTGCAAGCGTATCGCTGTAGGTTGCAAGTTCGGCATTGATTTTTTCGTAATCCTCGAGAGGATCTCTGCCCTCGCTGCCGCTTATATCCACGATATGCACGATAAGGCGCACACGCTCGATATGGCGCAAGAAATAATGTCCAAGTCCCGCGCCTTCGCTTGCGCCCTCGATAAGTCCCGGAATGTCTGCGATGACAAAGCTATCGTCATACATCTGAACTACGCCGAGATTGGGGTTGATTGTCGTGAAATGATAATTGGCAATCTTCGGCTTTGCGGAAGTAAGCACGCTTAAAAGAGTGGATTTGCCGACGTTCGGAAAACCGACAAGACCTACGTCCGCTATGGTTTTAAGCTCAAGCGTAACCTGATGCTCCTCAGTTGTTTCCCCCAGCTGCGAGAAAGACGGAGCTTGACGCTTCGCATGGGCAAAACGATTATTGCCCTTGCCGCCTCGACCGCCCTTTAAGGCGACGAAGGTTTCGCCGTCGTCAAACAAGTCTGCAATGACCTTTCCGCTTTGAGTGTCGCGAATAACGGTGCCGGCAGGAACCTTTATCGTCAATGCGGGAGCGGATTTGCCGGTGCAATTTTTCGATTCGCCGTCGCCGCCGTTTTGCGCGCGATAAAACTTCTGAAACTTAAAATCGACAAGGGTGTTCATATCCTTGTCCGCAACGAACACAACGTCGCCGCCGTTGCCTCCGTCGCCGCCGTCCGGACCTCCGTTCGGAACAAACTTTTCGCGATGGAAGGATACCTTGCCGTTGCCGCCGTTGCCTGCTTTAATAAAGATTTTTACATAATCGAGAAACATATTCTCACCTTCTTTTCGTCCGATTCAAAATGATAGAGGACGAGCGTTTGCATTTGTTTGATTATCGCAATTCTCCACTATTTACTTGATTTTCAAGGCAAGTATTATGAAAAATCGCGGATTTTATAATAGTTTTCCGTTTACACTTCAACCGAATTTTGGTTTTTCGATAACTCTTGAAGGATTGCTTTGGCACTTCTCTTGCCTGCGCCCATTGCAAGAATCACGGTTGCCGCACCCGTCATGGCGTCACCGCCGACATATAGTCTGTCGATATTGGTTTTGCCGTTTTCGTCGGCAAGTATCGTGCCTTTATTCGACGTGGCAAGCGACGGCATACTTTGCTTGATTATCGGATTGGGCGTTGTGCCGAGCGCGACGATAAGCATATCGCAGGCTATATCCGTTTCGCTTCCCTCAATCGGAACGGGCGAACGTCTACCGCTTGCGTCAGGCTCGCCAAGCTCCATTCTCACGCAACGCACCGCACGCACGCTTCCTTTGTCGTCACCGAGAATTTCTACGGGATTGGTCAATAGCTCGAATTTGACGCCCTCTTCTTCTGCGTGAAGTATCTCTTCCGCACGCGCAGGCATTTCGGCTCTTCCTCTTCTATACACAAGGCAAACGCTTGCCCCCATGCGCAATGCGGTACGCGCGCTGTCCATAGCGACGTTTCCGGCGCCGACGACAACAACGTTTTTGCCACGAAGCACGGGAGTTGCGCTGTTCTCCTTATAAGCCTTCATAAGATTGATTCTGGTCAAATACTCGTTTGCGGAATACACTCCGTTGAGATTCTCCCCTTTTATGCGCAAAAATGATGGTACGCCTGCGCCCGTGCCGATAAACACGGCGTCGTATTCCGATAGCAATTCGTCTATATAAACGGTTTTGCCTACCACGACGTTGGTTTGAATATCGACGCCCAAGGCGCGAACGTTTGCTATTTCTTTTTCAACGAGCGATTTGGGCAATCTAAACTCGGGAATGCCGTATTCGAGCACACCGCCGGCTTTGTGCAACGCCTCGTATATCGTCACGTCAACGCCGTTGCGCGCAAGATCCGCAGAGCAAGAAAGCGACGCAGGTCCCGAACCGACAACCGCAACGCGTTTGCCGATTTTGCCGTGCGGTGCGTCGAAATTCAAGCCGTTTTCAATAGCGTAATCGGCTACGTACCTTTCAAGATTGCCTATAGCGACCGAACCGCCAAGCTTAACCTTTCTGACGCAATACTTTTCGCACTGGTTTTCCTGCGGACACACTCTTCCGCATATGGAAGCCAAATTATTGTCCTCTTTAAGCGTTTTTGCCGCACCGAGCATATCGCCTGCCTTGAGCTTGGATATAAAATCGGGAATACGAACGCCTACGGGACACCCCTGCATACACGGCGCGTTTTTGCAATTAAGACACCTTTCGGCTTCTTCTCGCGCAAGCTCGGGCGTATATCCCAACGCCACCTCGTCGAAATTGTGCGCTCTTATCTCGGGAGCCTGATTGGGCATCATATGTCTTTCAACCGCGTTCATATTTCCCCCTCAAGCCGCAATAATGCGCATTTTCCTGTTCTCTGTACGTCTTCGAGCGCAAAATAGCCTCGTCGAAATCCACCTTATGTCCGTCAAATTCGGGACCGTCTATACACGCGTATTTCGTCTTTCCGTCAACGCTTAACCTACAACAACCGCACATACCGGTGCCGTCTACCATCATAGAATTCATACTGACAACGACGGGAATATCGAGTGCTTTTGTAAGCTCGCACACGCTTTTCATCATCATAAGCGGACCGACGGCAAACACGCAATCGTATTTCTTGCCGTCCGAAACGAGCTGCTTCAGCATATCGGTGACAAATCCCTTTTTACCGCTAGAGCCGTCGTCGGTGATAAGATAAAGATTGTCGCAATTACTCTTGAAATTGTCAACGTACATCAAAAGCTCTTTGTTTCTTGCGCCGATTATAACGTCTACGGCAACGTCAAGCGTTTTAAGCTGTTTTGCCTGCGGATAAATCACCGCGGTGCCTATTCCGCCACCGATAAGACATACGTTTTTATACGCGGATAAATCCGTCGGATTGCCCAATGGACCGACAAAATCGGCAAGGCACTCGCCCTCCTTCATTTGTGAAAGCTTGAGCGTGGTATATCCGACCTCTTGCACTAAAATACACACGGTACCGTCCTTGCGCGAATAGTCGCATATGGTAAACGGAACGCGCTCGCCCTCCTCGTCCGTGCGAAGAATGACAAATTGCCCCGCAAGACAATGCTTTGCGACCAAGGGCGCGTATATGACGTACTCGCACACGTTCGGCGCAAGGCGTTTTTTTGAAATTATCTCGTATTTTTTCATATGTTTTTACGTTTTTTCCGCGGTTATTTTTTTATAATACTCGCAATATTCTCTGACGGCGCAAAGCTCGCAACTCGGACGTCTTGAATGGCACACGTATCTTCCGTGAAATATCAACAGGTGATGCAGATGCGACCAAAGCTCCTCGTCAAACGCCTCCATCAACGCCGATTCCGTTTTTTCGGGCGTCGAACAGCTCGTAAGCCCTATACGGTTTGCCACCCTGAAAACGTGCGTGTCAACCGCAATCGCATTTCCGCCGTAGGCGACCGCATACACGACGTTTGCCGTCTTTCTGCCTACGCCGCGAAGCTTCATAAGCCCTTCCTGCGTTGTCGGTATACCGCCCTCGTCGATTATGCTTTGGCTGAGGTTTTTGATTGCCAACGCCTTATTATGATAAAATCCGCAAGAAAATATATATTTTTCAAGCTCGCTCAAGTCCATATTCACAAAATCCTCGGGGGTTTTTGCGACCTCAAAAAGCTTCTTTGTGACTTGATTTACGCGTTTATCGGTGCATTGGGCAGACAAAACCACGGCAACGAGAAGCTGAAACGGCGTGGAATAATCCAACTCGCAATCAGCGTTATAGTGCATTTGGTCCAGCAAATCGTATATCTGCTTATTCTTGTCCGTCATATCGTAATTATCGCACAAAATCGCACGTATTGCAAGGGTTTACGCGCACACATACACGCAAAACTCACATTCTTATCACGCTTCCGTTTTGCGAAAAATAATACAAGCCTATTGCGGAATTATATCTGCCACGTTGCAAAATCGCGTTTGCCTGCGACATATCCTTTGCAAATAGCTTCACCGAAAGTCCGCAGCCTATCCGTGCGGACGAAGGCGTATTGATAAGTCTGCAAGCTATCCTGTACGTGATAAGCTCCTCATAAAACCGTACCGCTTCGCTCCTAGAGCGGAAAGCAATGAAAAACTCTCTCATAAGCTCCTCCCGAAATATATGTATTCCGCTCTAGACTTAATATATGAAAATTAACATTTTTTGTGTCAAGCGGCATAAATTGCATTGATAAGGACGCATTATGATATATCTCGACAACGCCGCAACTTCAAGATTTAAGCCTAAAAGCGTTACGGACGCGCTTCTTTACGATATTGCGAACTCTGCAAACGCCGGGAGAAGCGGACATAAGCAAGCCATAGAAAAAAGTCTTGTCGCACAACGGTGTCGGGATTATCTCTTAACGGCGCTGGGCGGCAAAAATACGCATGAAATCATATTTGAAAAAAGCTGTACGGAGGCACTCAATCAGGCGATTTTCGGATTTATCAAAGGCGGCGAACACGTCGTAACCTCATCAAACGAGCATAATTCGGTGCTGCGTCCGCTTTATAAGCTTAAGCAAGACGGCAAAATAACGCTTGAAATAATAGACGCCGAAAGCGACGGCTCTCTCGATTTGAAAAAAATAAAAGAAGCGGCAAGGCGCGCGCAAGTTTTCGTGTTCGGCGGAGCGTGCAACGTTACGGGAGCGATAGCAAATATCGAAGAAATAGGAAAAATCGCAAAGGAACACAACGTAACTCTTATCGTGGACGGCGCGCAAAGCGTTCCAGTTATAGATACAAATTTGCAAGAATGCAACGTCGATATGCTCGCTTGCCCTGCGCACAAGGGACTACACGGATTGCAAGGAGTGGGATTTTTGGCGGTGAAAAAGGATATAAAGCTATCCCCTCTGCTGTTCGGAGGAACGGGAACGGAATCCGAGCTTATGTCGCCCGAGATAAAAATCCCCGATTCGTTTGAAGTCGGAACGCAGTTTTCGGGCGGTATAAGCGCGCTGTACGAGGGCGCGAAATGGAGCTTTGAAAATATTTCAAAAACAAGAAACAACCTTGATAGATTATCGAAAAACCTAATTTATTATCTTAAAAACATCGGCACGGAGGTTTATACAAGCTCAACGGTCTGCGGCGTGATCGCCTTCAATATCGGCAAGACGGACAGCACGTATATTGCAGACAAGCTCGACGAATACGACGTTTGCGTTCGAGCCGGGCTTCACTGCGCGCCGTTGGTTCATAGCAGGTTGAACACTCTTACGCAGGGCGCGATACGAGCAAGCCTAGGCTGCGACACGACAAGCGCGGAAATCATGCGATTTGCAAGCATCACCGAAAGCATTGCTCGAAATTTAAGATTAAGTTAGTCGCGTTACGCGACTATACTTGAAAAATCCGCACTCCGTTTACCTGCCGAGAGTGATTCAATATTGCGATTTTTGCCTGAAAAGGCGTTATACCCTTATATCTTTGACACAGCAGACAGCACGCGCCTGCCACGTACGGAGCGGATACGGACGTGCCGCTCATGCTCGAATAGCAACCGCCTGCCTTTATTCCCCTTACGTTCACGCCCGGCGCGTACACATCGGGACGTTTTATGCCGTTATATGCGCCGCGCGAAGAAAATTGCGCAACGTTTTGACTCTCGTCAACCGCGCCTACGGCTATAACCTCTCCGCTTATCGCAGGTGATTTTAGAGAATTTTCTCCGCTGTTTCCCGACGCGACAACCACTATAAGTCCGCTTCTCACCAGCATTTCGACGCCGATTTTGAGCGGATCGGCATACTCGGTAGGCTCCGCGCCGAAGCTCATACACACAACCCTTACGCCGTAACGACGGTAATTATCGAACAGCCACTGCATACCGTCCAAAATCTTAAACGTTCCGCTCTCACCGCTCTTGTCGATGACCTTTATACCGAGAATATTCGCCCTCGGAGCAATACCCGATATTTCCTTGCCCGACGCAATTCCGTTTCCGCACGCTACCCCCGTAACGAACGTGCCGTGTCCGTTGTCGTCATAGGGATACGCGTTGCCGTTTATCATATCCTCAAAATGAATTATGCGCTGTTCGGGTACGGACAAATCCGCATGAACGTTGATTCCCGTATCCATCACGCATAGCGTAACGCCCTCGCCGCTCAAGCCCTCGCAAAAATCGAAGGCAGGATAATTTATGCGGTTAGAGTGCCTAAAAAACTCGTTTGTCGCGTTTCGCTCGCCTATATCGAGAGCGCACGCCCTTCCTTGCGCGCAGACATATTCCACCTCTCTCATTCCTAAAAGCCTTATTGCGTCGTCAACGTCGCATTTGACGCATATCGAGCTTATAAACGGATATACGGACGTAACCTCGAAACGTCTTTCCATAAGGCTCAAATGCAAAGGATTGCGCACCCGCACAAGCGCGTCAACCTTTTCATTGTTCCTTTCGAGGATTCCCACAAGAGAACGCGACAGCTTTTTGCCTTGCTTTAATTGCTCCGACAATCTTGAATCAAGTTTCCCCATTGTCAATCCTTGAGTGCGTCGATAATGCTACGCATACGTCTTTTTTGCACGTCGTCAAGAAAGGGCGAGGCTGTCAAATAAAAATTCTCAAGCGTTGAAACATCAAAGCTCCCGGACGCCTTTAAGTCCGCGACCTTCCTTTTCAATTCGTCCATAAGCTCGTCTTCACTCTTTTGAGAATACTCGTACAATCTGCTTGCGACGCTTGAATCGTTAATTCCGTTGATGTCGTAAAAATTCATAATTCCTCCGCACATTCAATATATGAACGCATAAAATGGTTGTGACAAGGGGGCTTATGAATTTCGACGTAAATATGCTATCCGCGCTTATAAATGCAATGTCTAAATCAAATAGAGAATCAAACCTCGAAAACGAGGGCTTAAACGCCCGTAAAACGGCAAATAACGGCAATATCGATAAATCGGACAAGAAAACGCCCTTTCGCGCTCAAAACGGACTTGGCGAGCAAATTCGCTTGAATACGGAACAAAGCAAGACGGAGGCTTGCCGACAAGACAGCGAAAACGATTTGCTTTCCGTTCTTGCAAAGCAAAATCCTATGCTCGGACTGTTAAAAAATATGCAAGGCGCAAAAAGCGATCCGACGTCGACGCTTCCTTTGTTGATGTCCCTTTTTCAAAAGCCTGCGAGCACTTCGAGTGCGACGGCTACGGATAACGACAAATGCAAGGATAACGCCTCAAAAGATACTCCATCGAAAGAAAACGCATACAAAAAAACGCAACAAGATATGTTTTCTCCCGTTGCGTTTGCAGGTTATGAGGCTGTTTCCGCCCTATGCGCGCTTGTTAAGCAAGCACGGCGTTTGAATATATAGGATACTTGTCGCACAGCGCGATTACGCGCGCCTTTACGTCGTCAATCGCACTCTCACCGTTGTCAACGACGTCGGCAATCATATCGGCTATTTCTATCATATCCGTCTCAATCATACCCCTTGTGGTAACCGCAGGCGTGCCTATTCTGACTCCGCTCGTTAGGAACGGGCTTAACGGCTCGTTCGGAACGGAATTTTTGTTTACCGTGATATGAGCCTTGTCAAGCATACCCTCGAGTTGCTTTCCGTTGACGTCTCTTCCTATAAGGCTGACGAGCATCATATGATTGTCGGTGCCGCCGCTCACAAGCTTTAAGCCTCTTTGCATAAGACGCGTCGCCATCGCCTTTGAATTGAGCAAAATCTGTTGTTGATATTGCTTAAATTCGGGTGACAACGCCTCCTTGAACGCAACGGCTTTTCCGGCGATTACGTGCATAAGCGGACCGCCCTGCGAGCCGGGGAAAATCGCCTTGTCTATACGCTTTGCGATTTCGTCGTCGTCGCACAAAATAAGTCCGCCGCGAGGTCCTCTCAACGTCTTGTGCGTCGTTGAGGTTATCACGTGCGCATAGCCGACGGGACTCGGGTGAAGTCCGCAAGCGACAAGTCCTGCGACGTGTGCGATGTCGGCGACAAGATATGCTCCGACCTTATCCGCTATCTCTCTGAAGCGCGCATAATCGATAAAGCGAGGATATGCGCTTGCGCCTGCTACTATTACCTTCGGCTTGCACTCCAAAGCTATCCTTTCCACATCGTCGTAGTCGATAAGTTCGGTATCGGGATTTATGCCGTAGCCTACGCAATTAAAGAGCTTTCCGCTCATATTCACCTTTGCGCCGTGCGTAAGATGACCGCCGTCGGCAAGCGTCATGCCTAATATGGTATCGCCGCTTTCGAGGAGCGCGTAATATGCGGCAAAATTCGCATTCGAGCCGCTGTGCGGTTGGACGTTTGCATATTTTGTGCCAAAGAGCTTTTTTGCACGCTCTATGGCAAGCTCTTCGGCAACATCTACGTATTCACAGCCGCCGTAATAGCGTTTGCGCGGATAACCCTCCGCATATTTGTTGGTATAATACGAGCCTGTCGCCGCCAGCACCGCCTCGGACACGATGTTCTCGCTTGCAATAAGTTCGAGATTGTGCTGTTGCCGCTCGTACTCTTTAAGCATTGACGAATACAATTCTTCGTCAACGGCTTTTATGCTTTTCAAATCAATCATCTTGCGTAACTCCGAACAATTTATCCGATATATTTGTCGAGCACCTCGGCAATCTGCATTTTAAGGCGATAGCCGATGAGCTTTTCTTTGACCTCTCCGTCCTTAAAAACGAACAGTGCCGGTATTGACATAATGCCGAAGCGTTGTGCCAAATCGGGATTTTCGTCAACGTCTACCTTGCAAACCGTCGCCTTGCCCTTGTACTCCGTCGCTATTTCCTCGACGTTGGGAGCAAGCATCTTGCACGGTCCGCACCAGGTTGCCCAAAAATCAACCAGCACCACGCCGTTTTTTACGGTTTCGTCAAAATTGTTTTCATTCAATACAACGTAGTCAGCCATATTATTTCTCCTTGATAAAAGCTTGTGATATTGCGTTTATCGCAATGGATTTTGCAAATTGCTTATTTCGATATTCAAAGTCGCATATTTCGACGTTTTGTCGATTGAAGACGTTACCTAATTATTCCCCGTCAACGCTCGTATTATCCGCATTTGCGCAATTTGCGTCGTTTTCATGCGCGTCGCAAGATAACTCGTCGGACACGCCGTCCTTGTTATCGGCAAGCTCGTTTACCTTGTCGTCGGCATTGCCGCAAGCCGTGCTCGCCGATTGCATATAACCCTGCACGCCGTCCGGGCATATTGCCTTCATAACGGGGCAAAAGCCTTTTTTCTTGCGTATTACGAACCTGTCGAGAACAAACGCTATCGCAAAGCCTGCAACAAGTCCGCCAAGAGCTATAAGCACTTGGGCAAGCTCGCTTAAAATCGTTCCGATTCCCACGCCGACGCCGACAAGCACAAGGGGTATAACGTATACGATTGCCGCGGCGGTAAGGACGTATCTTTCGCCCATTTCTACCTCAACGAAATCGCCTACGTTCGCTCCGAGAGCGTTATCTACGACAACCTCGACCTTCATACCGTCCTTTGTGACGGCACACATATGGCACTTGTCGCACGCGCTTCTTCTTTCAAAGCGAACGGTGGCTTTTTTGCCGTTGATTTTTACAACTACACCGCGTTCTGTCATTTTTTGAAATATTCGCACAATGCGTCGATTGCGCACTCCCCGACGGAAGAATCGCTCATTCTCTTCACTTGAACCACGCCTTTTGCGATTTCGTCGTCGCCTATAACCACGACGTATTTCGCGCCCGTGCGATCTGCATACTTCATTTGCGCCTTTACGCCCCTATCCATAATATCCGTCTCGGCTTTAACTCCGTTGATACGGAGCTTACTCACCAGCACGCGAGCCACGTCCTGCGCGTCCTTTCCGAGCGGCGCGACGTAGACGTCGGAGCATTCGGGGCAAGCGTTCAGGTTGGACGTATTTTCAAGCACGAGCAGCAATCTTTCCAAGCCCAAGCCGAAGCCGACTGCAGGCGTAGGCTTTCCGCCGACCTCTTCCACGAGATTATTGTATCTGCCGCCGCCGCAAACGGTGCCCTGCGCGCCTATATCCGTTGACACGAATTCAAAAACCGTACGCGTGTAATAATCAAGACCGCGCACGATGCCGGGATTCACCTTGAACTCAATGCCGAGCGTTGAAAGAATGCATTGTACTTCTTCAAAATGCGCTCTGCAATCGTCGCACAGATAATCCGTGATTTTGGGTGCGTTTTGAGTGATTTGCTTGCATTTTTCCTCTTTGCAATCGAGGATTCTCAAAGGATTTTTCTCAAAGCGAGCTTGGCACTGACCGCACATAAGATGCAGATTTGCGCCGATATACTCCTTCAACGCCTTGTTGTATTCCGCTCTGCAATGCGGACAACCTATGCTGTTGAGATTAAGCTCCAAATCCTTTAAGCCGACCTTTCTCAAGAAGGTAGAAGCAAGAGAAATAACCTCTGCGTCCGCGCTCGGGGAATCGCTCCCGTAGCATTCGACGCCGAACTGATGATGTTCTCTCAATCTTCCGTTTTGAGGCTTTTCGTACCTGAAAATGCTTGCGATATAGTATGCCTTCATAGGCATAATGCCTTGATGCAAGCCGTTTTCGATAAAGCATCTTGCGACGCCTGCGGTTCCCTCGGGACGAAGCGTCATGCTTCTTCCGCCTTTATCGTCGAACGTATACATTTCCTTTGTCACGATGTCCGTAGTTTCGCCAACGCCGCGCAAGAACAACTCGGTATGCTCGAACATCGGCGTGCGAATTTCCTTAAAGCCGAACTCCGAAGCGACCTCGCGAGCCACGTTCTCGACATAGTGCCATTTGTATGCCTCTTGCGGCAACATATCTTTTGTGCCTTTGGGTATGTTTATCATACTGCCCCTCTCCTTTCCTTAGATTATGAAACGGCGCAAATTTCTTTCCTTTAACGTCGAGCTTAAATGCTCCTCGACGTACGCTTTGTCTATATGGATTTCCTTGGTTACGTTGTCGTCCGCTTCGTACAAAACGTCCTTCAAAAGCGCTTCCAGTACCGCGTGCAAACGACGCGCGCCGAGATTTTCGCTATTTTCGTTTTCCTCAAACGCGGCTCTTGCGATTTCGTCTATCGCGTCGTCGGAGAAGTTGAGCGCAACGCCGTCCACTCCGAGCAATTCCTTGTATTGCTTCAACACTGCGTTATCAGGCTCGGTGAGAATTTTCACGAAATCGTCCTTTGTGAGATTGTCAAGCTCGACTCTTATCGGGAATCTGCCTTGCAGCTCGGGTATCAAATCCTCCATACGAGAAATATGGAATGCGCCTGCGGCGATAAACAGAATGAAATCCGTGCGAATCGAACCGTACTTCGTCTGAACCGTGCTTCCTTCGACTATTGGAAGAATGTCTCTTTGAACGCCCTCTCTTGATACGTCGTGACCGCTTTGCTGTCCCGAATCGTTTGCGGCAATTTTGTCTATCTCGTCAAGGAATACAACGCCGTCCTGCTCCGCTCTTTGCAATGCCTCTTGCGTGATGGCGTCTTGATCTACCATCTTTTCGGCTTCCTGGTTTACGATAAAGTCCATAGCCTGTTTGACGGTGAGCTTTCTCTTTTTAACCTGTCCCTTGCCTATCATACCGCCGAAAATGCTACCCAAATCGATTTCGTTGCCGGGAGCGTTGCCGGGCTGAAGCTGTATGGGCTTGGGCTGTTGTCTTATTTCCATCTCGATGGTTATGCCGTCAAGATGTCCTGCGCGGATTTCCTGAAGCAACTCTTCCTTTAATTGAGCGTCGCTCTTATCCGTCGTGCCTGCGGCGTTTTTGCGGACGGGAAGCAAGATTTCGCAAAGCTTATTCTCTGCGATTTCGGTGGCTCTGGGCATTACCTCCTTAAACTTCTCGTCTTTGACGAGGCGAATTGACACCTCCACCAAATCTCTTATTATGCTCTCTACGTCGCGACCGACGTAGCCTACCTCGGTAAATTTTGTTGCCTCCACCTTTACGAAGGGAGCCTTCACAACCTTTGCCAATCGACGGGCGATTTCCGTTTTACCGACGCCGGTCGGCCCCTTCATAATGATGTTTTTGGGAGTGATTTCCTCGCGCATTTCCTCTGAAAGCTTGCTTCTGCGATAACGGTTGCGAAGCGCAATCGCCACGGCGACCTTTGCGTCGTGTTGACCTATGATATATCTGTCAAGCTCGGCGACTATTTGCTTGGGAGTCAAAACGTTGTTTTCCATATTTCACCTCGTTAAACGGTTTCGACCGTGATGTGGTCGTTTGTGTATACGCATATTTCGCTTGCGATTTTCAATGCCTTGTATGCGATTTCCTTTGCGCTCAAATCGGTTGCGGACGCAAGTGCGCGAGCCGCCGCCAACGCATAGTTTCCGCCGCTGCCGATTGCGACGATACCGTTTTCGGGTTCGATAACCTCACCCGTACCAGAAATCACGTACACGGACGTTGCGTCCGCCGCAATAAGCAACGCTTCGAGCTTTCTTCCGCCCTTGTCGTTTCTCCAAAGTTCAGCAAGTTCCACAGCCGCACGCATAAGATTTCCGCTATATTTTTGAAGCATAGCTTCAAATCTCTCGGACAACGCGAAGGCGTCCGCAACAGAGCCTGCAAAGCCCACGACAACCTTGTCGTTGTATATGCGCTTAACCTTGACGGCGTTTCCCTTCATAATGACGTTTTCGCCCATTGTGACCTGTCCGTCGCCGGCAACCGCCGTTTCGCCGTTTCTCTTCACGGCGCATATTGTAGTTCCGCGAAATTCCACCATAGTGTTATTCCTCCAAAGTTTTTTCAAATTTTATCGAGATTGCTCTCGTTTTCGGATTTCTATCGGTATGCTTTATCTCATAAGCTTTTGCCGTAGAAATTATTTTTCGTTCTTTATCGCGTTGATCGCTCTGTCGTGATAAGCCTGCTTTCTCTTTGCTTTATCTCTCACGCCGGTAATGGGCGGTAGTATGCCGAAGTTGGCGTTCATAGGCTTAAAGTCGAGCGTTCGCGTCGATATGTATTTGCAAAGCGAGCCGATTATCGTCACGTCGGACGGGACTTGAAGCCTCTCTCCGTTCAGTTCGCACGCCATTGCTTGCCCTGCTATCATTCCG
Source organism: uncultured Bacteroides sp. (assembly GCA_964624745.1). GTDB lineage: Bacteria > Bacillota > Clostridia > Christensenellales > CAG-917 > CAG-475. The sequence goes on along the minus strand of CAZUZK010000022.1, from coordinate 10,007 downwards.
CTCATTATGCTTTCGACGTAGCCCTCCACGCCCGAAAGCTGTCCTGCTATATACACGGGTTGTTCTCCTTTAAGGCGGAAGGTGTCGTCAAGCACGTCGGGAGCGTTGATATAAGTGTTTCTGTGCATAATGCCGTATCTCAAAAACTCTGCGTTTTTAAGTGCGGGAATGAGCCTGAACACTCTCTTTTGCTCGCCGTACGTAAGATTGGTTTGAAAGCCCACAAGATTATAGCAATCGCCTGCGACGTTCTCTTTCCTCAGTTGCACTACGGCGTATGCCTTTTCGCCCGTTACGGGATTTCGTAGCCCGACAGGCTTCAGCGGTCCGAAGCGTATCGTGTCGCTTCCTCTCTTTGCCATTTCCTCTATAGGCATACAGCCGTCGAACAATTCGCTTTTTTCAAAATCGTGAAGCACCACCGTCTGCGCCTTGACAAGCTCGTTGTAAAAAAGCTCGTATTCGTCCTTTTGCATCGGCAAATTGAGATAATCCTCTCCGCCCTTGCCGTAGCGACCGCCGAAATACGCCTTTGACATATCTATGCTGTCAAATTCCACAATCGGAGCTATCGCGTCGTAAAAGAACAATCTGTCCTTGCCGGTAAGCTTTCCCACCACGTCCGCGAACGCGTCCGACGTAAGAGGTCCCGTAGCGATAATCGTCGCGCCCTCCGGCAACGAGGTTATTTCCTCACGGACGAGCTTAAAGCTATCATACGAGAACAGCTTTTCTTCAACCGCTTTTGAAAAACCCGCTCTGTCCACAGAAAGCGCGCTTCCCGACGGAACGCTGTTGGCTCTTGCAAGCTTCAAAAGCTCACAGCCCGTCAAATCAAGTTCTTCCTTAAGAAGCCCCGAAGCAGTGCAAGGCTCGCAGGATTTCAAGGAATTGGAACAGACAAGCTCCGCAAGCGAGTCGCTCTTATGCGCTCCCGTCTGCTTTTGGGGACGCATTTCGTACATCGTTACGGAAAGACCTCTTTTGAGAAGTTGCAACGCGCTTTCGCACCCTGCAAGTCCTCCTCCTATGATTTTGACAGCTTTGTTCATACAATTCCGTTGTTTTGCTTCAAGAAGCAAACGTTATTCTCTTTACGCTCGGCAATCGAATGCCGTTTATTATTCCGCGCTTTCGTCCTTGACGAGTTCTCTGTGCTTGCACTTGTGATCGGTGCAGACGTAATACGTCTTTTCCTCGCGCTTTACAACCTTCATGGTGGCTCCGCAATCGGGGCAGAAATACGGTGCCGGTATATCCCAACTTATAAAGTCGCATTCGGGATAATTGGTACAGCCGTAGAAGGTCTTGCCTGCCTTGGACACGCGCTTGCTCACGTTGCCTCCGCACTTGGGGCATTTGCCGACCACCTCGATTATCTTCTTAATGTTTTTGCATTTCGGATAATTCGGGCAAGCGAGGAAGGGACCGTATTTACCGTGTCTTACCACCATTTTCGCGCCGCATTTTTCGCATACCTCGTCGCTCTCTTCGTCGGGCATATAGCTTTGTCCGCCCTGCTTTGCCGCACGTTCGACAAACTTCATAAGACGCGGATAGAATGCGCCTATAAGCTCTTGCCACTGCTGATTGCCGTCAGCAACTCTATCCAACGCGCCTTCGAGTCTGGCGGTGAAATTGAGGTTCATGATGTCGGGGAAATTCTTTTCCATATATTCGCATACGGTTTCGCCGAGCTGCGTCGGAACAATGGATTTCTGTTGCTTCTGCGTGTATTCGCGCTTTGCGATGACCGAGATTATGCTCGCGTACGTAGACGGACGTCCGATGCCGTTTTCTTCAAGTGCCTTTACGAGCGTCGCGTCGTTATATCTGGACGGCGGTTTGGTGAACTTTTGTTCACAGCTCACGTCGTCGAGATTCAAATGCTCTCCCTCGTTGAGGTCGGGCATCGTGTCAAGCTCCCTATCATCGTCGTTTTCCTCGACGGTTGCCGAATAAACGGCGGTATAACCCTTAAATTTAACGCTCTTGCCCTTCACCAAAAAGCCGAGTTTCTCGCCGTCGCTCTCGCCGACGATATGCACCTTCATCGTGTTGTAGGCGGCAGGCGTCATCTGCGACGCCATAAAGCGCTCATAAACAAGCTTGTACAATCTAAAAGCGTCTCTGTCCATCTTGCCCTCGAGAGATTTCGGGGTGCGATTTAGATCTATGGGACGAATTGCCTCGTGGGCGTCTTGCGCGTTATCGCTGGTCTTGTATATATTTTGCGTTTTGGGAGCGTATTCGCTACCGTACGTTTTTGCGATAAACTGCAATGCGGATTTTGCAAAGTCGGGAGAAATACGCACGCTGTCCGTACGAATGTACGTGATAAGCGCGTGTTGTCCCTCGCCCTCGATGTTTACGCCCTCGTAAAGCTGTTGAGCAACTCTCGACGTGCGCTCCGCCGTCATGTTGAGTTTGTGGCTCGCCTCCTGTTGCATCGTGCTTGTCGTAAACGGAGGTGCGGGCTTTGAGAAGGATACGCTCTTTTTAACCTCGTCCACGCGATAATCGCAACGACGCATTAAGTCCGTAATCGCGTACGCCTCGTCCGCACAGCCGGGCTTGATTTTTTCGCCGTTTCTATCGTTGAGCGCGGCGTTGAAAAGATTTGCTTTCGTCTTTTTTGCGCCGTCCTTAAGCAAAAGCGCGCTTATCGTCCAATACTCTTCGGGCTTGAAATCGCGGATTTCCTTTTCTCTGTCCACTATCATTTTCAATGCCGCGGATTGCACGCGTCCTGCCGAAAGACTGGGTTTCAGCTTTCTTGAAAGTATAGGGGAAATCTTGTAGCCGACAAGTCTGTCCAGCACGCGTCTTGCTTGCTGACTGTTGACCAAATCCATGTTGATTTCGCGCGGATTTTCCATAGCCGCGCGAACGGCTTTCGGCGATATTTCGTTAAATTCTATACGTACCTTGTCGCCCTTTACGCCCAACGTGTTTTTCAAGTGCCACGAAATGGCTTCACCCTCGCGGTCCGGGTCGGTTGCAAGATATATCTTGTCGTATTTTTTCACCGCTTGCGACAGCTGTTTTATGGTTGCTTCCTTGTCCGGCGTAACGATGTACTGCGGCTTAAAGCCGTCGTTGACGTCGATGCCTAAAGAACGCGCGGGCAAATCGCACACGTGCCCCTTCGATGCGAGCACCTGCGCTTCGTTCCCCAGATATTTCTGTATGGTTTTTGCCTTGTGCGGTGACTCGACTATTATGAGTTGTTTCATTCTATCTCCTCGGGGTGTACCCCCTCTTTGATTATCCTTACGATTACGCCAAGGCGTAATAATTGCCTGCGGTCTTGACGATTAAGCCCTCGATTTCGAGATTAAAAAGCAAATTCGTAAGCTCGCTTACGCCAAGCGACGTTTCCTCTATAAGCTCCTCGAAATGCTTTTCGTCGTCATGCAAGGCTTCGAGTATCGCGTTTTCCATAAGCGATAGCTCTATGGGTTGCTTCTTCACGACCTCCCTTGCAACGCGCATTGCGTCCAGCACGTCTTCGGGGGAAATCACAAGCGCGTGCGGCATTTCTCTCAACAGCTCGTTGTTGCCCGCGCTCTCCTCGTCGTACACGTTGCTCGGCACGGCGAATATATCTCTGCCTTGCTCTATGGCAAGTCGCATCGTTATGAGCGAACCGCTCTTTTTTGCCGCTTGCGGAAGAAAAACCGCCCTTGCAAGTCCGCTGACTATGCGATTACGCTCGGGAAAATGATATTGCAACGGCTTTGTGCCTACCGGATATTCGCTTACAAGCGTACCGCCGTTTGCGAGTATATTGTCCGCAAGCCCTCTATGCTCTGCCGGATACACTATATCGAGACCGCTTGCAAACACCGCAATCGTAGTACCCGAGCAATCGATACACGCCTTATGCGCAATGCCGTCCACTCCTCTTGCAAGTCCCGATATGACGCAAAGCCCGGCTTTTGCAAATTCCCCTGCAAATTCTTGAGCGACTCTGCTTCCGTATCTCGTCGGACGACGAGTGCCGACAACGGCAATCGAATCCGCGTTAAGCGCTGACACGTTGCCTTTGGCAAAGAGCAATATCGGCTTGTCGAAAAGTTCGTTAAGTCTTGTCGGATATTCCGCGTCGAGATACGTTATCCAATGTATTTCTCGCTTTGCAAGCTCGTCGGCAAGCTTGTCGAAAGCCGCAAGCTTTTCGTAAAATTCCGCCGCCTTTTCCTCACCTAAAAGCTTGTAAACAACGGGCTTGTTTATGCCGTCGGCAAGCTCCTCGGGTTCGTCCACGCAATCCAAAAGCGCGAGCTTCTTTTTGCAGGACAGCTCTTCGACGTATTGTAGCGCAAACAAAACCTTTGAGGATAAATCTCTTGCGTCCATCAACTGTACTTCCTATCAAGTCCTCTGTATTGTATCGCTTCCGCGATATGAGTCGGCAAAATATTTTCGCACTCTTCTATATCCGCGATGGTGCGCGCGACCTTGAGGATTCTCGTTGTGCCTCTCGCGCTCAAATTGAGTTTGTCGAAAGCTTTTTGAAGCAGTCTTTCGCATTCCTTGTCGATTTGGCAATATTTTGCCAGCTGCTTTGCGTTCATCTCCGCATTTGTCAAAATGCCGTCGTTTGCAAAACGCTTTCTTTGAATATCGCGTACGCGATTTATGCGCGCCTTAATTTGCGCGGACGTTTCGCCTGCGTGTTTCGTGCGCAATTCGTCGTAAGTGATATTATCAACCTCGATTTGCAAATCTATTCTGTCCATAAGCGGTCCGCTCAATTTCGACACGTAATTGTGAATTTGAGATGGCGTGCAGCGGCAGATTTGATTCTTTGAGCCGTAGTTTCCGCACGGACACGGATTCATACTTGCAATCAGCATGAAATTTGCAGGATATTCCGTGGTTTGCTGAACTCTTGATACGGTTACCTTTCTGTCCTCCAACGGTTGACGGAGGGTTTCAAGCGCATGACGGGAATATTCGGGCATTTCGTCGAGGAACAAAACGCCGTGGTTTGCAAGGCTAACCTCGCCCGGCTTCGCCTTTGCGCCGCCTCCGACCAATGCCGGAACGGTGGTTGTATGGTGCGGAGTTCTAAACGGTCTTGTCGTGACGATACCGACGCTTCCGTCCAAAATCCCTGCAACGCTATGTACCTTTGTGACCTCGATTGCTTCGTCAAATGTCATCTCGGGCATAATTGTAGGCACGCACTTTGCAAGCATTGTTTTGCCTGCGCCGGGAGGTCCTATCATAAGCACGTTATGTCCGCCTGCGACTGCTATTTCAAGCGCGCGTTTTGCGACGGTCTGCCCTTTGACGTCCGCAAAATCGACGCCGTAGCCGTGCGCTATACAAGCGTTTTCGTACTTCGATGTGGGAACGCTCTCGTAAACCACTCCGCTCAACATATCCACTACGTCGCGAAGCGTGTCGAGCGCGTAGACCTCTATACCCTCGATAAAGCTTGCTTCGGACGCGTTTGCCGACGGAATTATAAATTTGCGATGTCCGTCCTGCATTGCCGAGATAAGCAACGGCATAATGCCGTTGACGTGCCTTAACTCGCCGTTGAGAGACAACTCGCCTATAATCACGTATTGCTTGTACGATTTGTTTTCAAGCTGTCCCGTCGCGCCCATAATGCCTATTGCAACCGGCAAATCGAAGATAGCCCCCTCTTTCTTCGTGTCGGCAGGCGCGAGATTGACGATTATGCGCTTTGCAGGATACTGAAAACCGCTGTTTTTTATCGCCGAACGAACACGCTCTTTGCTTTCCTTCGTAGCGGTCGAAGCAAGCCCGACCATATCGTAGCCCGGCAAGCCGCTGTTGATGTCCACTTCAACGTCTACCGCATATCCGTTGAGTCCGTCCAAAGCATAACTTAATATCTTGGCAAGCATAATTTTCCCCTATATATATTATAAGTCTTTTTATATTAGCATAAGGCTTGAAAAAACGCAATATATTTTGACACACCGCTTTTTGCAAAGTGGATATGTAATATCGTTTCGTCCGTTTAGATACCGCGAAAAAATATTTTTACAAATGTTTTTGCGCCGAGAATAAATTATATGCGATTTGCATTAAATCAAGGTTAAACTCAAAAAGAAAAAGCACTCGGAAGTGCCTTTTATCATTGCTCGGATTCGTTGTCGTCCGTTTTGTCCTCTAAAAGCGTATCGAGAAGCTTTCTCTTCTCTTCGTCGCTCATATTTTCTATGTCGGGAGTCTTGTTCTCCTTTTCAAGCGCGAGCCTGTCTCGCACGTAGCCGACGATAATCAATCCTGCCACTATAGACAATGGTATTACGACCAACACGACATAGCCGTACCAATGGGACATAAAGCTCTTCAAACCGCCTAAAAAAGCGGATTTTTTGACGAAAACAGCTTTAACGTTGTCCGGATTAAGTTCCCAATCGTCAACCTTGATTTGTCCGTCGTAAAGCTTATCTCCTGCCGTTTTGATATACGCTATACTTCCGTCCTGCGCATAAGATATTTCGACTATCCTATGAGTTTCGTTGTAGCCCTTAACCATACCGCTCGGCGCGGTGAAGGTGATAATATCCCCCACCCCTAGCAGGCTTGTATCCTCAACCTTTTTACAAAGTATAATCTCACCTTTTTCTATAGTTCCGCTCATGCTGTCGGTAAGCACGTCGAACATATAGTAGCCGAAGATTTCCGTTTCGCCTCCGCTTTTGCGCTGAACGAGCATTATCGCAACTACGGCAACCAAAAACACAAATATCAAAGCAACAACGACCGTTGACACGACGTTGTATATCTTTTTTGCTTTGCTTATTTGTGTATTTTCGCCTTTTTCTTGCTTGCTCATTATCGCCAAACGAGATTGTTATTTGCTTTCATCGTCGTCGTGCTTTTCCACCGCCGACGATACGTCGTATATCTCGCCGAACGGATCGACTATACCGCTATCCTTCTTAAAGCGTATACCGCCGACCTTGACCTTGTTTTCGTCCACCGCTTCGATATGCTTGTTTTTGCCACTCGGCGTCGAATATTTTTGATTGAGCGTGGTTGCGCTTAAGCTCCACGGATCCTTCGGCATTTTTTTGCGATTGGCTTTAGACGCGTTTTCTTCGGAATCCGTTGCGTCAATAACGTTTTCTACGCCTTGCTCCGTCGTCTTCGCACGACGTTTTCTCTTGTCGGTTTCCTGCTTGTCGTCAAGCTTACCGAGGTTTGCGTCCTCTCCCCACGGCGTAATCGCGTCGTCGGACTTGACGTGAACCTCGCCGACCTTAACCTTGTTTTCGTCAACGGGCTTCAATTCCGCCTGTTTTTTAGGCTCGTCGCTCCAAGGAGTTATATTCTCCTGCTTTGCTTTGCGTATCCTTCCGGGCTTCTTCGGCGACTTTTCTTCGCTTTGCTTGAGCTTTTCTTCCTCTTCGGGTACGCGTTCGACAATCGGGGTGTTTTTATACACTCCTCTCGGCACAAGCGGCACGTCGCCCTCAAGCGGCATAACCGCGTCTATAGCGTCAAGGCTCATATCGATTTTCGCATTCTTCGACGCTGTTTTTGCGCGAGCCTTTTCGGTTTCGTCTATAGAGCGAACGATTCCCTCCGTGTTTTTATCTTCAAGCTCGAGGTGTTCGTCGTCAACCCTTTCTATTTTTCTCTTCTTGAGCTTTTCCAGCTCGGCTTTGCGCTCGTTCTCTTGCGCGATAAGCTCTTCCTTACGCTTTTGCTCGGCTATCTTTGCCTTTTGATAGCTGAACGGATCCATTCCCAAGGTATTGGTTTCTATGCCGCCGATATTTTTTTCAAGCTCCTCGCGTTGCTTTTTGAACGCCTCGGCACGCTTTTTGATATCGTCTCTGCGACGGCGTATACGCTCTTGTCTGTCGCGCTCTTCAAGCTCTTCTTGCTTGATACGTCTATAAGACGTAAGACAACGGTCGATAGCGTCGCGCGCCTTGATAATCTCCTCTTGCTTGAGCTTGTCGTCGTCGGGGCGCTTGAACACCTTGCGAACCTCAAACAGATGCTGATCGAATTTCTCCGCATCCGGCTCCAAATCCACCTCTTCCTGATCTGCCTTTGGCGGCATTTCCTTAAGGCGTTCCACCTCGACGGGACGTTCGACAACGATTTCCTTTTCGATTTCGTGCGGTTTTTCTATCTCTTTTTCTATTTCTTGCGGTTTATCCGGCTCGGGCAATTTTTCGGGCGGAATTTCCTTTTCCGCCTCCTCTTCTTCTTGAGCCTTCACCTCTTCGACGTTGTTCTGTTCCTCTTCGTTTTCAATCTGATCGTCGAGCTTTTGGGCAAATTCGTCGCGATCGATTTTGTCCTTTTCAAAATCCATCTGTCCGACGCGCAGGAAATCGGCAAACTCCTTATCCTCCATGTCCATATCGCTTTCGCACTCGTCGTACAGGCTTTCAAAAACCATAGTGTTGAGCGTCACCATATTACGCAATTTTTCTATGCTTGCGTCTTCTATGGGATAATCCTCAACCTCGTCGCTCGTTGAAAAACCGCCCGTCTGCTGATATGTTTCGATAAACTGCCAAAGCGTAAGTGCCTTTTTGAAATTCGGCTCCTTCAAAATGACGTTCGTACGCATAATCGGCGGACGTACCGGCGCGGAATTACGCATGGATTTTGCAAATGACGAGGACAAAAAGTCGGTGATAATGCGGTCGATTTTTGCGACGCGTTCGATTTTGGTGAGCGTATCGGGATCGAGGCGCATAACCTCGTCAAAGCTTAATTGCGCAAAATACTCCGTGCGATAGGTAATCTTTTTGCTGGGAAGATTGAAGCGCGATTCGATGTCAAGCTCCAAAACGTCCTGCGTTGCCGACGCTTTTTTTATCTTGTCGTAACGCATTGTTACAAAATCCTTGAGCTTGAGAAGAAGCGTGTAAATAAAGCGGTTTTCGTATATTTCAAAGGATTCCTCTTTTGTGATGTTGAGTATCTTCGAGGGGGTGACGTCGCCTGTCTTTTCGTCAACCTTTGAAATCATATTGGTATGCTGTGCAAGATATTTGACGGATTCGGTGGAAATGCTGCGCGCAAGCGAAACGTCCACGATGTCCTCCTCCTGCACGATAAACTTTCTCGGATTGCGGACAATCGTATCAAGATTCGGCAAAATGCTCTCGATTGTGTCTATCCAGTCAATGGAAATGTCCTGAATAAGGCGTTTTTTTGCAAGCTTAAAGCTGGACGAGCCTTTATCGACGCGCTTTTTGAATTGCTCGTAAAAGTCCTCCTTGTCGAGAACGGAAGCAATTTTGCTTGCGTACGCTTTGTACACATCTCTTGTAATCTTGTTGTCTGCCATATTCTATACCGACGCGTATTAGAACAATTTTTTGAGTCGATTGATATATTCCTTGCTTTCTTGCATATTTTCTTCGCCGAAAAGCTCGCTCAAATACAAGATAAGTCCGTCTATTTCGTCACGGATATAAGACAGGTTCAAGGACTCGAATTTGCGGAATATCTTGTTGCAAAGCACGTAGTCCAAGCCGTCTATTTCGGTGCCGCCGCAACCGACATAGGACGGAACGAACTCCTTGAGCTGCTTCACGATACGGTTGCCGAACGCGAGGCGGAAATGCTCGATAACGTAGTCGTCAAGCAAATTTACCTTGTCGAGAACCTCTTGCGAAACCTTGTATACCTCCTGCGATTCTTTGAACATCGCCTCGAGGTGCTTGTAACTTATGAAGATATTATCAGCCCACGGCGCGTCAAACGGTACGCCCTTGCTGTTGATGTTTATCGGCATTGCACGGTCGTAAACCTTATCCGAGATGGCGAATGTAGAGTCGTCGTTGTTAGCCGTGCCGATAAACCACATATTTTGCGGAAGCTTGAAGCGTCCCTTTTCTATGTGCTTGGGGTCGTTTGCCCAGCCGGACGGAACAAGGTCTACAATCCACTCGTCGCGGGACGGCATTTCGAGAATTGAAAGCATTTCCGCAAAATAGTACTCGACACGCGCTATGTTCATTTCGTCGAGAACGGTGAGG
>CAZUZK010000021.1:16576-24197 GCA_964624745.1 uncultured Bacteroides sp. | reverse complement strand
TTATGCCACTCGTTCGCCGATGAAAAAGAACAAAGCACATCGGCTCACTTGTACAACGAAGCCATCAGTCGGGCAGGAAATACGCTCGCCTTGCGAGCTTTCATACCCCGAAAATGTAAATACCGTGTATGAGTGTGCTATGAATAGGCTGTAGGAAACACGCTCGCTTTGCGAGCTTTTACACCGACTGCTAGCGTGTAGAAAATTCTTGCTGTCAAAATTGATAAAAAAAATTTGAAAAATTTATTGACACGCTTTATATTTTATATATAATTATATTATAAATAATACGCGCGAATGCGCGTTTGAGGGAAATATGGGTTCTATTTTTACAAAGGACATAGCGGTGCTTGACGTAAACTCTCGCTTGGTTAGCGCAATAGTAGGCGCAAAAAGGGCGCAGAGCGTTTTCGGCATTAAAGCTGTTGTCGAAAAACAGCATCAGGGCTATGAAAACGGCGAGTGGTTCGACCAGCCCGAAACCGTTGCCATTGCAAAATCCGTATTGCTCGACGCCATGAAATCGGCGGACTCTCGCACGAAACGCTTGTTTATAGGCGTTCCTGCCGAGTTTGTTACCGTCGTTGCAAAAGAGGTTGAAATCCGTCTTGACAGACAAAGACGAGTTGTGGACGACGACATTTCTTATCTTCTTAAGAAGGGCGATGATTTCGATACGGACAAATATTTGACAATAAACACTTCGGCAATATATTATTCTATCAACGGCGACGACAAGATATACGACGACGTGCGCGACATGGAGGCCGTCAAGGTTGAAGCCTGCGTATCGTATATGCTTTGCGAAAAAGGCTTTGTGGATATGTTTGACGAAGTTGCGCTTGCGCTTGGCTTTAACGACGTAAGATACGTTGCGTCCTGCTGGGCAGAGTGCATGGGACTGCTTGAAAAAGAGCAACGCGACGACGTTTATATGCTCATCGACGTAGGCTATCTTTCTTCCTCCGTTTCCTTGGCAAAGGGCGAGGGTATATTGGAAATGAAGTCTTTTTCGATGGGCGGCGCGCACGTTTGCGCAGATATTTTCGAGGCTCTCGAGGTTCCGTTCGATATGGCGGAGGAGGCAAAACGACTTGTTGACCTCAACCTCAATTACAGTGAAGAAGCGGTGCTTGTAAGCGACGGCGAAAACATTGTGTACGCGTCGGACGCTTGCGAAATCGCAAAGAATCGTCTCGACGTATTTGCGGACGTGATAAGCGATATTATCAAAGAAATCGAAGAGGACGCACCCTCCTATATGCCGGTATATCTCACAGGCGACGGCATAGCTTCTATGCGAGGCGCGACAAAATATTTGAGCGAACAGCTCGGCAAAAACATAGAAATCATCACTCCGAAGCTTCCCGGGTTCGTCAAGCCCGACGATAGCTCGAAGGCATCGTTGTTGCTTATGGCGGACAACCTTTCCAAATTCGATTTCGGAGCGTTTATAAAAAAGATATTCAACGGAGGTAAAAAATGATAGATTTTGAGAAATTCGGTTGGACGCCCGATATGGCGAATGCAATCGACCAAACAGAGGAGAACGAAGAAGAAGTCGTCGAAGAAGCTGTTGAAGCTCCCGTCGAGGAATATTCCGTACACGAAGATTACCAACCCGTTTCCCAAAAGAAACCGGGCAAAGCAAATATTGTGGTCGTAGGCGTAGGCGGTGGCGGTAACAACGCAGTCAACAACATGATTCGCGCAGGCGTTAAAAGCGCGAGCTTTGTTGTTATGAACACCGATATGCAGGCTCTCAATATGTCCCTTGTCGCTCCGCATTGCAAAATTCAACTCGGCGCGAACATGACGGGCGGTCTTGGCGCAGGCTCCGACCCCGAGGTGGGAAGAAAAGCTGCCGAAGAATCTCGCGAACGCATAAAAGCGGCTCTTAAAGACATCGACCTCTTGTTTATCACCGCAGGTATGGGCGGTGGCACCGGTACGGGTGCTGCTCCCGTTATTGCCGAAATCGCAAAATCGATGAATATCCTCACCGTTGCAGTCGTTACAAAGCCCTTTAACTTCGAGGGTGCGCAACGTATGAAGAATGCGGAAGAGGGTATCAAAAACCTCAAAAACTTCGTTGATACGCTTCTTGTTATCCCCAACCAAAAGCTTATCGAGGTGCTTGACAAGAACATTTCCTTTAAGCGCGCTTTTGAAATCGCGGACGACGTGTTGCGCCAAGGCGTTCAAGGCGTCAGCGACGTTATCGCAAATCCCGAGCTTATCAACCTCGACTTCGCCGACGTGCGCACAATCCTTTCAAACAAGGGACTCGCACACATGGGTATCGGCTACGGCAAGGGTGAAAAGAGAGTTATCGAAGCGGTTAGAGGCGCGGTATTCAGCCCGTTGCTCGAAACGGACATCGAGGGCGCAACCGGCATTATCGTCAATATCACAGGCGGTGAAGATATGCTCTTGGGCGAGGTTACCGAGGCTTGCGACATCGTAAAGCAAGTTGTGGATCCGAGCGCAAACATCATTCTCGGCACGGCATTCGTACCCGACAAAAAGGATATTGAAATCACCATTATCGCAACCGGTTTTGTGGACAGAAATCTTGCGCCTGCAAGAAGCAGCGCACCGCAACCTCCCAGACCATTCGCAACCACGTTTGCACAAGCTGCGGCAGACGTCGAGGGTGAAGAGCACGAAGAGGTGGAAGCCGAGGTAGAGGCTCCTATCTATAAGCCCGACATCTTTGCGAATCGTCCGCAATTCGGCGTAAGACCGCAAGCACCCGTCGAGCCTGCTCAACCCGTTGCGCAACCGCAACCCGTACAGCCGACTCCCGTGCAACCCGTGCAACAAGCGCAACCTGCAAACGAGGTTCAATCCTCAAGAGTGGACGTAACCGCTCGTCAGGTTCCTGCATTCTTGCGCAAACTTAAAAAGGATCGCACCTAATATAATTTAACAAGCCGAAATCCCTTGTCGATAAGACAGGGGATTTTTTTGTCCTTTTATAAGTGCTTGCTTAATGCTTTATTGCAATTCTATCCGTTTAGATATATGTTTTTTGCGGTTTGAATTATATTTTAGAGATTATTTTTCAAGGGCGACAAAAAAGGAAAGAATTTGTAAACGGCAGGTATTATTCTTTTGTCGTGAGCGTTTATATAGAGCTTGTGATATTCAATAATCTTGCCGTTGATTTGGCGTTGATTGCCGTTGTGCAATGTGTGCGACGACGACGGCTGTACAAGCTTCGAGCCGTTCTCGGCGCGACGGTAGGGGCGGTGTGCGCGACTTATTATGCGATTGCTCCCGACGTTGTGAAAATCGTGATTAAGCTGTTGCTTGCGCCTTTAATGACGTTGATTTTCGATAAATACGACGGTAAGCGTTTAAGGGAAAAATGCAAGGATTACGCAAAATCGTTGACCTTGTTTGTGATTTGCTCCTTCTTTGTCGGAGGAATCGTATACGGATCGTCCTTTGCCTTGGGAATTGACGTAAGCTCCTATGCGGTTTTGGGGATAATCGCGCTTTCGGTATTTGTCGTAATCCTAATCGCGCGATACGTCGTCAAGCTTAAAGGTAGGGACGGAAAGAAGGTGAGAGACGCTGTTATAAGCTATAACGGTAAGGATATTTGCGTGAAAGGACTGTGCGATAGCGGAAATCTGTTGATTGACGACTTGTCGGGCTTGCCCATTGTGATTATCTCTGCCGACGCTGAAAAAATGCTTGGCGACGTGCAAATCGAAGGATACGTGAACGTCAATACCGTCGGGGGCGAAACGGATATGCCCATAGTCAGGCTGGATAAGGTGAACGTCGGCAAATACGGCTGTACGGCATACGGCGCGCTTGCGAAAAAGAACTTCGGCGATTTTGAAATTATTTTGCAAAATTCGATGTTCTAACCGCGTTAATTTTGATTTTGTAGAACGAAATCGAAGGCGCGTACATAAAAATCGGTTTTTTGGAGAAGATATATGAAAGGTAAAATCAGAGAGTTGTTTCAAAGGCTGTTGGAGTGGCTTGGGCTTAAGGAAAAATCCTTTGTCAATTACATATCGCAGGGCAACGGCTTGCCTTCGCCTTTTTCCCCCGAGGAGGAGGCGCAAACGGTTGCCGAGTACCTGAACGGCAACGAAGAAGCGCGACTTCAGCTTATAGAACACAATCTTCGGCTTGTGGTGTACATAGCAAAGAGGTTTGACAATACGGGCGTAGATATGGACGATTTGGTGTCAATAGGCACTATCGGGCTTATCAAAGCCGTCGGAAGCTATAATCCCGACAAGAATATCAAGCTTGCCACCTTTGCGTCGAGATGTATCGAGAACGAAATACTTATGTTCTTGCGTAAGAATAGCAAAATTCGCTCCGAAGTGTCTCTTGACGAGCCGTTGAACGTGGATTGGGAGGGCAATACGTTGCTGCTCAGCGACGTAATCGGCACTGACGCCGATTGCGTGTACGACGACGTTGAAGCCTCCGACGAAAAGCAAATCCTCAAAAATACCTTCGACAGGCTCCCTCCGAGAGAACGGCAGATTCTCGAATTGCGTTTCGGCTTGTACGGCAAAGAGGAAATGACGCAAAAGGAAATCGCGGATATGATGGGGATTTCACAGTCGTATATATCGAGGCTGGAAAAGAAAATTGTGGATAACCTTAAAAGGGATATGCAGAAGCTAGGATAATTTGACGCGTTTAAGCCGCTTTTGCCTATACGGGTACATACTCAAAGGAGGTTGCTTGTATGGGCAAGGTGGAAATTTGCGGTATAGATACGTCGTCGTTGCCAAAGCTTACGGCAAAGGATTGCGACGAACTTTTGAAGAGAATTAAGGCGGGGGATTCGCAGGCAAGAGATTTGTTTTTGCGTGCAAATATGCGTTTGGTGCTGTCTTGCGTCGGACGTTTCCCTAAATCGAGCGAAAGCGCGGACGATTTGTTTCAGGTGGGAATGGTGGGGCTATTGAAGGCTCTCGACAATTTCGACATCGGTCTTGACGTGCGGTTCTCCACGTACGCGGTTCCGATGATTATCGGCGAGATGCGCAGGGCAATTCGCGATAGGACTACGATTAAGGTGTCAAGAAGCCTGCGCGATACTGCCTACAGAGCCTTGCGCGCAAGGGAAGAGCTGTCGAAAAACAATGCGAACGATCCGTCTATGCTCGAAATCGCAGAAGAGATAGGATTGCCTATAAGCGAAGTCGCGTGCGCTTTGGACGCCGTGAGCGAGCCGATGTCCTTTTACGAACCCGTTTACAACGATTCCGAAGACGGTGCAGAGCTTATAGATCAACTTGCCGATAAAAAGGAAAATGCGGAAAACTGGACGGAAAAAATCGCGCTTTACGAGGCGTTGAAAAACGTGCCTAAACGCGAATTGCAGGTGTTGCTGTTGAGATATTTTGACGGGAAAACGCAGGTGGAAATAAGCAATATCGTCGGAATTTCGCAGGCGCAGGTGTCAAGGCTGGAAAAGTCCGCCTTGTCTAAAATTAAGCCTGCCGTGCAGTGAAGAGCCTTTTGAAATTTATTCGGCTTCAAGCGGCTTGGCTTCTTCCTCGCCGAGCGCGCACGCATAGCCTCCTATAAGCTCGACCAATATGGCGTCCGCGCCGATTTTGACTATGCGATTCCACGCAATGAAAATCGTTTCTGCATTGGTTATGCTTTTAAGAAAGCTTTTTTTGCCGGGGACGACAAGTCCGCATACGCTTCCGCAACCGTTGAATATCACGTCGCACGCGTGTCCCAGTTCTTTTCCGTCCGCAACGTTTATAACGGTTTTTTTGGATAGCTCGACAAACGAATATTGCCTTGGGTTCATATTTAGATTGTATTCGTCAAATCGCAAAATATGCCGAATTTCCCTTCGTATTGTGTGCCGAGTGGCGTTTTACCTACTAAATGTAGTATTTTTTTGCGATTTAACCTTTACAAGCTTTGACGGATATTGTATAATATTCGCATAATTTGTCGAGGTGCAAGCGATGAAGTGTATATATTGCGGTAGCTTGGAAAGTAAGGTTGTCGATTCAAGACAGAACGAGGACGGTACGTCTATACGTCGCCGTAGAGAGTGCGTGGTGTGCGGTAAACGCTTTACTACGTACGAGACCGTCGAAAGTACGCCCGTCATGGTCGTCAAGAAGGACGGCTCGCGTCAGGCGTTCGACGTCAATAAAATTAAGGTCGGCATTATGAAGGCTTGCGAAAAACGTCCTATTCCGATGTCCGCTATCGATAGGCTTGTCAACGATATTCAACGTAAGCTGCTCAATTCGCTCGATCAAGAGGTTTCCTCAAGCGTTCTTGGCGATATGGTGATGGAGGGCTTGAAGAGTATAGACGACGTTGCGTACGTGCGTTATGCGTCCGTCCACCGTCAGTTTAAGGACATCAATACCTTGCTCGACGAAATCGAAAGCATAGTTAAGCTTAAAGAGGAAATGAAAAAATAAGCTTGCGATAAATTGATTATAGTTTTTTACAAAAGATAAAATTTTCAGCTCAAAAGCACGTCCTTGCGGCGTGCTTTTGTATTGCGCGAAAATAAATAGCTATGCGTTTAATGATAATAAGTCAATATGTTTTAACGTCAACAAAGCGATGCGGAGCCGTCTAACGGATATAAAGGAGCGGCGCACATCGATATTTGCGGCGGCAAAGTGGAGATTTTCTCAAAGTAAATCGTCTTTGTTTGCCGAGGGCTTGATTTTTCTCAAAGTAAATCGTCTTTGTTTACAGAGTGCTTGATTTTTTCAAGGGCTTTTTTCTCGATACGGGAAACGTACGAGCGGGAGATGTCGAATTTCTTTGCGACCTCGCGTTGCGTGAGCGCGCCTATGCCGCCCAGTCCGTAGCGCAGGCGTATTATTTCGTATTCGCGCTCGTCAAGCACTGCTTTTGTGATTTTGAGAAGCTTCTCCATCATTATGGAGTTTTCAACGTCGTCGATTACGGAATGGTCGTCAGAAAGCATATCCATTATCACAAGCTCGTTGCCGTCCTTGTCTACTCCGATAGGCTCGTTGAGAGATACGTTGGAGCGGTGCTTCTTGCTTGTGCGCATGGTCATGAGAATTTCGTTTTCGATGCAGCGCGACGCATAGGTGGCAAGCTGTGTGCATTTGTCGGGCTTGAAGCTCTCGATGGCTTTTATAAGTCCGATTGAGCCTATCGAGATAAGTTCGTCGTTGTCGCCGTAGTTTGAGTACTTTTTTGCGATGTGCGCGACAAGACGAAGATTGTGCTTGACAAGTATTTCCTTTGCCTCGTCGTCGCCTTGCGCGCTCTTTAAGAGATATTCGGTTTCCTTTTCTTTGGAGAGTGGCTTTGGAAAAGAACTCTTTTCCGTCATATAGGAAGAAAATATGAGCAGATTTTTCAAAAGCGATAACAAACCTTCCAAAGCCATTCAGCCCCTCCGATTGTATATTTTATGGCGGTTCGCCTCAAAAATTGACAAGAATCGACAGTTGAAAAATTTGTCCCGAATTTCGGGCGTGGGCAAAGATTGGGGAAAAACAAGCGAACGGATATTATTATAAGGGGCTGTGCTTGAGAAGAATAGTCGATTGAGCGTTGATATAACGAGAGTGGGAAGATAAGCGAGTTGGCGTTGATATAACGAGAG
>CAZUZK010000021.1:0-16476 GCA_964624745.1 uncultured Bacteroides sp. | reverse complement strand
AAAACAATAAATTTCATTTGTTTTTGTGGGTGGCAAAGAGTTGACAGAATGTGGATTGTGAATTATAATCCGTTACGTCGTCGGGGCGCATAACGCCGACGGCAAAAAAATCGAGCGATAAAATAATATATTATTTTAAGCGCGTCGGTATCGGACGGCTTTGCCGTGTAGAGGTGTGTATGAAAAAGTACGATATTTGTATTGTCGGCGCAGGTCCGGCAGGTATCTTTACCGCAATAGAGCTTCTTCGCAACGGAAGCGATAAGAAGATGTGTATCATCGAAAAGGGACAGCCTGTGGAAAAACGCGTGTGTCCGAAGACTTTTGGCGGAGAATGCAGAAATTGTAAGCCCTATTGTCATATTACGACGGGCTTTTCCGGCGCAGGCGCGTTTTCGGACGGAAAGCTGTCCTTGTCTTGTGAGGTAGGCGGTGAGCTTCCGCAACTTATCGGCTCCCAGCTTGCGCAAGAGCTTATCGATTATACCGATAAAATTTATCTCGAATTCGGCGCGGACGAGCATATTGAAGGACTCGGCAATGAAGAAAAGGTTAAGAAAATCCGCAGAAAAGCCATTCAAGCAGGGCTTAAGCTTGTGGATTGTCCTATTCGTCACCTCGGCACGGAAAAGGCAAGAGATTTGTATCTCGCGCTTGAAAACTATTTGAGAGAAAACGGCGTCGATTTGATTTTCGGAAGACAGTGCGACAACATAATTCTTGACGGTGACGTCTGTAAAGGCGTGTATATCGAGGACGCAAAGGGCGAAAATAAAGAGGAAATATACGCAGAGCGTACGATTATCGCGACGGGAAGACGTGGAGCCGAATGGCTTGAAAAGATGTGCTCGGTGCATAATATCGCGCACGCTCCCGGCGTTGTCGATATAGGCGTACGCGTCGAGGTTCGCAACGAGATTATGGAAGAGGTCAACGACGTGCTGTACGAAAGCAAGCTTATAGGCTATCCCGAGCCGTTCAAGAACAAGGTGCGTATCTTCTGTCAGAACCCCGGCGGATTTGTGTCGCAGGAAAATTACGACAACGATTTGGCGGTTGTCAACGGACATAGCTATAAGGAAAAGAAGAGCGACAATACGAATCTCGCGATTCTGTGCTCGCATTCCTTTACCGAACCGTTTAAGCAACCCATAGAATATGCGCAACGCGTCGGAGAGCTTACGAATATGCTTGGCGCAGGCAAGATTATGGTGCAACGCTACGGCGATATTTTGAACGGCAAACGTACCTGGCAAAAGGAATTGGGTTTCTCAAACGTTCGTCCTACCTTGAAGGACGCCGTTGCAGGCGATATAACCGCAGGTATGCCGTATAGAGCGATGTTGAATATAATCAATTTCATTCAGGCTGTGGATAAGGTTGTTCCCGGTTTTGCCGGCTACGAAACGCTTTTATACAGCCCGGAACTTAAATTTTACAGCAACAAGATAAAAATGGACGAGAAGCTCAATACGTCCATACACGGCTTGCATTGCTTGGGGGACAGCAGCGGTTGGACGAGAGGACTTATGATGGCGTCGGTTATGGGCGTATACATGGCTCGCAACATCTTGGAGCAGGAAAAAACAAAATAAGCTTTTAACTTAAAAGCGTTCGGCGGACTTTTTGTCCGCCTTTTCTTTTTGATTTTTTACATAAATTTACACGGAAGTTGTTTGCTTGCGTGCGCAAGATAAGAATATGCGAACCGAAGAGAGAGAAGTGTATAGGACAGTGCAAAGAAGCGTATTGCTTGTGCTTGTCGTTTTGATAACCATTTGCACGTTTTGTGCGCTTATTAACAATGTAACAATTCTAAAAAACGATAAATTTAATAACTCTTTTGAGTTTAGTGACGAAAATTTGCAGGTTTTCGGGCAAAATTCGGCAATCGAAAAAACAAGCGATTCGGACGCCGTATACGTGTATATAAGCGGAAAGCCGATAGGTATAAGCATAAATACGGAGGGCTTGATTGTCGTGGATAAATCGATTGTCAAAACCGAAAAGGGAGAGATTTCGCCGACAAAGAACGCCGACATACAAAAGGGCGACGTGCTTTTAGGAATAAACTCGACGAAGGTATCCTCGATTTATCAGCTTAAAAAGCTCTTATCTTCTTGTAATAAATCGGGTATAACCGCCGAAATCTTGAGAAACGGAAAGACGCATTATACCTATTTCGAGGCGGTAAAGGATAAAGCGGACGGGCAATATAAGCTGGGCTTGCTTCTAAAAGAGGACGTAGGCGGCGTAGGAACATTGACCTTTGTAACCGAAAACGGTAAATTTGCCGGATTGGGACATCGTATAAGCGACGGCGAAAGCGGCGTTTCGGAGGCATTGACAATGGGAAATATATATAATGCCACGGTAACCGACGTTATTAAGGGCGAAAAGGGAAAGGCAGGCGGACTTGTTGCCGACGTGAACAAGTTTTCAAAGAGTATAGGCGAAATATGCGCAAACACCAATATAGGCTTGTACGGCGATTATCTCGAGGAGGTAAAGGGCGAAACATACAGAATCGCGCTTAAAGGAGAGGCAAAGATAGGAAAAGCACAAGTGCTTACTACGATAAACGGCGACAAGCCTAAGTTTTACGACATAGAAATCGTGAAGGTGATTTCGCAAAACGAAGCAGGTGAAAAGGGAATGGTTATTTCGGTGTGCGACAAGGAGCTTTTGGAAAAAACAGGGGGTATCGTACAGGGTATGAGCGGAAGTCCGATTGTGCAGAACGGTATTCTCATAGGCGCGGTGACGCACGTTTTCGTTCAGGATCCGACAAGGGGATATGCGGTTCATTCGAGATTTATGTACGAATACGCAAAGGGGCTTGAGGACTCTTCGGATTTAACGACGCTCGTTGCGTGATTTCGTTGCTCACGCAACGGTATTGCGAACGTATATATAGACGGAGCCATACGGCTCCGTCCTTGCAGTTTTCCAAAAAACAAGCAATCTAAACAGTTATTTTATGCGTTCAAGTGCGGTGAGAACAAATTGCTTGTTGGTGGGCTTTCCCTTGTCCTCGTCAAGAGTTTCGCCGAATTGTTCGTATAAAACGTCCACGTCTCCGCGAAGCCACGCGGAGGAAATCGCGTTTTGAATATCCTTTTCCACGCTTGCCTTGTCAACGCCGAAGGCTTGCGATAAGCACTCGTAGCCGTTGTATTTGAGAGGAAGAATCTCTTGTCCCTCCATTGCTAATCGCAATAGCTCGCACAATAGTTTGTAGCCCTTGAGATTGGGCTGAAAGCCCAAGGACAGAAGATATTTTTTTATTTTCATTTCGTTTTCTTTCACGCCAAAAGAATAGCACACGTATATGTTTTTTTGATGTCTAAAAGACTTGGAATAGCTACCATTTTGCGTGATTTTGTCATACTTTTCGGTATGCCTTCATATTATTGTCGTATGCAAGGCTCCTATCGCGCGCGGTCGCTGATTTCTTCGCTGAAGGATTTTTTCAAGGACAATAAAAAGGTTCTCGTGTGTGCGTGCGTTGTGTTTCTTATAGGAATTGTCATAGGCGTTATAGCGGTGGTAAGGTCTGTGGACGGAGAGTTTGAACGTATACCTCGCAGTGAAGCTGATTTCGGCGGAACGAAGGTGTTTTTTATCGCTTGTCTGGCTTTGCTCGGCGCATACGTAATTCTTCTCGCGTCCGGAATCAATACAAAAACCGTTTTTCTTGTGATTTTGCCATTTCTTGCGCTCGGCTTTGTTTCGGGGCAGTATAGCTGTGCGTTGATTGCAAGATACGGCGGAATAGG
Organism: uncultured Bacteroides sp.; assembly: GCA_964624745.1. GTDB lineage: Bacteria > Bacillota > Clostridia > Christensenellales > CAG-917 > CAG-475. The sequence goes on along the minus strand of CAZUZK010000021.1, from coordinate 12,697 downwards.
GCTTGTGAATCTTTTTGTCGCGTATATTCCGTTCTTTTTATGCTCGTTTATTTGTTTCTCCTTATGCGCCGTTTCAGTGCTTGCTCCCGATTGCGGTTGTTCAAACGGCACAGAGCTTAAAAATTCTTTTGTGCAGACGTTGAAACTTTTTGCGATTAACGTTGCGATTTCCTTTGTGATTTTTGTGATTATCGGTTCGATTTTCGGCGTTATAATAATAGAGGTGTATTGATTTTTCCTTTGTTTTTGTTATCGCGTATATTTTTGCTCGCCTTCGATATTCTAACAAGGTGAGGTGTCTATGAATAAATCTATAAGATACAACGATAAATTTGCGATAATCGTCGCGCTTACGGTTGCGTGTATGATAGCCGTGTGCTGTTTTCTGACTTTTTTTACGGCGGACGGGGTGGCTTATGCCTCGACGGACTTTAGAAGCGTCGGAAAAGCCGCTTATATGATAGATTGCGCGACGGGTACGGTGCTGTATTCTCGCAACGAGAACGAGAGGTTGCCTATTGCGAGCATGGTTAAAATCATGACGACGCTTTTGACGCTTGAAGAGGTTGACACGGGAAATATTGCTCTTGACGACGACGTGCGCATAAGCGAAAACGCCGCGGGTATGGGCGGCTCGCAGGTGTTTTTGGAGGAGGGTACCACGCATAAGCTCGGCGATTTGGTTAAAACGGTAATCGTTGCGTCCGCAAACGATTCCTGCGTTGCGCTTGCAGAGCATATAAGCGGAAGTGTAGACGATTTCGTGGCGCGTATGAACCTGAAAGCCAAAGAACTTGGTATGCAGAATACCGCTTTCAAAAATTGTACGGGCTTGCCTGCCGCAGAAAGCTTTTCGAGCGCAAGGGATGTTTCGATTATGTTTAGAGAGCTTATAACGCATGAAAAATATTTCGATTACGCGCACGTGTGGCTCGAGGATTATAAGCACCCCGACGGCAGAGTGACCACCATAACCAATACGAATAAGCTCGTGCGCTTCTATCAGGGGTGCGACGGCGGTAAAACCGGATTTACGAGCGAGGCGAAATTCTGCCTTTGTGCCACGGCGAAGAAAAACGATATGCGCGTCATTTCGGTTATCGTCGGTGTGGATAGCTCGAAGAGCAGAAATTCGGCGGTGAGCGGTATGTTCGATTACGCCTTTGCGAATTTCGCAAATAAAATATTGCTAAAAGCAGGTGAAGACCTCGAAAACAGATTACCCGTTACCGCAGGCAAGCGAGAAGACCTTGCGTTGAGCGTTGATAAGAATTTGACGCGCTTTGTCGCAAAGGACGATAAGGCGACTTACGAGCTGAAATACAATCTGCCGCAAAGCGTCAAAGCACCTGTGAAGATAGGGGATAAGCTGGGCGAGGTGTATCTCACTCGAAACGGTGAGATAATAGACAAGGCGTTTATCGTGGCAAACGAGGACGTGGAAAGATTAGGCTTTTTCGACGCACTCGGAGAGATTGCCAAAAACTGGGCGTTAAACAAATAAAGCCTACAAATCGTATAAAAAAATCCGTCGTCGCTGACGGATTTTTTTGTGCTTGACAAGATATTGAATAAAATCCGCACGTTTAGAATATGAAAAACGTAGAAATTTCGCGACTTTTTAAGCTTTTGCGCGCTTTAATATTTATCGTTGACAAGAGTATGGCTAGGCTGTATAATTACTAACAGTATTAGCAAAACGCCCTAGGCGGCGTTGTTTTAACTAAGGTAAGGAGAGTTTATGCTTACATTAAAGGATATTAAAAAGAGCTATGGCGAGGGAGAAAACGAAGTTAAGGCGTTAAAGGGGATTTCGATTTCTTTCCGAAAATGCGAATTTGTTTCGGTGCTTGGACAATCGGGTTGCGGAAAAACCACGTTTTTGAATATTGTCGGCGGTCTTGACAGGGCTACGTCGGGCGAATTGTGCTTGAACGGCGTGTCTACCGACGGCTTCAACGATAACGACTGGGACGATTATCGCAACTCTAAAATAGGTTTCGTTTTTCAAAACTACAATCTTATTCCGCATTTGAACATCTTGTCGAACGTGGAGCTTGCGCTTACGATTTCGGGCGTGAACAGTCGCGAAAGGACGGAAAGAGCGAAAAAGGCTCTCGATATGGTCGGGCTTGCGGAAAAATGGAATAAACGTCCCAATCAGCTCTCGGGCGGACAAATGCAACGCGTTGCCATTGCGCGCGCTATCGTGAACGAGCCTGAAATTCTGCTCGCCGACGAGCCAACCGGGGCGATAGACAGTGATACTTCGACTCAAATTATGAATATTTTGAAGGAAATTTCAAAGACAAGGCTTGTCATTATGGTTACGCATAACGCCGAGCTTGCCGAAAAGTATTCAACGAGAGTCGTGCGCTTTTTGGACGGCGAAATAGTGGACGATACCGATCCGTATAAGGAAGAAGTCTCCGAACCCGTCGTTGAGGAAAACGTGCAAAAAAGAGGGCGTAAGCATAAAAAGGGTATGACTATGACCTTCTTTACCGCAATGAAGCTTTCCTGGAAAAACCTTATAAATAAAAAGGGCAGAAGCGTGTTGACTGCGATTGCCGGCAGTATCGGCATTATAAGCATTGCGTTGATTTTGGCTCTTAATAACGGATTTACCGGATATATCGGAGATTTTGAAAGACAGTCGATGTCGAAATATCCGATTACCGTATCCTCGGGCGAGGATTCGGTCGTGTCTACGTTCGAGGACTTTTTGGGCGGGGATTCGCTTGACGGCGATTCGCTAAATATCGGCTCGGTGTTGGACGTTTTGACGGGCGATAATATCGATAGAGAAAAGTTTACAAAAGAGGAAATGGTGTATATCTATGGTCAGTTCTCGAATCTTTTTAACGCCATGCAGGAAAAGCTTACCAAAACTACGGATATAAGCAAGTTTAAGGAGCATCTCGAAAACGATTTCGATTATAGCCTCGCAAAGGTGAAATACGATTACTCTATAAATATGACTATTTACGGAAAAACCGTAACCACTGATTCCGAAACGGAAGAGGAGCTTGTGTCCTATACGCAGCTTAATCCGTTGTCCGAAAGCTCTACGCTAGAACCGTTGCTCGAGATGATGGTGGGTAGCTCCGAGGACGAGGGGCGCATCGAGGAGCTTAAAATGGCTCTCGACGCTTTTGCGTTCTGGGACGAAATTATCGCAGACGACGAAACTATAAACGCACAATACGACGTTATAAAAGGCAGTCTGCCCACGAATATGAACGAAATCGTGCTTGTCGTGGACGAATACAACCAAATTTCCGACTTCGATGCGCTTACGCTCAACGAAATGAATTTGCTTTCCCTTATTCTTTCCTTCTCGAATCCCGATAAACTTTCGGAGTTCGACCAAAGCTTCGACGATATTATAGGGACGGAATATTACGTTTTGCCCACAAGTGCGGAGTACGTCTACAACGAGCGCACGGGGCTTTACGACAAGACGTCGGACAGAAGCGGCGAGTTGCTTAAAAATACAATCGAGGAGAAGGCGATTACGGTGCGCATATCGGGTATCGTTCGTCCCAAGGAGGGCGTAAACGGCGGTTGTATAAACGGCGTAATCGGATATACGTCGGCGCTCGGCGACTATATTATGTCGGACGCGAACAACAGCGCAATCGCGCTAAAATACGAGGAAATCTACAATAATTATTTGGACGCGATGCAAATCGTATCCGACGCGCTTGAAAAATCATCCGAGGATTCCGAATATAAAATGACGCCGGAGGAAATATCCGCGACGATGACGGTTAAAGCGGGCATTAAGAATCTCGTGACCGGCGAAAGCATGGACGCGCGCGGATATAAGAATGCGGTGAAGGACCTTAACGTCAGAGATTTGAATAATCCGTCGTATATCTATTTTTATCCCAACCGTATCGCCGATAAGCAACCTATAGTCGAGTTTATTTCAAGCTTCAACGAAAAGCAAAAGGCTATCGAGGACGAGGAGGAAAGAATCGCCGAGGAAAACGAGGAGGACGCACCGACCGTTACATACGTGATAGAATACAAGGACAATCTCGATTCGGTGGTGAGCGAGCTTAATTCGTTTGTGGACACGATAACGTATATTTTGGTGGCTGTCGCGTGCGTTTCCGTTATCGTAACTATGCTGTTGATTGCCATAATTATGTATATATCCGTTCAAGACAGGACGCGAGAAATCGGAATTTTGAGAGCAATCGGCGCAAGGAAGAGCGATATTTCAAATATATTTAACGTCGAAACGATGCTACTCGGCTTGGCGTCGGGCGTGATAGGCGCGCTTGTGGCGTTTATATTGCAATTCCCCTGCAATCTCATATTGAGCAGAGTTCTTAATATCGCCGAGCTTTTGCAGATGGCGTGGTGGCATCCGCTGGCTTTGATATGCGGCGCCGTGGCGATAACGGTTATATCGGGGCTTATTCCTGCGGTGATGGCGTCGAAGAAGGAGCCTGTGATAGCGTTGAGAACGGAATAATGCGCTTGGTAAAACAAATAGATTTTGTTGTGTAAAGCTATGCGAGAAAAGGAAATAGCGGCTTGATAATATGATTAAATCGTCGCAACGGGTGGCAATAATACCGCTTTTGCGACGATTTCTTCTTGTAAAACAGCTTTGTTTTTATTTGTTTTGACTTTTTTCTGCGCGCGTGTTAATATCTTTATGTTTGGTATAAATATATGAGTGACGAGATTTTGAAAGAAGAAAAGCAGTCGGAACAGCTTGTTCAAGACGGTGCCGACGCCGATAAAGGCAATGACGTTGCCGTTGTCGAAAATAAAGAAGCTCCCGAAATAGTCGAGGGTGATTTTCTTATTGCAAAGCCTCAAATCGTATATCATATCGGCGATTTCGAGGGACCGATTCCTCTTTTGTACCAGCTGATAAAGGACGCCGAAATAAATATCGAGGATATTTTTATTTCGGAGGTTACAAACCAATACGTCGAAATTATCAAAAACACTCCGAGAGACGAGCTGGATTTCGATTATGCAGGCGAGTTTATTACGATGGCGGCAGAGCTTGTATATCTCAAATCCATACGCACGCTTCCGAAGGACGACGAGGAGATAACCGACGACGACTCCGTCGACGAACGCGCGCTTTTGATAAACAAGATTAAGGAATACGCCTTGCTTGTGGAGCAGAGCGGAAAGCTTCGAGAGATGGAAACGATAAATCGTTTTTATCGTCCGCCGGTGTTCAGCGACAAGGACTATAGAGTCGCGCTTGTAAATTTCTCGTTGCCGAAGCTTGTCGAAGCGTTTGCAAGAGTGCTTGCCAACGCGCAAATACACGCGCAAGAGGTTATCCCCAAAAAGGTCATAAAGGACAGATTTTCCGTGCACGAGCAAATGGAGAACATTCGCCTTATGATAGCCGTACGCAAGCAGATGAGGTTTACGGATTTGTTCGAGCCGGATTACGATAAGGGCGATATAGTCACGACATTCCTTGCCGTGCTGGAGCTTTTGAAATACGGAAGACTGCGCGCAGAGCAAGAAGAGGTGTTCGGAGAAATAACGTTGTTCGAGGTTGAAGGTACGCAGGATACGCCTATTGAATTTGAGGAGGGCGACGATGGAAAATATTGAGAACGTCGTTGAAGCTATTATATTTGCAAGCGGAAGCGCGATACAAAAAAGCGATATATGCGAAAAAATCCCGGAATTGACTACGCAAAAGCTTAATTCCGTAATTAAAGCCTTGCAAAAAAGATATTCGGGAGATTGCGGTATCGTACTTGCCGAGTTCAACGGCAAGGTTCAGCTTATGTCCAATCCTAAATACGGAGATACCGTTGCGGACGTGCTTACGCCGTTGCGTGAAAAGGAGCTTACCAAAACTCTTCTCGAGGTGCTTGCAACCATTGCGTATAAGCAGCCTATAACGCGTCTTGAAATAGACGAAATGAGAAGCAATCGTAATTCCGAATATGCGCTTACGGGGCTTTTGAAAGCCAATCTTATAGAGGCTGTTGGCAGAAAGGATACCGTTGGTCGTCCCTTGCTGTACGGCACGACGGACGAATTTTTGAAAAAGTTTCAGATTTCAAGTCTCGAGGAGTTGCCCGATTACGACGAGGTTCTTGAAAAGCTTATGCTTTACAATGCGCCCTCGCAAGAAACGCTTTTCCATACGCGTTCGATTTTGGGCGACGACGAATCCGAGCAGGTTGAGGAAACGAGCCTTGCCGCCGCGGATATCGAAGAAGAGGAAGAGTTGCCCGAATTTCTCGAGGGCGAACAATACGAGGTATTCGATTGACAGGCAGGCTTGTATAGACTGTAAAAAAGCTATCGAAAAACGGCTGAAAAGCCGTTTTTTTGTATCGTTTTGTGTTTTGCGAAGAATTAATATGTGCGGTTAGATTATGAAAAAATGCACATTATAACGTTATGGTGGCTATTGTGGCGTTATGCGTGCAGATTGTATTGCTGTTGTTGCTTTGTCCGTTGAAAATAACCGCAACGGCGCATTTTTCGCTTGTCGGTAAGGAGTTGCAAATGAACGTAGATCTGTTTTCGATGTCCATTGTGCGATTGAGAATAGGTATTAAAGACGGCATAACCGTGAAAATCAACGGAAGAAAAATCGAAAATAACAACGATAGCATATCGACAAAGACGCTTATTCGGATAAGAGATTACATCAAAAATGCAAACGTAAGCTTAAGTGTAAATGCCTGCGCGCTTATAGGGATTTTAGACGCCGCTACAAGCGCGATCGTGTGCGCGTTGGTAAATATGCTCCCCGACGTTTGCGTGTATCCATACGTGCAAGGGGATAAATGCGAAGCAGACGCGGTTGTGAGGGTTGGTATAAATACGTTGCAAATTGCAAAAATAGCGTTTATTGCAACGTTTGAAGGAGGAAAAGGATATGCAGGACGTAAAAGAATTGTTAAAGGAAGCCGTTGAGGAATTGCGTCATTCTGTCGAAAGCAACGAAATAGTGGGAAAGCCCGTGATAAACAGCGACGGTACAATCGTGCTGCCTATAAGCAAAATCAGCATCGGTTTCGTTGCAGGCGGCACAGGCGCAGACGTAGACAAAAAGAGTAAAACTCCAGTGGGGGTGAGCGGTGGCGGCGTCAGTATAACGCCGGTAGGCTTTTTGTTTTGCGGAAGTCAAAAAAGGTTTGTTCGCGTTGACGGAGAAGATCAAAATAAGTGGACGGAGCTTTTTAAGAGTATTGTAAACGTTGTGAAAAAAGACGAATAAACAGGGTGGAATATGAGCGATTTCGGCAAAAAAATCTTTGTTATGGCAATAGCGGTCGTTTGTCTTACGGTGGCTATTATTTCCTCTTTTGAGGTCGGAAATATCATAAATCCGCTTAAAAGTATTCTAAAAAACACGAGAAATAAGAATAATATTGAAATTTTAGATTGCTCAAACGACGCGGATTGTTTAAGCGTGACGTCCTCGGGAAGCTCCTCTTCCAAAGGAGCGGTGCTTATGGAGCAAAGCTCTAAAAGAGTGTTGTCGGCTTATAACGCAAATATAAAAATGTATCCTGCAAGCACTACAAAGGTGTTGACTGCGCTTGTCGTGCTTAACAATTTGCCGCTTGACAGAATCGTTACCGTACCTAAATCAGCCGAGGGCGTCGAAGGTTCGTCGATATATCTGCGCGAGGGGCAGAAAATTAGCGTTGAGGATTTGCTTTACGGGCTTATGCTTCGTAGCGGTAACGACGCGGCGGTTGCCTTGGCATTGGAAACAAGCAAAAGTATAGACGCTTTTGCCGCATTGATGAACGAAACGGCTAGAAGAATTGGGGCTTTATCCTCAAATTTTATAAATCCGCACGGTTTGCATGACGATAAGCACTATACGACGGCATACGACCTTGCGCTTATTACCGCGGCCGCATACGAAAACAAGGATTTTGTAAAAATCGTTTCGACAGCGCAAAGAAAAATTACCGTTGACGGCGAAGCGCGATATATCGCAAATAAAAATAAAATGCTTAAACATTACGACGGCGCAAACGGCGTTAAAACAGGGTATACGAAAAAGAGCGGTAGATGCTTGGTGAGCGGCGCGAAAAGGAACGGTATGCAGTTGATTTGCGTTGTTTTGAATTGCCCCGATATGTGGAAAGATAGCGTTAGAATGCTGGATTTCGGCTTTGAAAACTATGTTTTGACGCCTCTTGACAACGCCTTGCTCACAAGCGGAAGCAAGGAGGTAAAAGTGGTTGTGAAGCAGACCGTAACGGCGGATTGGCACAATTTGAAATATCCCGTCGCGGTGGACGGAAGCGAGAGGCTTATCGTTGAGTTTGCGTGAGCTTTGCATAATTAGTGGGGAAAATTGCTTGCTTAATTAAAAAAATATTTGTATAATTTGCATATTAAATCGCGCTCGCGCTTTTTTGCGGGCGTAGGAGAAGGTATGCGCATCAATAAATATCTTGCAGAATGCGGCGTATGCTCGCGTAGAAAAGCAGACGAGCTTGTTCAACAAGGACGCGTAAGCGTAAATAAAAAGGTGGTCAGAGAGGTTGGCACGGACATCGACGAAAACAAGGACGTTGTTTTCGTGGACGGAAAAAAGGTGGTTCGCGTCACACACTACGACTATCTTTTGTTTTATAAGCCGAAGGGCTGCGTAACCACCTTAAACGAGGACAAGGACAATAAAAGCGGACGTAAAAAGACGGACGCCGAGCTTGAAGAAATCAAAAATCGTGCGGAAAAGCTTGCGGCTTCCGGTGTGGTCGAAGAGGTTAAGGAGCATACGAAGCCGAGAAAAATTATCGCCGATTATATCGGCGACGACTATAAAAACAAGCGTTTGTATCCCGTGGGACGTCTCGATTACGACAGCGAGGGGCTTTTGCTTCTCACAAACGACGGCAATTTGACGTATAAGCTTACGCACCCGTCCAGCGAAATACCCAAAACCTACGTTGTCAAAATCGAAGGCACTATCGAAGAAAGCGATTTGGCGGCACTCCGTAAGGGCGTCACGGTTGACGGCGTTAAGTACGGAAGAAGCAAGGTTAAGGTGACGGGCATCGAAAAGGTTAAAAACAACAAAAAAGCCGTTATAGATTCCAAAGACAAGCTTGCGCAAGAGGCGATTGAATATTCCGAGGATACGGACGGCGTGTTTACAAGGCTTGAGGTTATCATTTTCGAGGGCAAGAATCGCGAAATTCGTCGTATGTTCGAGGCTGTCGAAAAGAAGGTCGTATTCTTAAAGCGCGTGGCTATAGGAGAATTGAGATTGGGCGGACTTGCGCGCGGTACGTACAGACCCTTGAACGATATGGAAATCGCATACCTGCAAACGCTTTGCTCAAAAATCGTCCCGACAACAAAGGAAAAGTAATTTTTGCTTTTGAAAATAAGAGTGAAAAAATAGACGAAATACGAAAATCAAATACATAGTATTTGAAAAGATAAATTCATTATGAACATACTTATTTCAAACGACGACGGATATTTTGCAACGGGCTTGAAAACGCTTGCAAAAAAGCTTGCTCAAAAGCACGCGGTTTTTGTGGTTGCGCCCTCGGGCGAGCGTTCGGGTACGTCGCATTCGGTCAGCTTTTTCAGCGGTATAAGCTATGAGGATAAGGGATATATCGACGGCATTCGCACTTATGCGGTGAACGGTTCTCCTGCCGACTGCGTGCTTTTCGGCGTAAAATATTTGTGTAAGGACATACGCTTCGACGCGGTTGTGTCTGGCATAAATACCTGCTTGAACGCAGGAAGCGATATTATATATTCGGGAACCTTCGGTGCCGCGCAGGAGGGAACGTTCCATCGCATACCCTCGCTTGCGGTGTCCTTGCGTACACGCGGAAAGGAAGACTATGAGTTTGCCTCGGAGTTTGTCGCGAACAATCTCGAAAGACTGTTGTCGTACGCGGAGGAAAACGTTACGATAAATCTCAATATTCCGTGCGTTGACAAAAAGGATATTAAAGGCATTAAAATTTCGCCGATTGCCTATCAGCCTTACGACGAAAAATACTATTCAAAGCTCGACGAGAACGGAAACGAGTGGTTCTACGTTGACGGACACAAATACAAATACGACGACGAAATTGCCGGCGGAGATTGCTATCAGCTCGACAACGGATATATCACCGTAACGCCGATACAAATGCTGTCAACCGATAAATGCGTGCTGGAAAAACTCAAAAAGGCGGAATTTCTGCTATGAAGGTATGCGTGGTCGGCGGTGGCGCGGCGGGTATGGCGACGTCGGTTTTCCTCGCAAAAGAGGGCATAGAGGTCGTTCTGCTCGAAAAAAACGAGAAGCTCGGCAAAAAGCTTTATATCACGGGGAAAGGCAGATGTAACCTTACCAACGATTGCGATATGCAGGAGCTTTTTGCAAACGTCGTGCACGGCGAAAAATTCCTTCGATCGGCACTGTACGGCTTCACTCCGCAGGATACGATGTGCTTTTTCGAGGACGCCGGACTTAAGCTTGTGGTGGAAAGAGGAAACAGAGTTTTTCCGCTTTCGCAAAAATCAAGCGACGTCATCAAAACGCTTGAGCTTCAAATGCGCAGATACGGCGTGAAAATACGCCTTAACGCCGAGGTGAAACATATCTCTAAGAACGGCGACCTCTTCGAGGTTTGCACCGAGGACGAAAGGATAAATTGCGATTTCGTTGTGGTGGCTACCGGCGGCGTAAGCTATCAATCCACCGGCTCGACGGGCGACGGCTACGCGTTTGCGAGGGCTTTCGGCTTAAAGGTGGTTGAACCGCGACAGGCTCTCGCGCCGATTCTGGTTGCGCAAAACGTAGCGTCTATGGAGGGAATTTCCCTTAAAAACGTAAGGCTTACGGCATATGACGACGGTGGAGAAATCGCAAGCGAATTCGGGGAATTGATGATAACAAGAAGAGGCTTTTCGGGGCCTATCGCGCTCACGATTTCTTCGTTCATAAACAGGAAAAACCACGTGCGGCTCACGCTGGATTTGAAGCCTGCGCTTGACGAAAGCACGCTGGATAAACGTATCCTGAGAGATTTCGAGGAAAGAAAAAATCAGGGTATTAAGAACGTGACGCGCGCGTTGCTGCCGGATAGGCTGAATGGCTACGTGCTTAAATGCGCAGGTATTCAGGAAAGCAAAAAGGTCAACGTCGTGACAAAAGAGGAGCGTTTAAGACTCGTGCAGGCTCTTAAAGGACTTTCCTTTAACGTTACGGGGCTTGCGCCTTTTGCGGAGGCTATCGTTACGTCGGGAGGCGTCAGCGTAAAGGACCTAAAGCCGACGGGAGAGTGTAAAGACGTTGCAGGATTGTATTTTGTCGGAGAAACCGTTGACGTTGACGCTTTGACAGGCGGATTCAATCTTCAAATCGCTTTTGCAACCTCCGTATGCGCGGCAAGAGATATTGCGAAAAAAGCGAAATAATATGACGTTGAACGGCTGTTTGCCGAACGTATAAACAAAAGAAACACATTCTCGCATGGAGGATATATGACGAATATTGCGATAGACGGTCCTGCCGGTGCAGGCAAAAGCACCATAGCAAAAGCCGTGGCAAAGGATTTGGGAATGATTTATCTCGACACGGGCGCGATGTATCGCGCTACGGCGTACTACGCGTTGCAACAGGGTATCGATCTAAAGGACGAGCCTAAGGTTGCGCATATGCTCGAGACGCTCGAGATGGAGATTAGCTACGACGAGAACGGCGCGCAGCAAATCTGCGTAAACGGAATCAATACGACGCCGTTTTTGAGAGAGCATTATATGTCTAAGGCGGCGAGCGATATTTCCGCTTTGCCTTGCGTCAGATATAAAATGGTGGACTTGCAAAGAGATTTTGCAAGCAAGCACGACGTCGTGTTGGACGGAAGAGATATAGGAACCTTCGTTTTGCCTAACGCAAATTGCAAATTTTTCCTTACAGCATCTCCTGAGGAGAGAGCAAACAGGCGATATAAGGAGCTTGTCGCAAAGGGACAAACGGTTGACTACGATACGCTTTTGAAAGATATAATTCAACGCGATTATCAGGATTCGCACAGAGAGGTCGCGCCTCTTAAGCAAGCGGACGACGCAATGGCGGTGGATACGACCTCTATGAGTATAGACGACGTTGTGTCATATGTGAAAGAGGTTGTTCATATCAAAACAAAAAAAGCAAATCAACCCGAACAGAATGCCGAAAATAAGCATAGCACGATTATTCCGAGCAGCGAAATGGACAAAAAGACGCTTGATAGAATCAAGACGTATTACAAGCCGCAAAAGAGCTTTGCCGTGTATAGATTTTTGCGCGTGATTTTGCGTCCGATACAATGTCTTGTGTGGCCGACAAAGGTCGTAAATGCCGAAAATGCGAAAAAGGTTGACGGCGCATTGTTTACCTGCAATCACTATTCCAAAATGGATTCGCTCATTCCGTATTTCGTCCTGTTCAAAAAGGAAGCGCACGCGCTTGCAAAATACGAGCTATTCACAAATCCGATTGCAGGGTGGTTTTTGCATAAAATGGGTGCTATCCCCGTAAGACGCGGAGAGGCGGATATCGAGTCTGTCAAGCAGGTTTTGCGCGTTCTTAAATCCGGCAAGCAACTTCTTATCTTCCCGGAGGGAACGAGAAACAGAGAGGATTCGCAGGAGATGGCGGAATTTAAGACGGGTACGGCGCGTTTTGCAATAAAGACAAAGGTGCCTATCGTGCCGA
>CAZUZK010000020.1:2987-25862 GCA_964624745.1 uncultured Bacteroides sp. | reverse complement strand
TTTTTTGGTACCCCCATAGGGAATCGAACCCTAGTTTCCGCCGTGAGAGGGCGACGTCTTGAACCGCTTGACCATGAGGGCATATCTGATTAGCATTGTGATAATATCATAAAATTAAGCGAGGCGCAAGCAAATATTTGATTTTTTCGCAAAATTTTGTAAAAGATAGCTTTTTGACGTCATTCTCTGCGAAAAATGTCACTAAACAGTGAAAATATCCGTTGTCTACAGAGAAGAGCCGTGCTATAATATCATTATAAACGGAGGTTTTTATGAAAAAATCAACAATGCAAAAGTACGCCAAGCTCATTGCGAGAAAGGGCGTAAACGTAAAAAAAGGACAAGAAGTCGTTGTCAGTGCGGCTATCGATCAACCGGAGTTTGTCAAAATGGTGGTTGAAGAATGTTATCGTGCCGGCGCAAAGCACGTTGAAGTCGAGTGGCATTATCAACCGCTTACAAAAACTCACTATCGCTATCGTTCGGTGAAGACATTATGCGAAATTCAAAAGTGGGAAATCGAAAAGCTCAAGCACAAGGTTGAGACGTTGCCTGCGATGATATATCTCGAATCCGACGATCCGGACGGACTCAACGGCATAGACCAATCCAAGGTTGCAAAATCGCAACAAGAAAGATACCCGATTATCAAGCCTTTCCACGATGAAATGGAAAACAAATATCAATGGTGCATAGCCGCCGTTCCGAGCGTCGCATGGGCGAAAAAGGTATTTCCCGGTGAAAGAGCAAGCAAAGCGGTAGAGAAGCTTTGGAACGCTATCTTGTATACGTCCAGAGCGGACGGCGACAACCCGATACAAGCATGGGAGGAGCATAATGCGGATTTGAAGGCAAGATACGATTATCTCAATTCCTTGCACATCGAATCCTTGCATTATACGTCCTCGAACGGCACCGATTTCACGGTAGGACTTATTCCCGACGCGTTATTTATGGGCGGAAGCGAAAATACTCTCGGCGGCGTTGAATTCAATCCGAACATTCCGAGCGAAGAGGTTTTCACAACGCCTATGAGAGGCAAAGCAGAGGGTATCGTGTATGCGACTCGTCCGCTTTCTTATAGAGGCGAGCTTATCGACAATTTCTCCGTACGCTTCGAGGGCGGAAAAGCCGTTGAGGTACACGCAGAAAAGGGTGAGGATTTGCTCAAGCAAATGATTTCAATGGACGAAGACGCCGCATATTTGGGCGAATGCGCGCTCGTTCCGTACGATTCGCCGATACGCAACAGCGAAATCACGTTCTATAACACCTTGTTTGACGAGAATGCGTGTTGTCACCTTGCATTCGGCAGAGGCTTTGAAAACTGTATAAAGGACTTTGAAAAGTATACGTTGGAGGAGTGCAGAGAAAAGGGCGTAAACAACTCTATGATACACGTAGACTTTATGATCGGCTCGCAAGATTTGAATATCGACGCAATCGCAGACGGCAAGGTTATCCCCGTATTCCGCAACGGCAACTGGGCGTTCTAATATCGTAAAACACAGAAAGTAGCGGTTTATTTAAGCCCTTCATCGTCTTGTCCGCGTATAAAGCGCAAGGACGAGCGATGAAGGGCTTTTTGTTTTGTGTCAATCATAAATTACAAGTCGTTTTTACAGTTATATTTTTATTGTAAAACATCTCAAACACTAGGCTGATTTCAGCCGGTTTTCATCTATATTTCAACGCCTTTTCAAACTTGCTCGGATTATATCTTGTCCATTGACTTTTGACGTCGAGCGTGCAATAATATATTGGCAAACAACCTTTGGTTGTTAATTAGGAGATAAACAATGAAAAAACGCGTTTTGATTTGTATGTTTTTGCTTGTTTTAATGCTTGCGGTATCGGTGCTTGTCGCGTGCGACGACGGCACACCTGACGACGATTCGCCCGCCGCTTGCACTCACACTTGGGGAAAGTGGATAGGAACGGACGAGGGACATTACCACGTATGCACGCTATGCGGAGATGAAAGTCAAGTTTTCAATCACAATTATTATAACGAAACAGAAATCGTAGGCACCGATTACGTCACCGAATGCAAGTTGTGCGGTTATAAGAATCACACTCCCATATATCCCGTTATCGAGGTAGTGGACGCAGACGCGAACGCGACGTATCTTGCCGAAATCAATCAGGCGATAAAGTCAATAAACGAGTTTGGTTTAACGAGCGATATTACTGCGCGTATGCAGATGGTTATGCAAGGACAGGATATTTTCAATCTTAATTTCTCCTGCAAAAATTCCGAATCGCTATATTTCGTGACGCGTGGCGAGTCGGAGGTCATATATCAAGAGGAGGACGGCAGAATATTTGCATACACGCATAAGCGCGGAACTTATTATCAACGCAGTTATATTTGCGACCGCGACGATTTTACGTTGTCCTCCGATACGCTTGACAGCGTTGACACCGAGTCCGAGCTTGTGCTTGACGCGTCCAAATGCAATATCACCAAGGACGGTTCAAAATATGTCGTAGAGGCGTATGCCCGCGATTTAATCGACGAAGAAACCATGGAAATGTTGGTGGAATTATACGAAGAACTGGGGCTTGACGCGGACTTTTTGCAAAAGATGGTTGTGACGGCAGAGTATGAATTTTCAGACGTCTCCTATAAATGCAGGGAGGAAATGACGATTTATGTATCCGCAAACGACACCACGTTCGAGTTTCCGTTTGACATATATATGTCAATAGACTATTCTCAAATAACGCCGATAGATTTTTCAAGCGGAGAATATACCTTCTCGCCGCCGTCGTGTATAGAAGAGATTATGACCACCTCGCCCATAACCGAGGTGCTTATAACGGACGGAAGATTTTATCGTTTGCAGCTTAAAAAGGGACAATATCATATGTCTACGTCATCAATTTTTGTTGCCGATATTTACGTGTACGACGAAAACGGCAATGAAATCGCATGGGGTATCGACGTATCCGATGAAGACTCTTCGATTTCTGATTACAATTACAACGTTATCATTCCGTCGGACGGAATTTATTACGTATCCATCGGAGACGGCGAATACGGCACCTCGGATACGGTATCGTTTATAGAATGCGATTATGAAACCGTATATGACGTTGACAATCCCAAAACGTTTACGCTGAACGTAAGCGGCACCGTGGAGGGTATGTACGACATCGAAAACTATGTTTTCACAAGCGAACACGAGGAGCTGTTGGCAATCGAAAACAAATCAGACGTTACGATTCGCATATATGTCAACGGCAGCTATCGCAATATCGATTCGGGTGAGACGGGTTGCTTTGCGGTAAAGGCGGGCGAGAATACAATCCTCGTTACCTCATCTGCCGACGAGAGCGTAAGCTATTCTCTTTCTTACACCGAGCTGTATGACGCAAACGGTGCGGATAGAAACAATCTTGAAACGATGAGCGAGGAGTGGAGCAACGACTTCTTACTGGGGGTCGGCTTGGAAAAAAGGTATATCAAGCTTCACGTTACCGAAAGAGGTGTTTACGAGATTAAGTTCCAATCCACGCTGCTGTACGGAGAAACCGGGGCAAACGATATCGACTGCGGCATTGAGGGCAATTATTCCGGCACCTTTTATTCCTACAGTAGAAGATTCCTTGAGGTCGGAGATTATGAGATATGGCTTAAAGTAAGCTACTCGCAGGCGATGAAGGTCAAGGTAAAATACGAGTTCCACACCGCAAAGGATTTAGACATAAATGTGGAATTGCCCGTGTGTAAGGATTCTGAAGTATATTCGATTGATGCGATTAAAAGCCAACGCGTAGACAGAGGACAGCTTGTAAAATATCATTTCACTCTCAACGAAAGCTCAATCGTCAGATATAACGAGGTAAAGATATACAACGAAGACGGCAAACAGTGTTCTTTTAATCTAGCAAATTCGCTCTATATCAAACTACCTGCCGGCAAATACTATTGTACCGCCGAGAAGTATTGGCAGGATAACAGCGAAGTGAAAATATTTATCGTCACCGATTTTAAGGGTACGTATATAGACTTTGAGAATATGCCGATTCTTGTTAAGGACGTGAAACAATCCTTCTATATTGAAATGGGTCGATCGTATGAATATGTGTTTTTCAAGTTCAAGATAGAAAATGACGGAGAGTACGTCGTTCCATGCAATTATATAGACGACGACGCGACGGATCATGATTATAGTTTTTATGTCTATATCTTTGATGAAAATATGAACGCGGTTTTCGACAATGGTTATGTGTACGATCTGAAAAAAGGCGAGTATTATGTTGCGGTGTCGTGCGGACTTTCGGGTAGGGAATATAACATAACCCTGCAAAGCGCAAATTAAGTTTCACGACGGAATATCAAAATAAAGCACGAAAGAGTTTTAAGCAAAACAGCGAAAATTGCGCTTGGAAATATCGGTTAAAAAAACAGTCGCTCGAATGAGCGACTGTTTTCCTTCGTTTTGCCCCGCATCGCCGTGTGATGCCATTTTATAAACCCGCTGTTTGAGCAGGGTGGGTAAAGACTGCCGTGCGGTCTCTGTCTTCCTCCGATAAGCTTGAGGCTTGACATCTCCGCAAATTCTCGGACCCGTCGTCCCGTATAAAATTTGTGGTTCAAAATAGAGCACCATCACAAACGTAGCAGGAAGCTTTCATCGATTTCAATATACCATATGCAGGGCGATATTGCAATACCCAATTTTTGGATTTGCAACGCTCGTGCTATTTTAGGATTTGCATTTCTTTGGGTATGACGGTTCGGATTATTTAAGTATTATCAAAATGCGCGCATAATATAATGCTTGCGCCGTCTTTTATGTTTTTGCTATTGTAAAATCGTAAACTGTATGATAAACTATAATAAATTATCAATAAATGTGCGAGGTTTTTATGAAATCGCTTAATCTCAAATCAAAGACAATAATTTCTCTTTGTTTGTTTGTTTTGGTATTTGTCGCATTGATTTTGATAGCGTCCTTTTTAGACTATCAGGTCAGCGAAATCCTCACCAAAAACGCATTGAAGGACGGCAACTATCTTGCCGACGATTTGTACGGCGTGGTCGGAGAGGCGATAGGCACGTCGCCGATATACCTTCTCATATCTGCTTGTACGGCTATTCTTTGCTGGTATTTCGTCAAATGCTTCGACGGCAAGGATAAGAAATGGGCAACCGTGCTTGCCGTGGTATTTGCCGTTGCCGGTATCGTGGCTTGGTGGTTCTATTTCAAGGATATTTTCAAATACGTGCTTGAACACGCAGGAGCCGAGGTTTCGGGTGCCGAGGGCGGTATAGCGTCGGGAACTCCCGTATACGAGTACCGTCACGAGGGCGCGTTGGTCGCCATCGAGGTGCTTATCGCAATCACCGTTCAAGCGCTTACGCTCATGGCGTTTAGACCGTTGAAGGCGGAAACGCTCAAAAAGCTGTTGTGGTGGGTTGTTGCTTCTGCGGCGGCTTGCATTGTGGCGAATATCATAATAATGCTCGTTAAAGACCCTATCGGTCGTATGAGATTTAGAGCAATAAATTCCGACGTGGGACAAGCTCTCATCAATTCGGGAGAGGTAAACGGCTATACGCCGTGGTATATAAGAAACGGACAGCCCGACGATTCTATTATAGATTTGTTCGTGCAGAAGTATCCCGGGGCAAAGGACGCGTTCAAATCCTTCCCGTCCGGACATACCTGCGCCGCCGGTATGTCATATGCGCTTATCATGCTTCCCGACGTTGTGGAGTTCAAGCACAAAAAGAGTGCGAAAATTGCGTGCTGGGCAACGCCTATTGCAATCACTATGCTCGTTGCAATCAGCCGTATCGTAGTCGGCGCGCACTATATGAGCGACGTTACTTTCGGCGGTACGCTTGCGTTTGTAAGCTTTATTCTCGCTCGCGAAATATTCGTGTGCAAGGGCAGTCACTTCTTCGCGCTTTTCCCGTCGCTTACTCCCAAGAAGCTTGTCGCGGCAAATAATGCAGAGAACGTCGAGAATGTAGAGTCTGTCGAGAACGTCGAGGCTGAAAACAATCTTGCCGGTGAAGAGCAAACTCTCGATATGGCAACCGAAATCGCAATTTCAAGCGAAGAATCCGATGTGGTAAGCAAGGAAATAGCGGACAATTTGCGTGACGGCGGTATAATAGAATAATCGCCCCAATACGTTGCTTTGCTTGAGTTTATTCAATACAATTCAACCGATTGTGTTTCTTAATCGGTTGCGAGTCGCGCTTGATTTGCGGCTTGAAATACAATAAACTTGTAATAATATGATATATAAAAATCCGCCGATTTCGGCGGATTTTTATATGTTGTATATCCGATTTTTCTATCCAAATTATGCGATGATTAATGTTATTTTATCTAAAAATCATTGTGTTTTTTCGCTGTTTTTTCGCTGTTTTTGTTATTTTTGGCTAGTTTTTTCGCTGTTTTTATGCGCTGGTTTTGTTATTTTGGGCTAGTTTTTTCGCTGTTTTTTATTATGTTTTTAACAGCGTTTATTGTTGTTTTTTTATTTTTTCAACAGATATTCGTCGTGTCTGTCCGGTTCGACAAGCGCGGTTTTGTAGTTGACGTAAATCACTTGTCCGGGGTGACCGTCAGGCTTGCGCTTTACGTTTCGACGTTGAGTATAGTCCACCTCTGCGCTTGCTTGCTTCGAGCTTGCGGTGATTTCGCAGGCGATTTTCAACACCTTTTCGGGAACCGTTTTACCCTCGGTAACGATAATCGTATGCGCTCCGTGCTCGTTTTTAAGGTGAAGCCAAACGTCGTTCGAGGACGCCGTTTTGAAGGTAAGCTCGTCGTTTTGAAGATTGTTTTTGCCCTTGTATACGTAAAAGCCGTCTATAAGGTAGATATAGGGCGGTTCGGCTTTTTCTTTGCGCACCTTGTTTTTTTGCGATTTCTTTTTCCCACCGCCGAGCATAGCGATTTCCTCTTCGATAGCGGTACTGTTGCTTTCGTAGGGGAGATTTGCGATTTCCTCTTCTATGGATTTGACGTATTCGAGCAGATTTTCGTCGTCAACTAGTTTTTTGCTTACAAATTCTTTCGTGCGTTTAAGCTTGTTGTATTTGTTGTAATATGCCGCAGAGTTTTTAGACGGGCTTAACCGCACGTCGAGCGGAATTTCCGCTTGCGTATTGTCGTAATAATTTAAGCAAACAAGCTTGTCGTCGCCCCTGTTTATGCGGTAAATGTTGGACACAATCAATTCGCCGAATATGCGATATTTTTCCATATCTTCGCATTCTTTGAGCTTTTCCAAATCGTTTGCGATGTTCTTTTCGATTTTTTGGCGAAGGTGTTTGGATATTGTAGCAAGGGATTTCAAGCGCGCCTTGTTGCGGATTTCCTTGTCGCAATCGGTTATAAGCGCGTCGTACGCTTCGCTCATCGTATCGAATTTTTGCACGTTTTCCTCGTTTTCGAGAGCAAGCGAGCGATAGACGACGGGGTAGACATCCTTGCCGTCGATTATGCACGGCGTACATTTCAGAGCGTCTAAATCGCCGATATTCGCAAAATCGCGCATAGCGTTATACAGCCTGTTTTTTTCGTTTTCGGACAGCCTTGCGCTGTTCTCGCATACGCCTGCGCGCAGAAGAAGCTCCGTTGCGCTAGCCCCCGAGAAGCCCGAAAGGTTGTCCAAAACGTACTTGTGCAAATCTCCTCCGGCAAAATTGTCAAAAATGTCGATTGAAGCGTTTAGATAGCTTGTTTTCTTTTGGGCTACAGGGGAGTATTTCACTCCTCTCAAAACAACGTGATCCCTAGCAACGTCAAGGGGAAGGTGCTTTACGGCGTCGAGAATTATCAGATTTTCGTCGGTGAAAACGATGTTTGAATATCTGTTCATGATTTCCACAAACAGATAAAAAACGGCGTCGTCGCGCATTTCTGTTTTTGCGTTGAATTTAATTTGTAAAATGCGGTCGGCATTGTAAATTTTCACACCGTCTATGCTTGCAGAGGTAATGTATTTTCGCAAAAGCATACATAGGTTCGGGGCAATTTGCGGACTTGCTTTTTTGCTTTGAGTGAGGTGTATTCTCGGCGCGCCGGCGTTGCAGGACACCACAAGGCACTGATTCTTGCCTTTTGAGCGAACAAAAAAGCGCAGCTCGTCCGATTCCGGCTGTTGAATTTTGTCTATTCTTGCGCCCGAGAGCTGTTCGTTAAGCTCTTTTGCAAGCGCGCTCAAAGCAAAAAGGTCGCTTCCCATACGGCTATATTATCATCTTTGCGCTATATTTTCAATCGAATGCGAATTTTTCTCTCAAAATGCTTATGCTTGCGATTATAGGCTAGGCGATTTATTTTTGCGGTGTGCATAATTATCTCATTGTTATTTGCGTTTTTTACAAACGCTTTGCGTTGCTATGGCGAAATCGTAAGCTGAAAGCAAAATAATGTTGCATATTAAGTTGATTTTTGTAGGCGCATATGCTATAATCTCTCTACTTTATATGAAAATATATATCCGCGCTCAAGCAGAGCGGACATGGAGGACAGATGAACTATACAGTAGAAAAGTTGGAAAAGAGTCAACTCAAGTTCAACTACACGGTTGACAAAGACGCTTTCAACGCGGCAATCAAGCAAGCCTACGAGAAGACCAAGCACAAATATGCAGTGCCGGGCTTCAGAAAAGGACACGCACCCCAAAAGGTTATCGAGGGTATGTACGGACAAGGCGTATTTTTCAGTGACGCAGTAAACGAGCTTATCGACGCTTCGTTGAACGAGCTTGAAACGAAGGAAGAATACGATTTCGTCGCAGTGGACAGCGTATGCGACGTTGACGTAACCGACGACGGCGGCGTGAAATATGCAATCGTCATGGTTGTCAAGCCCGAAGTTACGCTCGGTCAATATAAAGGACTCAACGTTGCAAAGAAGTCGGTCAAGGTCACTGCAAAGCAGGTTGACGAGGCTATTGCTTCCGAGCAAGAAAAGCAAGCTCGTCTTATCGAGGTTGACGCCGCGGCTGCAAACGGCAACACGGTTACAATCGATTTCGTAGGAAGCGTAGACGGCGAGAAATTTGACGGCGGAAGCGCGGAAAATTATGACCTCGAGCTTGGTAGCAACACGTTTATCCCCGGCTTCGAGGAGCAGCTTGTAGGCGTTAAAGCCGGCGAACAAAAGGACGTAAACGTCACCTTCCCGACCGATTATCAAGCAGAGCAGCTTGCAGGCAAGGAAGCAGTGTTTGCTTGCACCGTAAAGGCAGTCAAGGTAAAAGAACTTCCGGCAATCGACGACGAATTTGTCAAGGAAATTTCCGAGTTCGATACGCTTGCAGAGTATAAGGCGGACGTCAAGGCACAGCTTACGAAGAAAGCGGAAGAGAATGCTCAACACGATTTAGAGGACGAAATCGTCGAAAAAATCGTCGACGCGTCCACGGTAGAAATTCCGCAAGCAATGATCGATCGCGAAGCCGACGATATGGTGCACGAGTTTGAATATCGCCTTATGTATCAAGGTTTGAAGCTTGACGATTATCTCAAATATCTCAACATGACGAGAGATCAGCTTGTAGACCAATACAAGGAGCAAGCTCAAAAGACGGTTAAGGTGCGTCTTGTTATGGAAGCCCTTATCAAAGCAGAAGATCTCAAGCTCGAGGACAAGGAAATCGAAGACAAGATGGCAAAGCTTGCAGAGGAAAGCTCTCAAACCGTCGAAGAGTTCAAAAAGACTCTCCACAAGGAGCAAGTCGATTATATCGTCAACTCCATTATGAACGAGAAGCTTCTTGACTTCCTCACAAAGTCCAACGTTGCTCCCAAGAAATCCGCAAAGAAAGCGGACGACGCACCCGTCGTTGAGGACGCACCCGTAGAAAAGAAGCCTGCCGCAAAAAAAACAACCAAAAAGACGGCAAAACCCGCAAGCGACGCCGAATAATTACGGCAAATCTTGTATAAAATAAAAGTGTTTGCGCAATGGCAAACTTTCGTCTTTCCGCTTGCCGAGGCAAGCGGAAAGCGTATTAAACGGTTCGCTTGAAAGCGAAAGCTTGCAGCCGCAAGCTAGGAGGCAATATGAATATCAAAAACCAACTTATACCTATGGTTGTAGAGCAAACGGGGCGCGGAGAGCGTTCGTACGATATTTATTCGCGCTTGCTCGAGGACAGAATTATATTTCTTACGGGAGAAATCGACGACAACGTTGCCGATCTCATAGTCGCACAGCTTATCTATCTCGAGGGCAAGGATTCCACCAAAGACATAAGTCTTTACATCAACAGCCCGGGCGGTTCGGTATCTGCGGGATTTGCAATCTACGACACGATGAACTACATCAAATGCGACGTTTCGACGATTTGTATAGGTATGGCGGCGTCTATGGGCGCATTCCTGTTGTCGTCGGGCGCAAAGGGCAAGAGATATGCTTTGCCCAACGCCAAGGTTATGATACACCAGCCCTTGGGCGGAGCGCAGGGACAGGCGAGCGACATCGCGATACAGGCAAACGAGATTCTCAAGACAAAAAAGCGTATCAACGATATTCTTGCTCAAAACACGTCGCAGCCTCTTTCAAAAATAGAGGTGGATACGGACAGAGATTTCTACATGACCGCCGAGGAAGCGGAAAAATACGGTCTTGTGGACAAGATTTTCTATTCTAGAAAATAACAATAAAAACGACACATATTTCTCTATGCGCGAAACGTCGCGTCTGCGGTTAAATCCGCAAAGGAGTGTATATATCGATATGGAAAATTATCATAAGGAACAGCATTGCAGCTTTTGCGGCAGGGGCGCGGGCGAGGTCGAAAAGATTATCAGCGGTCCCAACGGCATAAATATCTGCAATGAATGTATCGACGAGTGCGTATATCTTTTGAATAAGGACGAAAAAACCGCAAACGACAGTATAAGTCTTTATACCCCCAAAGAGATAAAAGAAAAGCTCGACGCGTATATAATCGGTCAAGACAGTGCAAAAAGAGTGCTGTCTGTTGCCGTATACAATCATTATAAACGCATCAATCAAAAGCGTGCCAAGGCGGACAGTGACGTTGTTATCGAAAAGAGCAACGTGCTTTTGCTCGGTCCGACCGGCTCCGGTAAGACCTTGCTTGCAAAAACGCTTGCGAGAATACTCAACGTGCCGTTTGCCGTTGCAGACGCAACGACGCTCACCGAGGCAGGTTACGTCGGCGAAGACGTCGAGAACATTCTCTTAAAGCTTATTCAGTCCGCAAACGGCGATTTGAAGCGTGCGGAAACGGGCATAGTTTATATCGACGAGATAGATAAGATTGCAAAGAAAGGCGAAAACGTATCTATTACGCGCGACGTCAGCGGCGAGGGGGTACAGCAAGCCTTGCTCAAAATAATCGAGGGTACGGTTGCAAACGTTCCTCCGCAAGGCGGAAGAAAGCACCCGAATCAGGAATGCTATCAGCTCGATACCACCAACATTTTGTTCCTCTGCGGAGGCGCGTTTGTCGATTTGGACAAGATAATCGATCAGCGCAAGGACAATTCCAAGCTCGGCTTCGGTTCTGCGGTAAAGGGTACAATGGATTATCGTTACGACGAGCTTATAGAGGATTTACAGCCTGCTGACCTTATCAAATACGGTCTTATTCCCGAATTTGTAGGCAGAGTGCCTATTGTCGTCGGTTTGAACGCTCTTGACGAGAACGCGCTTATCAAGATTTTGTCCGAGCCTAAAAACGCCCTCACAAAGCAATACAAGTATCAATTTGCCCTCGACGGCGTTGACATCGAATTTGAAGAAGAGGCGTTAAGGGCTGTTGCGGCAAAGGCGATAAGACTAAATACCGGCGCAAGAGGCTTGCGCGCTATTTTGGAAGACGTATTGCTCGAGCTTATGTTTGACATTCCTTCCGACAACAACGTCGAAAAGGTTATCGTTACAAAGGCTGCGATTGAAAAGACCGAGAAGCCGATTGTCGTAAAAAAGCTTGCGCAGACGATAGATAATCAGATTGCATAAAATTCTATAAAAACAGCGCATCTAATGCGCTGTTTTTATATTTTTACAAACGGAGGAGTTATGATAAAACAGGCAAAATTCGTTATATCGGTTGCCGATGCGAAGAATTTACCTACATACGGTTGCCCCGAAATTGCCATAGCAGGCAAGTCCAACGTCGGCAAATCGTCCTTTATCAACTTTATGGTAAATCAAAATAAGTTGGCAAAAACCTCGCAGGAGCCGGGAAGAACAAGACTACTCAATTATTTTGAAATCAACAACGGAGAATATTACTTTGTCGATTTGCCGGGCTATGGCTTTGCAAAGGTCACCAAGCAGGAAAAAAGAAAATGGGGCGCGCTTATCGAAAACTATTTGCAGACGAGTCCTCAACTTATAAACGTTTTCGTGCTTGTCGATTTGCGCCACGAGCCGACGCAGGACGACAAAATGATGGTCAACTATCTTTATAGCTATCGTATTCCGTTTACGATTATAGCGACAAAAGCCGATAAGCTGTCAAGGGCGCAACAACAAAAATGCTTGTCCGTCGTTGCGTCTGCACTGTGCGTGGGGACAAAGGATATTATCGTAACGTCTGCGACTGCAAAGACGGGGAAGGAGGCCGTGCTTGCTCGTATCGATACGCTTTTGCAAAACGCGGAAGCTCTCAAAATCAACGATGTCGATGCGGTACCCGACGCGATAGAGGAGTGATTGTTTGCCGTTTTAGATTGGGCTGATGTTTTCTTAAAAGCAATGAAAAATGCCGTGTTTATTCTAAAAACGCGGCATTTTTATTATAAAACAGTTCTAAAAATTGTTATTTTTTATAATTCTTTTTATATTTCACACACCTCAACAAGCTTATTCTCTATTAGGTCGCAAGAGGTGAGAATATACTCTATCCCGTTTTTTTTCAGCCTCGGAGTAACTCGCACGTTCTTTCCGTGAAGATGTCCGTACAGCACGTAATCGACGTTATATTTTTCGATAAGAGCGGTTACTTCCGTTTCTGCATAGGTGGCGTCGAACGGCGGAAAATGCAGCATTGCGATGAGGGTGTCGCCCTCTTTTCTCAGAGCTTTTGCGTAGGATAAGGAAAGCTCGAGACGTATAAGCTCTCTTTTGAAAACTCTTTCGTCGCTTTCTTCGGTGTCTGCCGTCGGGATATTCCAGCCTCTCGAGCCGGCGATAACCACGCCCCCCGACTCGCTTTCTATACGATAAGCGTTGTTTTGTATGAAATTGAAATCGGGGAAGGCTGTACGCATTTTGCTTAAAGAGTTCCAATAGTAGTCGTGATTGCCCTTAACGACGTATTTTTTACCCTTAAGCCTTGCTACGGCTTCGTAATCGGGAAGTGCCTCCTCAACCGTCAGTCCCCAGGAAATATCTCCGCCCAGCAATACCAAATCGTCGTCGCCGACCTTATTCGTCCAGTCGTCGCCGATTTTTTCAAAATGGTTTTGCCAACCGTCGCCGAAAATGTCCATAGGCTTTTCTACGGCGTTTGACAGATGTAAATCGCTGATTGCAAATATTTTCATATTCTTATCATATCACATTATTTTTTCTATTTCAATTTTTTGCATATACTTTTCTTTGAAGCTTGCCGCGATGATTTTTGTTGTATGGAATAATAATTCTTCTCTTTATATTTATATGTAAACATAAAAGACGGCTTTTCGCCGTCGATTATGCTTTTTTCTTGTCGTCTTACGATGGGAACAACGGCAGGTCGAATACGCCGCGGCATGCGTCTTGACTAAATTCCGTGCAGGGCGGTATTTTGCAATATCCGTATGAGGGAATAAGCAGATTGACGGGTGCTTGCACGCTCAAAATAATCGTTATGCACGAGGTTATCGAGAAGGTGTTGTCGCTTACGTAATTTCCGCGCGGAGAGGTCATATTGACGGTTGCCGCAATATCGGGCGTAATTACGCTTCCCGTCGGCACGCACATTACTATGTCTTGGGTTATGGATATCGAGCTTGTTCCCGTGCCTGCCGTGCCGCTTGCGTCCGTATAGGCGATTTGTACGGGTATGGAAATGGTTGCCGTAACCCTCGACAATCCGGCTTTATCGGCAATCGGCGTTATAGTAAGCGAGGTTATCGTCCCTGTCGAGGTCGTGGACGTGCCGCTCACAAAGGTTAACGGCAACGTCGGATTGGCAGGGGATAGATTGGTCAGCGTAACCGTCGAATCGATGCTTGTCTGCATCATGCAGGCGTCGAAAATCTTAATGGTTTGTATGCAGACTTTTTCGCACAAGCCGTTCATCGGATTGCCGTTGATGTTCCCGGGACATCTGTCTGACGTGGAATTGTTGTTGCAAAAAGACATCTTTTTACCTCCTGTTATATTTGCTGCAATATATGCCGTTCGGCAAATTTTGTTGCAGGCTCTCGTTTCGAGTGAAAAAAATATTCATTTTTACAGCGGAATTTATAAAGTTAAATCCGTGCAAAATCTCCGAAATCCACTAAATTGCGGATTTTTTACACGCGCCGTCTTTTGTAAATTATTCAAATCTGCATATTGTTAACAAGTAAACCAAAATATTTTGCATAATGTCAAAATTAGCCACTAAATAGTCGAAAAAAAATGTGGCGAAAAATGGAAAATGTCCTTGACAACCCGATAATATTGTTATACAATAACAAGCACAAGGGGATAGTACACCCCTAAAGGAAGGAAAAATGGCACAAATATTGCTCGGTAATGCTCGTCATCAGCTTGACGAGAAAAACAGATTCAGAATCCCTGTCAAGTTCCGTGACGCACTTGGCAAGGAGCCTGTTATCGTTCCGGGCAAAAACGGGTGTGCTTACGTTGTGGGGCAGGATAGGTTCAACAGCTGGTTTTCTTCCGTATCAAACGAAAATCCGTATTTTTCAGACACAGACGAGCTTTTGAGCGTGCTTTCCAATATGGGCGGCGACCTTAAAGAGGACAGCCAAGGCAGAATGACGTTGGAAAAGAAGCTCAAAGATTTTCTCGACATCGACAAGGAGCTGGTGTTCGTCGGCAAGATAAACTATCTCGAGGTTTGGCCGGCGGAGAAATGGGACGCAAGATACGGTGTGCTCAATCCCGATAAGATTGACAAGATGATACAGGATCTCAGAAAGCGCGGAGTGTGACGGATATGGAATTTGCTCACGTTCCGGTAATGCTAGACGAGTGTATCGAAGGGCTTGCGATAAAGAGCGACGGCATATACGTTGACGGCACTGTCGGCGGAGCAGGGCACTCCTCGGAGATTGTCAAGCGACTCGGCAAAAACGGACGACTGATTGCGGTTGACCGTGACGAGGAAGCGCTCACCGCTTCTCGAAATCGCCTAAACGCTTATCTCGACAAGGTGACCTTTGTACACGACGATTACAAAAATCTCATTGCCGACCTAGACGAGCTTGGGATAGGCGAGGTAGACGGAATCCTTCTCGACCTTGGCGTAAGCAGTTATCAGCTAGACAACGCCGAACGCGGCTTCAGCTATATGAAGGACGCACCGCTCGATATGCGAATGGATAGAGACCAGGAGCTGACGGCATACAAGGTTGTAAACGAATTTGAAGAAGACGAGCTAGCAGACGTTCTCTTTGAATACGGCGAAGAAAGGCTTGCGAGAGTCATTGCAAAAAACATAGTAAGACAACGCGGCGAAAAGCCGATAGAAACCACGCTCGAGCTTGCAAGGATAGTCGAAAACAGCTATCCGGCAAAGACCAGATGGAAATTCGGACACCCGGCAAAGCGCACGTTCCAAGCGATAAGGATATGCGTCAACGGCGAGCTTACGATGCTTGAACAGGCGGTAACTCAAATGGCGCGCCGACTCAAGAAGGGCGGAAGAATCGCGATAATCACCTTCCATTCGTTGGAAGACAGAATAGTAAAAACAGCGTTTAAGCAACTCAATCTGGCGTGTACTTGCCCTCCCGATTTCCCGGTGTGCGTATGCGGAAAGGTTCAAGAAATCGAGTTGGTAAACAAAAAGCCTATAGTAGCAAGCAGTGAAGAAATGAATGCGAATCCTCGTTCGCAAAGTGCGAAATTAAGGATAGCGCAACGGATTTGACAAAGACAAACACACGTAAACTAGGAAGGAGAATATCGGTTATCTAATAGGACGGAATCAAAGCGAATCGATATTCTATAAGGGGTTAAAAATGGCTATCACATTAGACGAATTGTTAGGAAGAAACACACAAAGCGCAACCCAAGGCAACGTTGAGCGTTTTCCTTCATACGAAGATTTCAAGTCCTCGCGTAATTCGTATACGCAAGCGCAGCCGACGCAGGAGGCATATCGCTACAATTTCGATATGGCGCCCGCTCAAGAGGTTCGCAGCGTCGAGAGCGTGAGAGCCTACGAAGCGTCCCGTCCTTACGTCGCCCCTCAATCGAGCGAATATCAAAATCGCGAATATCCGTTCTACGACAATTTGCGCGCACAGCAAGCGCCTATGCAATACACGCAAGCGCCCGTACAAAATTACGAGCCGGTTCAATATGCGCCGATGCCGACGCAAGCCCCGACGCGTCAAAACTTTTATGAGTTTAACGCGCAGGACAGCGAGAGATTGAGCGACGCAGAGCTTTACGAGCGTCTTGCGCACACCAATCAAAGCAATCGTCCGATATTCGACGATGCGCAACAGGGCGAAGCGACGATGCAACGCACAAGCATATTCGCACGCAAAGCGCAAAGAACTCAAGACACGACCGAGCAAAAGCAACGCGCGCGCTTGAACACCAAGGGCAAAATCATACTCGGAGTTTACATTGCGGTAATCGCGACGGTCGTATCCTTGATAATCGTCAACGCGTCGAAAATCAACAACGGCAGAGCGACTACGCCCACGTCGAGAGTAGAAACTTTAGCGTCGCAAGGCGCGAATAATACGGAATCTTTTGAAATAGATTCTAAATATGAAGTTCGCCTCGACAAATAAAAACGATAAAAATCCCAATCTTCTTTATAATCCAGCAAAAAGGCTGTCGGTAGTTATAATACTGATAGTCTTTTTGTTTTGCGCCGTCTTTGCGAAGATGGCGGTAGTCATAGTCGCAAACGGTGCGAATTTGCAGGTAAAGGCGTTAAGTCAGTGGTTGCGCGACGTGCCTACCGACGCACCGCGAGGGAGCATTCTCGACCGCAACGGCAAGGTGTTGGCGGCAACGACCACGCGCTACAACCTATACGTCCGACCGAGCGACGTCGCCGACAAGCCGAGCGTAGCGAAGCTATTGTGCGACGTATTCGGGTATGATTACGATTCGACTCTAGCCAAAATTTCAAAGCGCGCCAGCGAGATAACTGTTGCGACGAAAGCGACAAAAGAACAGCTAGACGAAATATATCGAAGCGGCTTGAGCGGAATTTACTATTCGGAGGACAATCTTCGTTATTATCCGTACGGCGATTTTATGACGCAGGCGTTGGGCTTTTGCGGCTCGGACGGCTACGGACAAACGGGGCTTGAGGCGTACTACGACAAGTATTTAACGGGAATCGACGGACAAATTCTCACCGAATCCGATTTGATAGGGCGCAAGCTTAACGGCGGTTCGACCTACTATCTTCCGTCTGTATCGGGGCTGAACGTCGTCACCACTTTAGACAGCGGAATCCAGCGCATAGTCGAGGGCGCGGTGCGCAATGCCGTTGCGAAATTCAATCCGACCGGTGCGGCGTGCATAGTCATGGATTACACCAACGGCGAGATAGTCGCGCTATGCGAATATCCGTCGTTCGATTTGAACGCCGTCCCTCGCGACGATTTGCAGTCGCTGTTTGAAACCTCGAAAAGTCGACTTGTTTCCACCGTATACGAACCCGGCTCGACGTTTAAGATATTGACGTCCGCGGCAGCGTTGGATTCGGGCAAGGTAAGCGTAAGCGACAGATTTTATTGCAGCGGCTCGAAAGTTGTGGACGGCAAAAAAATCCGTTGCTGGAAATCCAAAGGACACGGATCGATAGATTTCGGCGACGGAGTGGAGGGAAGTTGCAACTGCGTATTTATGGAATGCGCGTTGAGAATGGGCACCGCCACCTTTTACGATTATTTGCGTAGCTTCGGCTTGACGAAAAAAACAGGCGTAGACGTGACGGGCGAAACGTCGGGAGTTTTTATATCCGAAAGTTCCGTCAAAAACGTAGATTTAGCGCGCATAGGCTTCGGTCAAGCGGTCGCGGTGACTCCCATAGGCTTGTTAAGCGCGACGAGTGCGGTTATCAACGGCGGTTACAAGGTCACGCCGCACTTGATGTCTAGCGTCAAGGATTTTTCGGGAACGCAGATAGCAAGCTACGGCTTATCGGGCGGCGAGCGCGTCGTATCGCAAGCCACGTCCGACACCATGCGCGAGCTGTTGAAGCGAGTGGTTACGACGGGAAGTGGAAAGGGCGCGTACGTACCCGGCTACGAAATAATCGGCAAAACCGGCACGGCGCAGAAGTATGAAAACGGACAAATCGCGCGAGGCAAATACATATCCTCGTTTTTGGGCTTTTCGGTCGTCGAGGGCGCAAATTACGGCGTGCTTTTCATTGTGGACGAACCGCAGGGCTATATGTATTACGGTTCGTTGGTCGCCGCGCCCATGGTAGGCGACGTCTTCGAGGGAATCTTTGCATACCTTAATATCCCTGCGCGCTATACCGGGGAGGAGTCGTCGATAATAGGCGAAGAATTTTATTTGCCCTCCTTTGAGGGTATGAGCGTAAGCAAGGCGAAAAACGAGCTTTCAAGGCTCGGCTTATACTGCGAAATCGACGGTGACGGCGACGTCGTGCTTTCGCAATATCCGTTATCGGGCGTAAAGGTGGACAAGCGCAACACGGTGCTTTTGCTCACCTGATATGCGAAAAGATTTTCCGTTCGCGTCTTATTTTGCGGTTGGGTTGATATAGGCTCGTACACTCATTATTATGAGTGTATATCAACTTAAAGGAGCAATCTCATGACGCTTGAAAAATTGTTGTGCGGCGTTGACGTATTAGAGTGCAACGTCGCCTTAAACACGGAAGTCAACGACATTAAAACAGACTCGAACGAGGTGACGGAGGGCGATCTTTTTATATGCCTCGAGGGCGTTAACGACGACGGAAATCTGCATATAGGCGAGATAGAATGCGCATTTGTCGCGCTCACACAAAAACGTCCGTCCGCAAATATACCTTACGTGCTGGTATCGGACGCGAGAAAGGCGTATGCGCTTGTTTGCGAAAACTTCTTTTTGCGTCCGTTGGACGGAATGAAATTTATAGCCGTAGTCGGCACCAACGGCAAAACAAGCACGGCGCATTATATCAATTCTCTCCTGTCGTTTGCAGGTATAAAAACGGGGCTAATCGGCACCGAAGGGCATTATATTCTCGGCGAAAGGGTATCCAAAAGCCTAACCACGCCCGACCCCTACGAGCTAAACGAATTGTTTTTCAAAATGCGCGCGGTAGGCGTCGAAGTCGTAATCAGCGAGGTCAGCGCGCACGCCATTTATCTTGAAAAGCTCGGCGATATTAAAGCGGATATAGCGGTGCTTACCAACGTTACGCAAGACCATTTGGACTATTTCAAGGATTTTTCCGAGTATTGCGGAGTCAAAATGTCCTATTTTGAAAGCGGATGCGTAAAGCACGCGCTTATCAACGTTGACGACGAAAGCGGTCGTATACTTTTGGCCAGACTTGAGAAGAGAGAAGACGTCAAGACGTCTAGCTACGGCTTGTACAATCCTGCCGATTGCTTTGCCATAAATCTTAAAGAGGACATAGACGGCATAAGTTTTGTGGCGAATATCTGCGACGAAATAATAGACGTTCGCTCGAGGCTGTACGGCGAGTTTAACGTATACAATCTTCTTTGCGCAATGTCCGTCGCTTCGTTTTTAGGGATTGACGGCGAACTTTTAAGTCGCGCCGTACGCAAGGTCAAGGCGGTAAAAGGCAGATTTTCGGTGTTGAAGTGTGAAAAAGGCACGATAATCATCGATTATGCGCATACCCCCGACGGACTTAAAAATCTTTTATCAACAGCGAGAACGATCACCAAATCGAGATTGATAACTCTGTTCGGTTGCGGTGGCGAGCGCGACAAAGGCAAACGCTCAGCCATGGGCAAAATAGCGTCGGCGTACAGCGACTATATCGTTTTGACAAGCGACAATCCGCGTAGCGAAGATCCCTTGGACATAATCGAGCAAATAGAAATCGGCGTTACGATAAAGGACGTCAAGTGTATAGCGGACAGGACGGAGGCGGTACGCTTTGCGCTTGCCGAAATGGAAGAGGGGGACACGTTGGTTATCGCAGGCAAGGGCAACGAAACTTATCTCGAAATCAAGGGTAGAAAAATCCCGTATAACGATTTCGACGTCGTGGCGAGGTACGGACAGTTAAGATGAGTGCGCTCAACAGGTTATTGACGTATTTTATATGCTCGGTTGTTTTAGCTCTTCTCATTGCGCCCGTTGTTATAAAAATAATGAGCAAGCTCAAGGCGAAGCAGACGGTGCTGGGCTATGTCAAGCAGCACGAGAATAAGAGCGGAACTCCGACAATGGGCGGTTTTATTTTTCTATTACCTGCGCTTGTTTTTTCGCTTGTGGAATTTAGCCGTTTTTCGGTTGTCGCAAGCGTTATAAGCGCAGGCTTTTGCGTGCTGGGCTTTCTTGACGACTATATAAAAATACGCTATTCGCGCAATCTGGGGCTTAAACCCTATCAGAAGATAATCGGTCAAATAGGGCTTGGGCTAGCCGTCGGCTATTTCGTCTATGCCTCGAAGGATATAGGCAGTGCGGTAAAGCTTCCTTTTACAAGCGTTACTCTCGATTTGAGTTTCGGTATAATACCTTTCGTCGCGCTCGTATATATAGCAACCACCAATTCCGTCAATCTCACCGACGGGCTTGACGGACTTGCAGGGTATACGTCGGTTGCCTATTTCCTTTGGTTTTCTCTTCTCATATACTTTGTATATGAAGACGCAATAAAGCAGGGCGACGTCGAGTATGCCGAGCAGGTTTTGTCCTTGGGCGTATTTTGCGTATCTATGCTGGGAGGGGTTCTGGGCTATCTCGTTTTCAACGGCTTTCCTGCAAAGATAATGATGGGGGATACGGGATCGCTTGCGCTGGGCGCGGCGTGTGCCAGCGTAGCCGTTTTTTTGAAAAATCCGCTTTTAATCGTCACATCGGGCATAATGTACGTCTTTTCCAGCATATCAGTTATATTGCAGGTAGCGTCCTTCAAACTTGTCAAAAAACGTATTTTTCTCATGGCGCCTTTCCATCATCATCTCGAAATGAAAGGTTTGCACGAGTCAAAAATCGTTACGATTTATTTTGTCGCAAGCATGATAGGCGGTGCGCTGACGCTAATATTTGCGAGGACTGTATGAATTTGTTCGGTAAGAGTGCCGTCGTATACGGCGGTGGCGCAAGCGGACTTTCCGCGTGTCGGCTTTTGGCGGATATGGGAGCAAAGGCAATCATTTACGACGACAACCCCGATTGCAAGAATGCTACGCATTCCGTAGGCGTTTTTTCAAATGCCGATATAATCGTTTTAAGCCCCGGAGTTGACGGAGGGAAGGATTTTTTGCTAGACGCGAGGCTTGAAAACAAGCTTGTCATAAGCGAGCTTGAGCTTGCTTATAGGCTTTGTCGCGCAGAGCAAATCGCAATCACCGGCACCAACGGAAAGACGGACACAACGTTGCTTATCGACCACGTGCTTAAAAGAGCAGGATTGCATTCTCATTGCGCCGGCAACGTCGGCATACCTTTTTCCGCTATAGCGGACAAGCTCGACGCAACCGAAATCGCGGTTATCGAGGCAAGCAGCTATCAGCTCGAAGCTTGCGTCGATTTCTCTCCCGATATTGCGGTTATTCTCAACGTTACGCCCGACCACCTTTCAAGGCATAAGACTATGAACAATTACGTTGACGCCAAGGCTAAAATTTTCCGTAAGCAGTCGGAGTGCGATTACGTGATTTACAATGCCGACGACGAGCGTATTTGCGCGCTGACTCCGCAAATGCTTGCGCACAAAATTCCGTTCAGCACCAAGCGCATCGTCCTTGACGGCGCATATCTTTCCTCGGGCTTCGTATGCTTCAAGGGCTGTCCGATAGTTTCTCTCGACGATTTGGATTTCAAGGGAGAGGAGCTTCAAGACGTGCTTGCGACTGTTGCAGTATGTATGACAAAGGGCGTTTCCGCGTTTTGCACGGCTTCTGCGATTACCGATTTTTCAAAGCCGAAATATCGTCGCGAGCTTGTCGCAATCAAAGACGGCATACATATCTACAACGACAGCAAGGCAACCAACGTTTCGGCTTGTCTTTGCGCCTGCGATTGCGTAGGCGATTGCGTGCTTATTTTAGGCGGACAGAGGGGAACCGAGGATTTCGACGAGCTGTTTTCAAGGCTTTCCTCTCACGTCCGCTTTGTTGTTATCACCGGAGAAAATTCCTCGGATATTTCTTCTTCGGCATATAAATTCGGATATACAAACACAGCCGTTTGCGATACGTTATCAACCGCGCTTTCCGTCGCCGTTGCCAAGGCAAGGGAATTGAATTGCGACAGCGTTCTCTTTTCGCCTGCAAGCAAAAGCTTTGATATGTACAAAAGCTTTGAGGAAAGAGGCAAACGCTTTGACGAAGCGGTGGCACTGTTGCCGAGCGGTAGATGAAGCAACCGTCTTCGAGAGATATTTTGCTGCGCAAATCCGTGCTTAACGACGGTGAGCTTTCGCGCGCCACACGAAATAAAACCGCTTCCGCTTTTGCAAACGGCAAAGCTTTTTCAAGCATACAGGGGCAGGGAAAATTCGATTTCGTATTGATATTTTCCGCTTTGCTTTTGAGTGCGCTCGGACTTG
>CAZUZK010000020.1:0-2887 GCA_964624745.1 uncultured Bacteroides sp. | reverse complement strand
AAATTCGATTTCGTATTGATATTTTCCGCTTTGCTTTTGAGTGCGCTCGGACTTGTGTTTATATATTCTGCGTCAAGTTATAGAGCGCTCCTTCAAAACGGCGACGCCTTTCACTATGTAAAAACTCAAGCGGTTGCGCTCGTTTTGGGAGTGTTTGCAATGGTGATGATTGCTTATACGCCGACGCGTGCCTTTAAGAAATTTTCGCTAGTGCTGTATCTTGTCGGTCTTGCGTTGCTCGGCGCAGTGTTTCTCCCGGGAATCGGAGTGGAGAGCTACGGCGCAAAACGATGGCTTAACCTCGGCTTTTTTACAATTCAACCGTCGGAATATGCCAAATTTTTTATGGTTATGGCAATGGCTCGATATGCGAGCGGTCGCGATATGAAACGGCTCCGCGACGTTTTTGCGGTAGTGTTTATCGGTGGAGCGGTGTGCGTGCTTTTGATGCTCGAGCCGAATATGTCGATAACGATGTGCGTTGTCGCCGTGTTGTTTATTATGCTGTTTGCAAGCGGTGCGCGCGTCGGGTATCTTGCGCTGCTGATCGTGCCCGTAATCATAGGCGCGATAGTGCTTATCCTTGTCGAGCCGTACAGATTGAGTCGTCTTTTTGCCTTTCTCGATCCGTGGCAATCTCCGTTGGAGGAGGGGTATCAGCTCATTCAGTCCTACTATGCGTTGGGAAGCGGAGGACTTTTCGGAGTGGGACTTTTCGAGTCCAGACAAAAATATTTATTTTTGCCGTTCGCCGAAAGCGACTTTATCCTATCCGTAATAGGAGAAGAAACAGGGCTTTTCGGCGTTGCGATAATTATGTCGCTGTTTTTGATTATCGCTATACGCGGCGTGCGAATCGCGCGCCGTGCAAGAGACAGATATTCTTGCTATCTTGCGTTGGGGATAACCTCGGTTACCACGGTACAGGCACTTTTGAATATGGCTGTTGTGTGCGGCGCCGTACCGCCAACGGGTTTGCCGTTGCCGTTTATGAGCGCGGGCGGTAGTTCGCTCGTCGCGTATTTGTGCGCAATCGGAATGCTGTCTTCGATTGCAAGAGAGGGAGCTTCGTATGTCAGCATATCCGACTTTTTGGAGAAATGAAAGAAATTATGTCACACAAATTTGATTTTTTTTCGTCAAAAAGAAAAATGCGTACGCTATTTTGAGCCTTTAACAACGTTAACAGGCTCGGACAAACGGGTATTTTTCGATAGGAAAATCCAATCGAACGGCGCGCTTTTAGTTGCTTGAACGCGGAAGCTGTAAAATGCGTAAGCTGTAGTGAAAAGTTGAAATTTGCGATGTCGCGTTATTGCGGTATTGCCTAAATATAGAGGGAATTATGTCAGGTGATTTTTTCAAAATCAAAGGCGGCAACGAGCTTGTCGGAAGGGCGGAAATACACGGCGCGAAAAATGCGGTGCTTCCGCTTATGGCGTGCGGCTTGCTCACCGAAGACGAGGTGATAATCGAGAATTGCCCGTATATATCCGACGTAGAAGCAATGATAAAAATTCTTCGCGCGCTAGGCGCGCAGGCGATACGCGAGGGCAGACGTATACGCGTCGTCGGGCAGGTGAATCGCGTAGGCGTAGAAAAATCGCTTTGTAAGGATATGCGCTCGTCGATGTTTATGCTGGGGGCGTTGCTCGCAACAAGGGGAGAAGCCGTGATGGATTTTCCCGGCGGTTGTGCTATAGGGCTTCGTCCGATGGATATTCATTTTGACGGCTTAAGGAAAATGGGCGCGCAAATAGAATATACGCAAACGGGCGTGCGTTGCTTTGCGAATAAGCTTATCGGAGCGGACATAGTTATGAAATATCCAAGCGTCGGCGCAACCGAAAATTTGCTTATGTGCGCAACCTTGGCAAGTGGCAAAACACAGCTTGTCAACTGCGCGCGCGAGCCTGAGATTATATCACTTGCACAATGCCTGCGCGCTATGGGCGCGCGCATACGCGGAGAAGGCACTTCGGTTATCGTTGTTGACGGAGTGGATAAGCTCGGCGGTTGCACCGTAATGCCGATAGCGGACAGAATAGTTGCAGGAACAATAGCCTGCGCGGTGGCGTTGTGCGGCGGCGACGTCGAAATAGACGGCGCAAACAAAAATCATCTCGGCGCGCTTTGCGACGTGCTTAACGGAAAGAATTGTAAGATTTCGGGTGATGAAAATTCAATGCGCGT
This sequence comes from uncultured Bacteroides sp., assembly GCA_964624745.1. Lineage (GTDB taxonomy): Bacteria > Bacillota > Clostridia > Christensenellales > CAG-917 > CAG-475. The sequence continues at coordinate 694 of CAZUZK010000020.1, read as the reverse complement.
GCGCGCCCTCGGACGTCCGCGCGCTATGCACGTGACAACCGCGCCTTATCCGCTTTTTCCTACAGATTTGCAACCGCAAATATTGGCGTGCGCCTGCTTTGCAGACGGCGTAAGTTTGATAAAGGAAACCGTGTTTGAAAGCAGATTTGCCCATGCGCTGGAATTGAAAAGACTTGGCGCAAACGTCAGTATAGAAAAGGACGTGGCAAGGGTTGTCGGCTGCAATAAAATCGACGATATGAGCAGGCTTCGCGCAGGCGAAATGCACGCGCGCGATTTGCGCGGTGGCGCGGGACTTATGCTTGTAGCATTAAAATTGAGAGGAGAAAGCAGGGTATACGGCACAAATTTTATAGATAGGGGCTATGAAAAAATCGAAGATATGTGGTGCGGAATGGGCGCTTACGTAGCGAGAACTGAGAAACGAATAGGGGTATAAGTGGGCTACGGATAGGTGGATAGTGTTGGTATAAGTGGGCTAGGAATGGGCAGAGCGCGTGTATAGGTAGGCTACGAATGGGGTGTAGTGTTGGTATAAGTGGGCTAGGAATGGGCGGAGTGTATGTGTGGGAAGGCTATGAATAGGGTGTAGGGCGTATATGAGTGGACTACGAATGGGGTGTAGTGCGAACATAAAAAAATAGAATACCCCCTCTTTCCGGACACGCCGGTATTTCTCCCACCACTCAAATAG
>CAZUZK010000019.1:0-26260 GCA_964624745.1 uncultured Bacteroides sp. | reverse complement strand
GGCACATATTAAAAGAAGGTTAAGATAAGCGTAAAAACAAATAACTCTTGTAAATCGAATACCAATGTTGTATAATATATAAAAATAAATATGGAGTGTTTTTTATGATTAAGGTTGCCGTCGGATGCGATCACGGTGGATTTGTTCTTAAAGACGCGGTTATATCCACGCTCACGGAGCTGGGCGCGCAGGTGGTCGATATGGGGTGTTACGACACTCAATCCGTCGATTATCCCGAGTACGGCTACAAGGTCGCAAAAGCCGTCGCAGACAAACAATGCCAGCTTGGCGTCGTTATGTGCGGTACGGGTATCGGCATTTCGATTGCGGCAAACAAGGTTAAAGGCGTGCGCGCAGGGCTTGCCACCAATCCGTTTATGGGGGAAATGACAAGACGTCACAACGACGCAAACGTGCTTGCCTTGGGAGGAAGAGTCGTATCCTGTGACGAAGCTAAAGAGATTGTCAAGGCGTGGTACACGGCAAGCTACGAGGGTGGCAGACACCAAAAACGCTTGGATATGATAAAGGAAATAGAGGACGAGCAATAATTATGTTGGACGATGTTTTGAAAGAAATAAAGGAAGCGGAGCTTAAAGCCGAGCAAATGCAACAGGACGCGTATGCTCAAGGCAAAGCGATAGTTCAGCAAGCCGAAGCGGACGCGCAGGCGCAAAAGAAAGTCACTATACAGGAATGTAAGGACGAAAGGAAACGTTCTCTTGAGAATGCCGAAAAGGCAGCGTTGAAAAAGCGCGAAGAAATACTTAAAAAAGGACAGAAATCCGCGGATAAAATGGTTGACGACAACAATTCCGTTATAGAGGAGCAGGCGGATAAGCTGGTCGAGCTGTTGCTCGAAAGATATAGTTAAAGTGTCAAATTGCGGTGATAAACACCGTATTTGTCATAATAGGAAAATTTTTACAACAAGGGCAAGGGCGTAAGGCGAAACAATGATTGTAGAAATGAAGAAGCTGGTGCTGATTGCGCATCGTTCGGACAGACACAGACTGTTCAAGGCGTTGCAGCGCACCAAAAACGTAGAGGTTGCAAGAACGCGCGATATAGAAGATACCGTGCGACTTGACAATACCGCTTCTTCCGAAAATTATTCCGCGCAGCTTGCAAGAATAGCGTTTGCGTTCAAATATCTTAAAGAGCAGGAGCAGGTTGCAAAAAAGCTCGCCAAGGAAACGCAAAAAAGCGAAAGCCCGTATATTTTTACGCCCATAGACACTCCGTCCGTAACGAAGATAGAGAGAATGAGCTTTGACGATTTCGATTCCATATCGGCAAAAGAAGTCGAGCTTATGGCAAACGTTTCCGATTTGGAGGAAATCAATTCGAGAAAAAAAGAAATCGCCAATATTCGCGTGAAGTTGCAAGAGGAAATCGACTATCATCGCATTTTCATTTCCTTGCGTCAGCCTTATTCGAGATTTATAGACGGCGATAAAACGGTGGTAATCGTCGGATACGTGCCTTCTCAAAATGCGCCCGAATTGCAGAAATACGCAGACGAAGCGGAATGCGTTTATATAGAAATGCTCAAGCCTGCAAAGTATCAGCCGTTCGTTGCCGTTGCGCACAAGGACTATGCGGACGAATTGACGGCTAAACTGCAATCCCTTGATTTCGTTCGAGCAAGCATAGACAACGATTACACTCCGCTTGAAAACATCAAACTGCTCGACGAGCAAATGAAGGAGCTTGACGACGAGACGTTCGAGCTTACCACTCGCGCGCTTGTCAAGGAAATGTACGTTGCCGATTTGAAGACCTTATACGACTATTATTTGGTGCAGATACAAAAGAATAAAGCGTTGGATTGCTTTGCGACGACGGACAAAAGTTTTGTGCTGGAGGCGTGGTATCCCGCGGAGTTTGAAGAAGAGCTTAAGGATATCTTGGACAATTTGAGCGATACGATGGTTTACGAGTTCAGAGAACCCGAAAAGACCGACGTCGTACCCACCTATGTGCGCAACTCGAAATTGGTCGAGCCATATCAAGATATAACGAATATGTACAGCGCACCGAATTATTTTTCGGATATAGACCCGAATCCCGTTATGTCCGTATTCTACTTTTTGCTTTTCGGCATGATGCTTGCGGACGCGGCGTACGGAATATTGCTTGCCCTCGGAGCGTTTATCGTCTATGCGATAAAGAAACCCGTTCCGGGAAAGGGCAGATTGCTTTTGATTATCGGCATGGGCGGAATCTCGACGATAGTATGGGGCGCGATATTCGGCGGTTGGTTCGGACTTTCGATAGAGGGGACCTTCCTTGAAAAGCTACAGCTCATTCAGCCGCTTGAGGGCAAGGGCCCGCTATATCTGCTGGGCATATCCTTCGGCTTGGGCTTTATTCACATACTTGTCGGTATGTTTATGAACGCAATCAATCTTATACGCAAACACAGGACGCTCGACGCGCTTTGCGAGGTCGGCACGTGGTATTTGATATTTGCAGGCATCATTACGTTTGCTTTGAGCCTTTTGTTCTTCAAGGATTCGGCGGCGGTGAAGTATACCGGTATAGGCCTTATGGCAGGCGGCGCGTTCTTGCTGGTATTGAGCAATATTCGCGGTAAAAAAGGCGTAAAAATCATCACGGGCTTTTTCGGAGGATTTGCAAAGCTATACGACGGCGTAAACATTTTCTCGGATATTCTATCGTACGCCCGACTTTTCGGCTTGGGGCTTTCGGGCAGCGTAGTTGCGCTTGTGGTAAATCAGATATGCTCGGTCGTGTTGAGCTTCTTCCCGCAAGGCTCTGCGCTTATTGCGATAGGCTATATTATTTGCGTGCCGATATTCATCGTCGGACACACGTTCAATATCGCAATCTCGACGCTCGGCGCATACGTGCACAACTGCAGACTGCAATATATTGAATTTTACGGAAAATTCTACGAGGGCGGAGGACACGTGTTCATGCCCTTGGGAACTAATACAAAATACACATACTTGGAAAAGTAGGAGGTAAATATGGGCAACCTTACATTAGGAACATTTATTGCCATTATCGGCGCGGTTTTGGCGGCAACCATGGCAGGTATCGGCTCCGTTATCGGCGTAGGACAGGCAGGTAAAGCGGCGGCGGGAGTTACAAGCGAAGATCCCGACAAGTTTTCAAAATGCCTCGTTCTTCAGCTTTTGCCGGGCACGCAGGGAATATACGGCTTGCTCGTGGCGTTCCTCGTCTTTGTCAAAATCGATCTTTTCGGCAGTATGGAAAGATTGTCTATCAACGGCGGACTCGGCATTTTTGCGGCGTGTATGCCTATGGCTATAGTAGGTCTTATCAGCGCGCTTTATCAATCCAGAGTCGCGTGTAGCGGTATCGCGCTTGTCGCAAAGCGTCCCGAAGAAAGCGGTAAAGCCATTATCCTTACGGTTATGGTCGAAACGTACGCGGTTTTGGCATTGCTCGTATCCTTGCTCGGCGTTATGATGCCTGCAACGGACAGCCTTCGCGAAGCAACGGCTCAAGCGGCATTCGCGCTTATGGCATAACGATTTGACGTTCGATTATGAGTAAAGAAGCAATTATCGACAAAATACTTTCCGACGCACAGCTTAAGGCTTCTTCGATAGTCGGAGAAGCGCAACGGCGAGCGGACGAGATTATCGCCGATGCCGCGGAACAATGCAAGGAGTATATCTACAATTCCAAAGCGGAAACGGACAGGCTTGTTTTCGACGTCGAAGCTCGCACAAAAACCGTTGCGGAGCTTGACGCAAGAAAACTGCGATTGTCCGCAAAAGCCGAAATTCTGGATAAAATCTATGCGCGTACGCTGGACAAATTAAAAAATCTCGACGACGAAAAATATCTCGCGCTTCTTAAAGGAATGTTGAAATCCGCAAACGACGGCGACGTCGTTACTGTTTCGGATAGGGAAAAGGCGTTGCTTACGCAAGAGCTTCTTGACGATTTCGCCAAGCAAAGCGGTAAAAAGCTCAAGCTTGCGCCGACAACGGGCAATTTCGACGGCGGGCTTATTTTGAGTGAAAACGGCATCGATAAGAATTTCACCTTCGAGGTCGAGGTCGAGCTGCTGAGAGAGCAAACGGAAACCGAAATAGCAAAGGAAATATTCGGCTGATATGTCAGATAAGTTTTTGTATCAAAACGCACAAATAAAGAGCAGAGAAAGCAAACTGCTCACCGCACAAGGGATCCAAAGGCTTTTAGACGCCGATTGCGTCAAGAACGCTATGAAAACGCTTGTCGAGCTTGGATTCGGAGCCGGTATTGCGTCGGAGGATAATTTCGACGAGGTTTTCGCGCACGAAGAAGAGCAAAATGCCGCGATGCTTAAAGAAATGAACGTTGCAAAGGCATTGGACGCGTTTCTTTTGGAGTACGATTACGTAAATCTAAAGGTTGCGTTAAAGGCGTTTGTTTCGGGCAATCCGCACGGCTCATATCTTCCGAACGGGATTTATGACGTCGAGGCTATCGAGCAAGCGGTTCAGTCTGAGGGAGAGGGCGTTGACGACGCTCTTGCAAGCGTTGTTCGCGCTATATCGGAGAAGCTGTCGGACGGCAGCGTAACCGCGCGAGAAATCGACGTGACGGCGGACAAAGCGATGTTTGCGCATTTGTTGCGAGCGACCGAAAAGAGCGGTAGCCTTGCCAAGGAATATTTTAGGAAGAAAATCGACTACGCAAACATATCGTCGTTTGCAAGATGCAAAAGGCTTGCTTTAGACGAGGAGGTCTTTAAGAGCGGATTTATCGTCGGCGGATTTATAACGGAGGACGCGTTTTATTCGTCGTACGATTCGTCGCTAGACGAGCTTGCAACCGCCCTTAAGGACACGAGATATTTTGCGATAGTTCAGAAACTTGCGGAAAGCGGCGACTTGACGGCATACGAGGTTGCCGTAGACAACGATTTGCTCAAAATGTGGAAGGACGACGCCTTTGAGATGACGTCGATTTCGCCCATAGTGGCGTATTATCTTACTAAAAAGACGGAGTTAAAGGTTGCAAAGCTCGTTGTTGCGGGCATAAAAAACCGCGTTTCTCCGCAAATAATAAAAGAAAGGATGCGTGAACTTTATGCGTGACGGCTCGATAGCAGTGGTCGGTGACAAGGATTCCGTGCTTGTGTTCAAGGCGATAGGTCTTGACGTTTTTCCCGTTGAGGGCGCGGAAGAGGCTACGGCAAAGATTCACGCGCTTGCAAGGAAATATTCGGTGATATTCGTCACCGAGCAGGTTGCGATACTTGCGGAATCTATTATCAAAAGGTACAAATCGCGCCCCTATCCCGTTATCGTTCCGATTCCGTCTGCGGAGGGCAACAAAGGGCTTGGTATGCAAGGAATCAGGGCAAACGTGGAAAAGGCAATCGGCGCAAACGTATTGTTCGATAAAGAGGACAAAAAAGAGGATAAATGATGGAAACAGGAAGAATTGTAAAAGTATCCGGTCCGTTGATAGTGGCAGAGGGAATGTCACAGTGCAAGATGTACGACGTCGTGCACGTCAGCGAAAAGAAGCTTATAGGCGAGGTCATTGAGCTTCGCGGTGACCGTGCGTCCATTCAGGTGTACGAGGAAACCAGCGGCTTGGGACCGGGCGAAAAGGTGTATTCTACGGGCGCGCCGTTGTCCGTAGAGCTTGCCCCCGGACTTATAGAAGGCATTTACGACGGCATTCAACGTCCGCTTGCCAAGCTGAGAGCGGTTGCAGGCGACCGTATCGAAAGGGGCGTATATCTTCCTGCCGTAGACCATGATAAAAAGTGGAGCTTCATTCCATGCGTGACTATCGGCGATAAGGTCGAAAGCGGAAGCGTAATCGGAAAGGTGGACGAGAACGTTCTCGTGGTACACAAAATCATGGTTCCTTACGGCGTTAACGGCGTCGTTAAGGAAATAAAAAAAGGCGAATTTACGGTTGACGAAACCGTCGCGGTTATAGAAACGGACAAGGGTGACGTCAACGTCACCATGCTCCAAAGGTGGCCTGTGCGTAAAGGCAGACCGTACAGAGAGAAGCTGTCGCCGAAAGCACCGCTTATCACCGGACAACGCGTTATAGATACGCTGTTCCCGATTGCAAAGGGTGGAGTTGCGGCGGTACCGGGACCGTTCGGAAGCGGAAAAACCGTCGTACAGCATCAGCTTGCAAAGTGGGCGGACGCGGATATTATCGTATACGTCGGTTGCGGTGAGCGCGGAAACGAGATGACGGACGTTCTCAACGAGTTCCCTGCGCTTATTGACCCGCGTAGCGGACAACCGCTTATGAAGCGCACCGTTCTTATAGCAAACACCTCGGATATGCCCGTTGCGGCGCGCGAAGCGTCCATTTATACAGGCATAACGATTGCCGAATATTTTAGAGACATGGGATATTCCGTCGCTATTATGGCGGATTCGACGTCTCGTTGGGCAGAGGCGCTTCGTGAAATGAGCGGACGCTTGGAGGAAATGCCGGGCGAGGAGGGCTATCCCGCATATTTAAGCTCTCGTCTTGCAGAGTTTTACGAAAGAGCAGGTATAGTCAAGGTTCTCGGACAAAACGATACGATTGGTTCTATCACGGCAATCGGAGCCGTTTCTCCTCCGGGCGGCGACTTATCCGAGCCGGTATCGCAGGCAACGTTGCGTATCGTCAAGGTATTCTGGGGCTTGAGCGCGTCGCTTGCATACAAGAGACATTTCCCTGCGGTGGACTGGTTGACGAGCTATTCTCTCTATGCGGACAAGTTGAGCGAGTGGTATTCGGACAACGTCGGCGACGAGTGGACGAAGCTCCGCGCAAGTTGTATGCGCATTCTTCAGGAAGAAGCAAATCTCGACGAAATAGTCAGGCTTGTCGGTATGGACGCATTGTCACCCGAAAATCGACTTACCATGGAAACCGCAAAATCCATAAGAGAAGACTATCTGCATCAAAACGCGTTCCATGAGGTTGACACATATTCGTCGCTCGCAAAGCAAGAGTATATGCTTCGTCTAATTCTCGAATTTGACGCGCTGGCAAAGGACGCATTGGATAAGAACGTCGATATAGAAGATATATTGGAGCTTGACGTTAGAGAACAAATAGGCAGAGCCAAATATATACCCGAAACGGAAATGTCCAAATTCGACGATATTTTGGCAACCGTCAAGAGCGAAATACATTCGCTGACGGACGAAGGAGGCTTCTAATGCTTAAAGAGTACAACACCATTAGAGAAATCGTCGGACCTCTTATGCTCGTTGAGGGCGTTGAGGGCGTAAAATATAACGAGCTTGTAGAGATAAGGCAAGAAAACGGCGAGGTGCGAAGCGGAAAAGTGCTTGAAATCAACAAGGATAAAGCGCTTGTCCAGTTATTCGAGGCGTCCCAAGGTATAAAAATGGCAACGTCAAAAGCACGTTTTCTCGGACACGGAATAGAGCTTGGCGTAAGCGAGGATATGCTGGGGCGAGTTTTCGACGGTATGGGCAGACCTCGCGACGACGGCGCTCCGATAATCCCCGAAATGAAGCTGGACATAAACGGTCAGCCGATAAACCCCGTTGCGCGAGATTATCCCAACGAGTTTATTCAGACGGGAATCAGTGCCATCGACGGCTTAAATACGCTTGTCAGAGGACAAAAGCTCCCCGTGTTTTCTATGTCGGGTATGCCGCACGCAGAGCTTGCCGCGCAGATTGCAAGACAAGCAAAGGTGTTGAACAGCGACGCGAAATTTGCCGTTGTCTTCGCCGCGATAGGAATAACGTTTGAAGAAGCAGACTTCTTTATCAGCGATTTCAGAAAAACCGGCGCAATAGACAGAACGGTTATGTTCATCAACCTCGCCAACGACCCGGCGGTCGAGCGTATATCCACTCCGCGTATGGCGTTGACGGCGGCGGAATATCTTGCGTTTGAAAAGGATATGCACGTGCTTGTCATTATGACGGACATCACCAACTATGCCGAAGCGTTGAGAGAGGTATCCGCGGCAAGAAAGGAGGTTCCGGGGCGCAGAGGCTATCCGGGATATATGTACACCGACTTGGCAACAATGTACGAGCGCGCGGGACGTATCGTGGGCAAGAAAGGCTCGATAACGCAAATCCCCATTCTCACTATGCCCGAGGACGACAAAACCCACCCGATTCCCGACCTTACGGGATATATCACGGAAGGACAAATCATCATATCGAGAGAGCTGTATAAAAAGGGAATCACTCCGCCGATAGACGTTCTGCCGAGCCTGTCGCGCTTAAAGGACAAGGGTATAGGAAAAGGCAAGACGAGAGAGGATCATGCCGACACCATGAACCAGCTGTTCAGCGCGTATGCGCAGGGCAAGGAGGCAAAGGAATTAAGCTCGATTTTGGGCGATGCCGCGCTTACCGAGGTTGATAAAAAATACGCGCTTTTCGCCGATGAATTTGAAAAGCAATACGTGTCGCAAGGCTTCGATACAAACAGAAGTATAGAAGAAACGCTTGATTTGGGCTGGAAGCTCTTGAAGATTTTGCCGAAGAGCGAACTTAAACGTATACGCGACGAGTATATCGAAAAATATCTTGAGCCGAACGATTCGGAACAAAAGGATAAAGAAGAACAGCAATGAGCAAACTCAACGTAAATCCCACCCGAATGGAGCTTAGACGGCTAAAAAACCGTCTGAAAACCGCCACTAGGGGACATAAATTGCTTAAGGATAAGTCGGACGAGATGATTCGACGCTTTATGCTTTTCGTGCGCGAAAATAAACGCTTGAGAGAAGAGGTGGAAAGCGAACTTACCGATTCCTTGAAATCGTTTATGCTTGCGCGCGCGGTGTCAAGCGACGCCGTTATAGAAGAGGCGTTGGCAATGCCTGCAAGCAGCGTAAAGCTCGAGGCGACCTCGCAAAACGTTATGAACGTTGACGTGCCTGTGTTTTCCGTTGCGCAGTCCGAAAGCAATGAGGCTTATCCGTATTCGTTTGCAAGCGTAACGAGCGAGCTTGACGATTCCATAGCTTCGCTCACGAAATTATTACCAAAGCTGTTGAAGCTTGCCGAGGTCGAAAAGACGTGCAATATGCTTGCCGACGAAATCGAAAAAAACAGACGCAGAGTCAATGCGCTCGAATACGTTATGATTCCGCAGCTTGAGGAAACGATAAAGTATATCGTTATGAAGCTCGACGAAAACGAACGCGGCGCAACGACAAGACTTATGAAGGTAAAATCTATGCTCGACGAACGAGCCGACAACTAATACGAAATAATGAAAAAAACAGTAGAAAACCAATCATTTGACCAAGAACGCGCGTTTTACGACAGTCATGATTTATGCGTAAAGCGCGTGTCTATAGACGGCGGTGCGGACGGCGAAAGCGCGTTTAAGGAGTGTAGCAACGTTCAGGCGGTAGATTGCTTTTTCAATCTTCGCTATCCGTTTTGGCACGATACGGGACTTGAAATATCGTCGAGCGAGATGACGGAACTTTGTCGCGCCGCACTTTGGTATTGCGACGGAGTGAAAATCGACAAAAGCAAATTGCACGGCATAAAAGCCGTCAGAGAATGTAAAAACGTCGAGATAAACGATTGTGATATTATTTCTCCCGAATTTGGCTGGTCGGTTGACGGCATCGCAATGAAAAACACAAGCGTTCAAGGCGAGTATTTTATGATGCGCTCAAATGCTCTTCGCTTTGATAATGTTTCGTTAAAGGGGAAATACAGCTTCCAATACATAAGCGATTCCACTTTTGAAAATTGCAATTTCGATACGAAGGACGCCTTTTGGCACGCCAAAAACGTGTATGTCAAAAACAGCGTGGTGAAGGGAGAATATCTTGCGTGGTATTGTGAAAACGTCACGTTTGAGAACTGCACGATAATAGGCACGCAACCCCTTTGCTACTGCAAAAACCTAAAGCTTATCGATTGCAAAATGCAGGATTGCGATTTAGCGTTTGAAAGAAGCGACGTCAACGCAACGGTCACGTCGCACGTCGTCAGTGTAAAGAACGTGTTAAGCGGCGAGGTGCGTTTGCCCTCTGTCGGCGAAATTATTTGCGACGATTCTCGCTATAAGGGCAAGGTAATCGTCGGATAAAAACCGATAAAAAACACAAAAAATCGCCAAAAAAACGCTTAAAAACGTCTAAAAAACGCCCAATGAATGCCTAAAAACGCTAAAAAAACGTCTAAAAAACACGTAAAAAGCGCGCAAAAAACACGTAAAAAACCGCCTAAAAATCTAAAAAATAACGCATAAAAAACATCTAAAAAAGCGTAAAAAACGCATAAAAAATCAATAAAAAAACAAATTATGACAATAAAAAAGCCCGTCGATACGGGCTTTTAATATGCAATTATTCTTCTATAAAAGACGGGATACAACCGCAATAATTCTGCCTATACACGCCCCATTCCTTGCATAGCTGTATAGAGCGCAGATAGCCGTTGCGTTTTTTGAAATCGGAAACGAGATAATTCAAGTCGTATTTTTTTGCTATATTTGTTCCGATTTCGTTTATAAGCGGCGCGTTTTTATGTGGACTCACCGTGAGCGTTGTTGCAAAGAAGTCGAATTCGTCACGGTGCTCGGAAAAATATTTTGCGGTATTGTCAAGACGAAGCTCGAAACACAAGGAGCATCTCGCGCCGCCTTCTTTATCGTTTTTATGTCCTTTTACGGCGGTAAGATAGACCTCGGAGCTTTGTTGCGGAACGATGAGATTTACACCGTCAAAATGCGAAACAACGTCTTTAAGTGCGTTTTCCCTACGGATAAACTCTTCATTCGGCATTATATTGGGATTGTAGTATAATGCCGTTATGTCAAAATACGGGGATAGATATTCAAGCACGCTCGTTGCGCACGGACCGCAACAAACGTGAAGCAACAAACGCTTTTTGACTTGCGTTTTTTCTATTTGCGTTATCTCGTATTCGACTGTGCCTTCGTTGATTTTTTTCATACTGACAGTATATCACGTTTTAAGACAATCGCAACGCAATAATTTGTTATTGTTTTATAAAACTTAATGTGTTATACTTTAGACGTATAATTTTCTGCGCGCGTGCGAGGAGGGCTTATGTCAGTTGTTCTGAAAGCCGAAAATATAAAAAAGACGTTCTTGACCGGCGAGGTATCGACGCAGGTTTTGAAGGGAGTGGATTTTTCTTTGGAGCAAGGCGAATTTGTCGCAATCGTCGGCGAATCGGGAAGCGGTAAATCCACACTGTTATATATTCTTGCCGGAATCGATTCCGCAAGCGAGGGCAGTGTTGAACTGCTCGGCAACGACCTGTCGGACATTTCCGACGAGCGGATTTCGGCAATGCGCAGAAGAGAAATTTCTTTTGTGTATCAGTTTGACAATCTTGTTTCAAATCTCACCGTTTACGAAAACGTTACGCTACCCCTGATGCTCGATAAGAAAAAGGAAAGCGATTATGCAAAAAAAGTGCAGGACGTTTTGCAATATCTCGGCATCGAGGACAGAAAAAACGCATATCCCAGACAGTTGTCGGGAGGCGAGCAACAGCGCGTCGCGATTGCGCGCGCTCTCGTTACGAACCCTGAAATCATATTCCTTGACGAGCCTACGGGCAGTCTGGATAAAGAAAGAGGGCTTCAGGTTATGGAACTTTTGAAGGACATCAACAAGACCAAGGGCGTTGCGCTCGTTATGGTTACGCACTCCGAGGCTCACGCAAAATACGCCACGCGCATAGTCCGTATGGAAGACGGCAGGCTTGCGTTGTCGTAAAAATTTGTCGCACTGCCGATACAAGTATGTTTAAGCTGGCATATAAAAATATATCCTCAAAGCCGTTGCGCTCGATAGCCACGATATTAGCCGTCGCGGTGGTTGTCGCAATGGTATTTTGTATGCTTTCCTTCAAGGGCGCGGTGTACGATTTTATTTTCGCGACGGAAACCTCGGCAAAAGGCAACAGCGATATAACCATATCCACCAACAGCAGTAGTGACAGAATCACCAAAATCGCCGATCCTCTCAAGGATATGGACGGCGTTGAAGACATAGTGCCGTCGCTCAAGTTGTACGCGCTTTTCGGCGACGAGTACGTTCAGGTTCGCGGATTTTTGGCGGAGCAGCTGGATTCCTTGCAGGAAATCGACGTTGTTGAAGGCGATATTTCCGCGATGCAAGGTGGGAAAAATTCTGACAACATAATAATATCTCAATCCGCCTCTCGACATTTCGCTCTTAACGTCGGGGACGTAATGGAGCTTGTTCTCGGCGACAAAAGCATAACGTGTATCGTCGGCGCAATATCCGAGCAGAGCGGTTATTTTTTGAACGATTCACCCTATCAGGTGATAGGACTTACAAAGCAGATTTCAAAGCTTATCACAGGCTCTATCGACGCAAAGGGACTTTGCAACGAAATTTATATAACGCTTAAAGACGGCGTTGACGTAAACGCTACGATTGCAAAAATCTCTTCAATCGACGCATATTCTCAAATGCTTGTTTCCGCGTCGCAGGACGAGTCGTATATTGCCGAAAAAACTCAAAGTCTGACTGCGCCCGTCGTGCTGGCAGGCGGTGCGGTTCTTCTTTTGGGTATCGCAATAATCGTGCTGTTGTTTATGATGAGCGAGAGCGAAAAGGTGGCGTACATCTCCAAATTGAGCGTTGTCGGTGCCACGAAGAAACAAATTTTTACGATTTTCCTTATAGAAAGCGCAATCCTTGCCTGCGTAGGAACGATAATCGGTTCCGCGCTTGCGATAGGCGTATTCGTAGGCTTGTTGAAATTAACTCTGTCGAAATACGTCGTGTTTTCGATTTCGGTGGGCTTCTTGTTCGGCGCCGGCGCAATAGGGCTTGTCACCTCGATGTTAAGCTCTCTCGCTCCAATCCTGCGCTCGTTTAAGGGAACGATAAGAGAGAATCAATTAAATTCGGCAAAGCCCTCCGTATTAAGCAGAATATTACCCTTGCTTTTTGCAGTGCTTACCGTCGTTAGCGTCGCGATAGAGTTCTGCGTGTCGGAAGCGACGGCGGTTATGGCGGTGTTCGGAATGCTGTTTGCGTTGGCAACGCTTGTGACGGCGTGTGCTTCGATAATGAGATTGGGCGCAAAAATTATGGGCAAAGCAAAGCTTCCGTCCGTAAAGCTTGCAAGCCTGAATCTTGTCAGAGGAAAGAGATTTTCGCGCTCCGTTACAATGCTCACCGCAGGCATGACGATTGCGATGATGTTGTTTATGGCGTGGTCGCTTACGACTACGGTTTTCACGTCGTACGTAAGCGAATTTACCGATATGGTCTTTGTCACAAACATACAAGCAAGCGCAAATGCCGAGGACTTCAAGCAGGTCGAGGGCGTAGCCGACGCCACGAAAATGGTTTGGAAGAGCGGCGAAATTTTAATTGACGGCGATACGAAAACCATGAATATTCTCGGCTCGAAGGATATGCTCGACATTGTTGATTTTGAATACATCACGGCAAAATCCGTTGTTAACGAGCGCATTTCGAGCGATAAACCATATGTTTTTGTCGATATAGCGTTGCAGAAGCTGTACGGTATACAAGAGGGCGACAGGCTTGAAATGACGATTGAGGGGCAATCCCACACCGTTGAGGTCGGCGGTGTTTTGAAGCACACGCTGTTTAGCGGAAACTATATCGTTGCCTCGTCCGAAATGCTCGACGCTTTCTTTTATCAAAAGGCAGATACCATACTTTGCGTGAACGACGGTGATTTAGACAATACCCTCGGCGGTTTGAGGGCGCGGTTTGCCGAAAACAACTATTACGTCATATCCGTGCTTGAAGCGTTTAGGTGGGACATGGACAGTATGCAATCGGTGTTCGACCTTATCGGCACGCTGGCGGTTGCGGTTGCGATATTTATTTTTGCGGTTACGGTTGCGTCTACGCTTATAGGCAGGGGCGTGGCAAAGCGCGAAAACGTCGCGTTGCTCAATGCCGGTATGTCGAAAAAGGATTTGTTGTCCGCGGAGTTTGCGGAGCATTCGCTTATAGCGTTTGTCGCATACGTGCTTTCGTTTGCGACGTCCGTGCTTCTCACGTCGAGCTTGATACACAGCTTGAGGCTGTTCGGCTTGTATTTTGAATTTATGTACGAGGCGTGGGTTGTCGCGGTGGTAGGCGGTGTAATGAGCGCAGGCTATGCGCTGGTACCGCTTGCGTTCAATTTCAAAAAGGGCTATACTGTAAAAAGAATTTAGGGTGCGCGTTTGCGAGCGAAAGCCTCGTAGCGCGTTGCGGATAAGGATATATGAGCAAAAAGAACAAAATTTTGATTATTTGCATAGTATGCGCTTTAGCCGTGGCTATTGCCGTCGGCACGGCGGTTTATTTTGCGTTGCGAAGCGATGACGGCGATACGGCAAAGCAAGCGCGCGACAATGCCGTTTCCGCAGTCGAAAACGCTTTCTTATCCGGCATAAATTCCGAGTGGAACAATTCGTTGACCGACGAGGAACTTGTCTTGCTCAAGGACGCAGGCGATTACGTTGTGACTGCGGAGTGGACAAAACTCGTTTGCAGGGTGTTGAACGATTCTTCCTTGCAAACCGTCAAAATCGAAAAGCTTTCGACAACGCTTTTATCCGACGACGGGAAGGAGCTACTCTCCGATTTTTCAAATAACGCACAGCTTATTATACCGATGCTCAAAGACGTCGGCTTTACGTCCGACGACGTTGCGTCCGTCATATACGATTTGCTTTGCGCACTGGCAAACGACGGCTACGACGCGCTGTCGAATATGCTCGAGCGCCTTGACAGGGTGAGAGATTTGACAATATCGTCAACTCCCGACAATTTCAGAGTAACGCTTGACAATATCGACAACAATCGTGTTCCCGCTCAGCTTGCAAAAGAGGCGTTCAGCATAAGCGAGGAGAGCAAAACACAAATGCTTACGGCGTTTTCGGGTGCGCAAAACGCAATGAACGAGCTTGTTTCGTTTGCGTATAATATGTCCGTCAACGCCATTACGGACGAGATTTACGACAAGCTGTTTGACGGAAGCGGCGCGCTCGGCAGTATATCCGAAAGCGAGCTGTCAACGTTGGTTAACGCGCTGTTGTTCAACGTCGAGGAACTTAAGGAGGCGTTGACAGAAGAGGAGGTTGCCAAGCTCAACAATGCGCTCGGCGTCGTCATAGACAATTTCGACAGCGACAACATCACGTCCGTCGTATATGCTCAAATCGTCAAATATGCCAAGTACACCTATATGATTATCGACGTGGTGCCCTCCCTTTGCGACTTTGTTTTGGCGAGTGCGGACACGCTTTCTCAAGCCGATTTTATCACGGAGTTTTTGGAGTATACGCAGGTTAGCGAACAGCTGAACGCAAAAACCGATTCCGTCAATCAAGCGATTTTGTTTGCAAAACTCATGGACGGAGTTTTGTCCAACGACGACATTGACCAAGCTATGCTCAACGCGCTTGTGGACAGAATAAGCAAGCAGGGCGAAATCGAATATCAAAAAGCCGTTCCGATTTTTGCCGTCGATTTGGTGTTCAACTTGTCTTCTCTTCTCGATTCCGTGCAAGAAGAAGCCAAGATGACGCCCGTACACGACGTTTTGCAAGAGGGCGACGTGGAAACGGTTGTCGCCTTGGTGCTGCTGTTCAACAACGGCTTGAACAATTTTAAGGAGAAATATTATCAATATCAACGAGGCGAAGCAAGCCTTTCCGAGCTTCAAACCGCGGCGACGTTCTGCTCGTGGGAGGAGTTTTTCGAGGACGGACAAAGCAACACGTACAACAGCCGTACGCAAACCAAGGAATGGTACGATTATTACATGACCACCGGCGTCAATGCCGTCAACAAGAAAGTCAGCGAATGTCTGCCGCGCATTAAAGAGGATTTGAAGGCGTTTGTAGCCGACTATTGCAACGAAGAGTCGACGATGCGTATCGCGCTCAAAGAGCTTGCTCAAACGTCGTTGGCAATGCAAGACTTGTCCGAGGAAGAGCTTTCGGCGATAACCGACACCCTCAAGCAAAGCTGTATATGGGGGATAACAGTGCTTCTTTCCATGTAATACGCGCACGCGATTGACAAGCGGCGCAATTTGATGTAACGTAAAAATATAGAATATCCCAAACGATGTAGGTCGGCAAAACGGAGTGTAGGATTTATCCGAAACGATGGCTTAAAACCGACGGCAAAACGGAGTGCAAGAGAAATTCAGACAGCTTGATTTTTTCGAGCCACCGTTTTGCGCGGTGGCTTTTTACATCTAAAACGGGGAAAGGAGAATTATATGAAAAAAATCGGCGTAGTGGGAATAGTGCTTCGCGGAGACAAGGCTATTGTCGTGGAAATGCAGAAAGTTTTGAGTGAATTTGCAGATATTATTATCGGCAGAATGGGCGTTCCGAGAGCGGAAGCGAATGCAATCGCGCTTATAGTGGAGGGTACGCAGGAGAGGGTATCCGCACTCACGGGCAAGCTCGGAAGACTTCCCGAATTAAGTGTGAAATCGGCTATGACGTCGTTTGAGCTAGATTAAAGCAGAATAAAAACAGAGGTATATACAATGAAAAAAACAAACAGAATTATTGCGATTTTATTAGTAGCGCTTGTCATAGGCGTTGCGTGCGCGTGCTTTGCGGCGTGCGACGAAAATTCCGACACTCCCGACGCTCCGTCGCCGTCGACCGTCGATTACACTTTTTCGGCGCCCGAGGGTACGCCTGCGCTTGCAATGCTCAGGCTTGTCACCGACAATCCTACGATTGCCAACGCAAATATGACATATAAAACGGTAAAACCCAATCTTATCGCCACCGAAATGTCGGCAGGCAACAGCGACATCGTTATTATGCCCGTCAACGCAGGCGCAAATCTTATTCGTATGGGCGCGGATTACAAGCTTGTGAGTATAGCCGTCAACGGTAGCGTATATATGGTCGGAAAAACGCAAAACGGCGGAGCGATAACCTTTGACGACGTAAAGGGCAAAAAGATTGCGTGCATAGGTCAATCGGGTGTTCCGGGGCTCGTGTTCAGATACGTTATGAAGGCAAACGGAATCACGATCGTTGACGAAAGCACGACGCCCGATTCTACGCAAGCAAGCGTACAATACGTTGCGGACGGAAGCGCGGCGGCACAGCTTATAGCGTCGGGAAAGGTTGACTTTATCGTGGTCGGCGAGCCGGCGGCAAGCGCGCAAAAGAACAAGCTTTCTCTCAATGCGGAAATGGATTTGCAGGCTGAATACGCAAAGGTAGGCGGCGCAAGCAACTATCCGCAGGCAGGTATCTTCGTCAAGAAAGAAGTTTATGACAATCAGGCTTTTATGAGCGAGCTTTTCGACGCGCTTCTTTTGAGCAAGCAATGGGTTGGCGAGAATGCGGCGCAGGTAGGCGCATTTGCAAAAGAGAATCTTTATGAAAGCGCGGTATTTCCCCCGGTATCCATTCCGCGTTGCGCCATAAACGCAACGAAAATCGACGATGCGCAAAAAGCGCAGGTGATAGCCTTCCTTAAGAACGTTATGCCGTCCGACGGACAAGGCAATGCGATAAATTGGGATAAAGTATCGTCGTCGCTGTTTTGATATAGATGAGCAAAATAGATAAAAAAAGAATAGCGAAAATAGCGGGTAACGTCGTTTATCCGCTTATCGCGTTAGGGGCGGTTATCGCAATATGGGCGATTATAGCCAAGGTTAAAGACAACGCGCTGGTATTCCCGATGCCGTCGGCGGTGTTTTCCTATTTCTTCAAGCTCGGCGGCGAGCAGGGCTTCTGGATAAGCGTAGGAATGTCGTTGGCGCGCACGCTGATTTGCTTTGCGATAGCGTTTGTATGTGCATTGCTTTTATCAGCGATAGGGGGCTTGTTTTTGCCCTTCCACAAGGTTATGTCGCCCGTCGTATCCGTTCTCCGTTCGGCTCCGACGGTTGCGGTGATACTTATTCTTTACGTGTTTATGGACAATTCCTCGATGTCCGTCGTCGTAGGCTTCCTCGTTGCGTTTCCGATAATGTATTCTGCCTTTTACGGCGCGATAACGGGCGTTGACAAGGAGCTTTCCGAGATGGCAAGGGTATACGAAATAAGCGCGTTCGACAAGGTGCGAAGCATTTATCTGCCCTCAATCGCGCCCTGTCTTTTCGACACGAGCAAATCCACCGTTTCGCTTACCTTCAAGGTAATCGTCGCCGCGGAAATAATCGCTGGCGTAACCAAAAGCATAGGGGGAAAAATTCAAACCGCAAACGCCGGGGGCGAGATTGCATATCTTCTTGCCTGGACGATTGTCGCAATCGTTTTCGGTTTTGTGCTTGAGGGAATCGTCGCGCTTTTCAAAAAGCTTTGGGAGGTGTTAAGATGAGCGATATTCGTATAGAAAGGCTTTGCTGCTCGTATGACGACAAGCAGGTGTTTAGCAACTTCGACGCCACCTTTGCGGAGAATAAGATTAGCGTTATTTTGGGTGGAAGCGGAGTCGGAAAAACAACTCTTCTCAACGTTCTTGCAGGGCTTAAGGATTATGACGGCAATATAAGCGGCTTGGACGGCAAGGTGTCTTATATTTTCCAAAAAGACAGGTTAATCCCTACGATTTCGGTATATAAAAACCTTGATTTGGTGCTTCGCTCGTTTTGCAAGGATAGAGCCGAGCGCAAAAAACGCATTGAAGAAATGGCGCGATTGGTGGAAATCGAAGACGTCCTTTATTCCTTGCCGAGCGAGATAAGCGGCGGACAGGCGCAGCGCGTGGGTATGGCAAGGGCGTTTTTGTTCCCGAGCAAACTTTTGCTTTTGGACGAGCCGTTTAAGGCGCTTGACATCGTGCTGAAAACAAGATTGCTTGCCAAGCTTTTGGAGCTTAACGACAGAGATCCTCGCACGATAATTTTCGTAACGCACGCCATAGACGAGTGCTTGCTTTGCGCCGACGATTATTACGTTTTTGCGGAAAATCCCGTAAAAATCGTGTGTAACGGAAGCATAGAAGAGGACAAGCAGGCTCGCAAATTGAACGACGAAGCGTTGCTTGCCGTCAGAGATAAGCTGCTTGACGCGCTTTCGGTATAGTCGCTTTTCAAACGAGTATTCCGTTAATACGAGTTAAGTTGCATTAAAACAAAAATCGGCGACATAATTCCTTGACATTTCCGTTTGTCGAATATATAATAAAGAAACTTTATATCATATTCGCGTAACATACTGGCGCGTGTGGGTATGAAAAAACGAGTTAGGAGAATCAAAATGAAAGAAGGAATCCATCCCGAATACCATGACGTAACAGTCGTGTGTGCGTGTGGAAACACATTCCAAACGGGTACTACCAAGAACGTCAGCGAGCTGCGTGTTGAAATTTGCTCGAAGTGCCATCCGTACTTCACCGGCAAGCAAAAACTTGTTGACACAGGTGGACGCGTTGACAAATTCAAGAAGAGATACAATCTCGACTAACCCAAAGATGCAGACACAAAAGGTTGTCTGCATTTTGCTATTTGCCCGACAGCGAGGGACGCCTTTTTTAAGCGCGCTCGGGCAAATAAAATCCCTTGCGTGAGATATGAAAGACGAAAAAGACAACGTGATGAAAAAAACAACGACGAAGGACGCTCAAAAAGCCGTGCGCCGTACGAGTATAGGCGGGCAAGCGGTGCTTGAGGGCGTTATGATGAAGGGCGAGCGTTCTATAGCCACTGCGGTGCGCACGCCGTCGGGAGATATTACCGTCGAAAGCAAATATATCAAAAGCGCAAAAGAAAGAAACGCGTTTTTCAGATTGCCCTTTGTAAGAGGCGTCGTAAATTTATTTTTACAGCTATTTCAAGGCACGGGCATTATGATGCGCTCTGCCGAGGTTTACGGCGATTATGCCGAGCCGTCCAAGCTTGAAAAATGGATGGCGGACAAGCTCAAAATCAACCCCATGAACGTGCTTATGGGCTTTTCGGTGGTGCTCGGCGTATTGCTTGCGGTTGGCTTATTCGTGTTTTTGCCCAACATAATCGCAGGCGCGATATGCAACAATATAGGCGCAATATCGACGTCTAGCCTATACAGCCTTTGGTACAGCCTTATCGAGGGCTGCGTCATGCTTTGCATATTTATTTGTTATATTTTGCTCGTCACGCTTATGAAGGACGTGCGCAGAGTTTTTATGTATCACGGCGCGGAACATAAGGTTATCGCCTGCTATGAGCACGGGCTTGACCTTACCGTCGAGAATGCAAAAAAGATGCGCAGAGAACACAGCCGTTGCGGCACGACGTTCTTGTTCTTGGTGGTTGCGGTAAGCATAATCGTATTTGTGCTTATCAACTTTATGATTGAAAAGTGCGGCTTGTCGGTTTCTGCGGACGTCGGTGGAGCAAAGCTTCTCAACGCCTTGATAAAATTAGGCTTCAAGCTATTGTTCCTGCCTGTAGTCGCCGGTATTTCCTATGAGATTTTGAAGCTTCTTGCAAAGAGCGACAGCCTTTTTGCGCGTATATTGCGCGCGCCGGGAATGCTCCTTCAAAAGCTCACCACAAAGGAGCCGACCGACGATATGCTCGAGGTTTCTCTCACTGCGTTCAAGACGGTAATGGCTATGGACGAAAACCCCGATATGGCGGAGCGGACCTTCGATATACGCGTCCCTTACGGAGTGGGCAGAAGCAAGCTTCAAGCCATTGCCAAGAGCGCGGACGAATCGGATATGGATTGGTTGCTCGTTGAGGTTACGGGCAAAAAGAGAAGCGAGCTTGCCACGCTTAAGACCTTAAGTAAAGAAGAATACGACAATGCGGAAAAAATCGCGCAAAAGATGTCGGACGGCAC
Source organism: uncultured Bacteroides sp. (assembly GCA_964624745.1). GTDB lineage: Bacteria > Bacillota > Clostridia > Christensenellales > CAG-917 > CAG-475. Next base: position 5,476 of record CAZUZK010000019.1, on the reverse strand, counting down.
GCCCTTGCAATATGCGTTGGGATACTCGTATTTTTACGGAAACAAAATATCCGTCAATCGCAACGTGCTTATTCCGCGCCCCGAAACGGAGGAGCTTGTTGAAAAAGCGGAGAGCGTTTTGCGTTCGTATTCGAATAGGGACGTCGAGGTGCTTGACCTCTGCACGGGTAGCGGCGCCATTGCCGTATCGCTGGCAAAGAGCGGCGCGAGGGTAACCGCAACGGATATAAGCGCGTCGGCTCTTGACGTGGCGCGCGCAAACGCATTGAACGCGGGCGTGAAAATCGATTTTTGCGAAGGCAATATGTGGAGTGCCGTCGGACAAAAACAATTTGAAGTGATAGTGTCCAACCCTCCGTACATACCGACTGCCGACCTTGCCACGCTCGACGCAAAGGTAAAGGATTTTGAGCCGAAGCTGGCGCTTGACGGCGACAAGGACGGCTTGAAATTTTATCGAATTATTGCAAGCGAGCTTGATTCTCACCTTAAAGAAGACGGCGTTCTGCTTTTAGAGTTCGGCATAAATCAAGCGGAAGCCTTACGAGAAATATTCAAAGCGTACGACGTTGAAATTTTGACGGACATCAACGGCGTAGAGCGCATAGCGGTTGTGAAAAGAAAATGAAAATAAGCGCAGGACTTCTTCAAAGATTAGACAAAATCGAAGCTCGTTGCCGTGAGGTGGGCGAGCTTTTGTCGCAACCCTCGATAATAGCCGACCAAGACAGATTTCGCGCATTATCCAAGGAGCATTCCGATTTGTCGCCGATAGTCGAGATATACGCGCGCTATCGCAAGCACAAGCAGGACTTCGAGGACTGCGAACAAATGATTTCTCTTGAAAGCGACGCGGAAATGAAAAGCCTTGCGAAGCAGGAGCTTGACGAGCTTCGCGACCTTTTGGACAAGGACGGAAACGATTTGAAAATATCCCTTCTTCCAAAGGACCCCAACGAGGACAACAACGTAATTATGGAGATACGCGCAGGCGCAGGCGGCGACGAAGCCGCGCTTTTCGGCACGGAGCTTATGAAAATGTATCGCCATTATGCCGAGAACAATCGTTGGAGAGTGGAAGAGGTCAATATGAATTACACCGAGCTCGGCGGCGCAAAGGAGCTTGTTTTTATGATAACGGGCAAGGGCGCGTACGGAAAGCTGAAGTTTGAAAGCGGAGTGCATAGAGTACAGCGCGTTCCCGAAACCGAATCGCAGGGAAGAGTTCACACGTCAACCGTTACGGTGGCGGTGCTTCCCGAGGCGCAGGACGTCGAGGTTACGCTCAACGAAAACGACATCAAGGTTGACACCTATCGTTCGGGCGGTGCCGGCGGACAGCACGTCAACAAGACGGAAAGCGCAATCAGAATGACGCACCTTCCCACGGGAATAGTGGTTGAATGTCAAGACGAGCGCAGTCAGATAAAAAACAGAGAAAAGGCGTTAAAGGTTTTGAAATCGAGAGTTTACGATTATTATCAATCGCAAGCGCAAAAGGAATATGCCGAAAATCGTCGCGCGCAAGTCGGCACGGGAGATAGAAGCGAGCGCATACGCACGTACAATTTTCCGCAGGGAAGAGTGACGGATCACCGTATAGGGCTTACGCTTTACAGCATCGACAAATTTATGCTCGGCGATATGGACGAGATGATTTCGGCGTTGCAGATAGCCGTTCAAAACAAGATGCTCGAGAATATCGACGAGGCATAATTCGCGCGCTTGCGGCCGGGCGGGCGCAAAAAATGCTTCTATTTGCAAATTGCATCTTGAAATTGACAAATATATTATATATAATATAAGTACGGAGGTGCTTATGATCAAATTTATATCAGGCGCAAAAGGCACAGGCAAGACAAAAGTCATCATCGATATGGCAAACGACAACGTGGAAACCGCAAAGGGCGACATCGTGTTCGTCACCGATACGGACAGATATATGTATTCTCTGCGCTATCAGGTACGCGTAGTAAATGCAAAGCAACTCAAAAAGGGTGACGCCCCCGTAAGCGAAGAAGCGCTTATCGGCTTCATCAGAGGCTTGCTCGCAGGCAATCACGATATTGAAACTCTTTATATAGACGGCGCGCACAGAATGTTGGGCAAAACCGTTCATGAAATGGAAGACTTTTTCGACGATTTGCGCGAGGTCGCAAAGAATACGGACACGAAGTTTGTCGTCACGGTCAGTGAAAACGAAGAGAATTTCCCCGATTTTATTCGCGAATAAGGAGCTTTTATGAAATACACTTGCACGAGAAATTCCGAGATAGCGATTTCTGCAAGCGAAGCCATTGTAAAAGGCATATCCGATGACGGCGGACTATACGTTCCGTCGTCATTCCCGATTTTAAGCAAGGATATGCTGTCGCAAATCGCGCAACTGGATTATCCTGCGGCAATGGCGAGGATACTGTCCTTATATCTTGACGATTTTTCGCAGGACGAGCTTGCCGAGTACGCAAGGATAGCGTGTTCTTCCTTTGACGACGACGAGATATGTCCGCTTGTCAAGGTTGAAGACGGGCTTTACGTGTTGGAGCTTTGGCACGGCGCGTCCGCTTCGCACGAGGACGTTTCCTATTCGCTTTTTCAATATCTTCTCGATGCAAGTAAACAACGCTTGGGCATCACGGACAAGGCTCTTTTGCTCGTTCCGTCGAGCGGAGAAGGAATGTCCGCCCTTGAGAATTTCAAGGACGCGCAAAACGCACGCGTCGCCGTGTTTTATCCTGCAAGCGGAGTTAGCGAAACGCAACGCCGTTGGCTCGATTCCTTCCAAGACAAGACCTTGAGCGCGTATGCCGTAAAGGCAAGCTACGACGAGCTTCGCGCTTCGCTTTTCGCTTCGTTCAAGAACGCCGATTTCGGTGACGAATTGAAAAAATCACGCGTTTTACCCGTGCTTGCGGACGGCGCGAATTTGGGAATAATTCTTGCAAAGACGGCTTGCTATTTCATGTCGTATTGCAATTTGGTTCAAAGCGGTGAAATAGAGGTCGGCGACAAGGTGAATTTTGCCATTCCGTCCGGCGATTTTGCCGACGCGATAGCTTGTTATTATGCCTACAAATCGGGCTTGCCCGTCAATAGAATTATCGTTGCCACCAACGCAAACAACGCGCTTTCCGACTTTTTCAACGACGGAGAATACAATCTGAAACGCGATTTGTATCGCACGATGTCGCCGTCTATGGACATTCTGTTTGCGCACAATTTGGAACGTTTGCTGTACGAGCTTTTCGACCGTGACGACGAGTATATTGCCGAGCTTTACGCTGGGTTAAAGGCGGAGGGACGCTTCAGCGTGGTTCTCGACGATACCGACGCGGATATTTTCGCGGTAGGTTGGGCGGACGAGGAAGACGTCAAGCAGACAATATCCACGTTTTTCGATTTGGACGACGCCATTTTCGACACGCACACCGCGGTCGGCGCAAGCGTTTACAACGATTATTCCTGCGAAACGGACGACGAAACGCCCACGATTTTGCTTTCGGTATCGTCGCCGTACAAGCTTCCGCAAGAGGTGTTGTTTGCGTTAGGCACGCGCGAGCGCGATTGCTATAAGGCGTTTGTGAAGCTGTACAATCTCACTGCGCTCGAATGTCCCGACAACATAATCGAGCTATACGAGAGCGACAAAAAGAAAACGGAAGCAATCGACAAATCGGCAATCGCCGACGTTATCTTGAGCCTTGCAAGAGAAAACGACGAGAATTGACGTCTTCAATAAAAGCAAAATCGCAAAACGCACGTGCTTTTAATATGTGTTTAAGCATTCGTTTTGTATAATATAATAGATAGATAGCAAAATAAGAGGCATACGATGTTTGGATACGTTATCCCGGACAAGCTAAATATGTATATCAAGGATTTCAACGTGTTCCAATCCTTTTATTGCGGTTTGTGCAAAACTCTCGGCGAAACCGGCTCGCAGCTCACGCGCCTTTGCACCAACTACGACGTCACGTTTTACAACGTGCTTTTGCACTCGCTCACCAAAACCGAGGTCAGCTTCGAGCGCAAGCTTTGCGCATACAACGGCAAGCGCAAGGTGGTCGTGAAGACCGACGAGCTATCGAAAAAACTGGCGGACGTTGCCGTTATGCTTGTTTATTACAACGTCGAGGACGACGTGACGGACGGCAAAAAATCGCGATTGCCAATCAAATGGCGATTGTATCCGCGCAAGCGCAAAGCCGCAAAACGCCTTCCTGAAATCGACAAGCTTATGAAGGAAAGCTTTTCAAAGCTCAACGCGCTCGAAAGAGAAAACTGCGAAAGCGTCGATAGAGTGGCGGATTGCTTTGCTTCGCTCATGCGCGATATGACGCGTCTTATTATCGATACGGACGATACGATAGACACCTTTATGTACAATCTCGGACGTATGATATATCTTCTCGACGCCGTGGACGACGTTGAAAAGGACAGCAAAAAACACAACTACAATCCGCTTATAGTAAATTGCGGTGAATGCGCCGAAAAGCGAGATTATCTAGCCAAAAACGCAGATGAACTGTCGTTTTTGCTCAATTCGACTTATAACAAGATGGTTGCTTGCTACAACGATATGGACATCGTTCTATATGAGGGAGTGTTGAGCAACACAATCTATCTGGGTATAAAAATGCAAATGGAGCGATTGCTCAAAGGAGAAGATAAATGCCGACAAACCCGTTTGTGATTCTCGGTGTTGACAAAAACGCTTCCCAAAGCGAAATTTTGGAAGCCTACAAGCAAAAACGCGCTTACTATCAGGAGCACGTTTTCGACGAGGGCGAAAGCGGCGCGCAAGCAGCCCGTATGCTCGAACAGCTTGACAACGCTTATCAACAAGCTATGGAGATTTCCCATGAATCCTCAACCGTCACCGAAGACGGCGAGCTTTCGTATGAGCCTGTCAAAAACGCAATCCGCAACAAGGACGTCGAAACCGCACAGCGCGAGCTTGACAAAATTTCTTATCGTTCAGCCGAATGGCACTACTATCAGTCGATAGTTTTCTACGAGAAGAATTGGCTCAACGACAGCAAAAAACAGCTTGAAATCGCACTTCAGCTCGAGCCGGACAATTCCAAGTATTCCCGCGCGCTTGAAAACCTCAAGAAAAAAATCGACGGTTCTCGTCCCTATGACAAGCAAGGCTCACAAGGCGTATACGGCAAAAACGATTCCGCTCGCACTTCTCGTTCGTATTCTCAACGCGACGCCGACGTCGCCGACGGCATTTGTACGGCGTGTCAAGCGCTTTGGTGTGCGGATTGTTGTTGCGAGTGTATGGGCGGCGACCTTATCCGTTGTTGCTAAAACGCGCTATTGCGCGAATAACGTCGTCAGCCACACCCGACGTCCAAGACACGTACGCATAGTACGCTAGGCTTGTACCTCGAGCGGTGGCTTTCTAGCTCTTCTTCGCAATATCGCGTTTTATAAATGCGTAATGTGCGGCGAATTATCGGGGCAGTAT
>CAZUZK010000018.1:0-26731 GCA_964624745.1 uncultured Bacteroides sp. | reverse complement strand
ATAATGATTATATCATTTTCAAATCGGCTTTTCAATAGGATAAAAACACTTTGTTTAGTAATATATATAACAATAATACTTGATTGTGATTGTTTTTGTCGCTTGCGTTACCGTTAATAATTTATCGCATTTGGGGTATTCAAGAAGCATTTGTTTTACCGGTCTTACGTTTCCTGATTTTACTGTTTTACCGGTTTTATTCTTTTACTGATTTTACCGATTTTATCGATTTTAATCGACTTATTTTATTGTTATTTTAATTGTCGATTGTTATTGTTTTACTGCTTGTTGCATTATTTTTAATGCAAGTATTATAATATATACGAGGTGAAATATGGAAAACGAAAAACTCATTGAAAAACTGAAAAGCCCTTCAACTATATACGGTATAGTATTGATAATCATAGGCGTATTGTTTTGCGCGTTGCGCTCGGGATTCGTAAGCGCGCTTTTGACGGTTGTCGGCGCACTGTTTATTCTCATAGGCGCAATAGACGTCTTTAAGCGCAGATGGGTACAAGGCGCGATAGAACTTGTTGTCGGCATAGTCATAATCGCGTGCGGTTGGACGATTGTGGACATCACCCTTCTCATTTTAGGCATCGTGTTCGTCGTGTATGCAATATATCTTATTTCCACGCAAATCCCTATGATTAAGTCTGCAAAAGGCATAGATAAAGTGCTTGTCGTGTTAAATCCAATTATCCTTGCCGTCTTCGGAATTTTGCTGATAGTGGCAAAATGGTATATGATTGACGCGATATTTATCGTCATCGGAGTGATGTCGATAGTTGACGGAATCATGATGATAATAAAGTCCGATACCCCGAAAGCCGAATAATATCTATCCGAAAAAACCACAGAAAAAATAGCGGAAAAATCGCCTAAAAATCACGGTTTTTTACACGAAAAAAGCACTCTTTTCGAGTGCTTTTTTGATTGGTTTTTTAGGTGTTTTTAGTCTTGGTTTTTAAGCGTTTTTAGCCTTGGTTTTCGTCCGTGAGATAATCTCTGCAGGCGTCCTCCAACGCTCTGCAAATCACAAACGCGTCGTCCAAATCCTTGCCGCGAACGATTACGCCGTGGTGTCCGAGGAAGCAAGCCGGAGCGTTGCCGATGGCTTCTTGTACGTTTTTGACAAGCTTTTTGAAGCCGGGAAGCGCAGGTTTTGCACACGGAATTTCATCGCCCAAAACGTCGCGATACTTTTCGGGTACGGGCATGGATTTGCCCATTGCCGCCAAAATACAACCGTAGAACGGGTGCGTGTGAATGGTTGCCGTTACGCTTGCGTCGTCCTTGAGAAGCATAGAGTGCAAGCCCTTTTCGCTGGTCGCCTTGTTGGTTCCCGTCCACTCGAGAGTCTCCATATTAACCTTTGCCATTTGCTCGGGTTGAAGCATGACGTAATCCAAGCCCGAGGGAGTTGCGAGCATATATTCGTTGTCGAGCTTGACAGCGATATTGCCCCACGTACCCTGCACCAAATTTTCATCAAGAAGCTTGACGCCCGAATCCTTTATCGCTTGAGCGACGGCTTTTTCTTGGTCGCTTACGACTGCGGTGGCTCTTTCCTCAACGTTTGCGTTGTCGCCGCTCTCTGCCGCTTTTTGTTGTTTTTGATTGGTTTTTGAATATTTAAGTTTGTATACGACGTGTTCCAAAAGCGCGTTGACGGCGTTCATGTGTTGCGTACCGCCCTTGCTCTCTGCAAGAAGCTCTGCGTTGCACGCCTTGTCAAGTACGAGCGTTGCGGTAAACACCTCGTCGAGAGTACGTCCCGTAACCACTGCGCCTGCCTCGGGCAACAAGCAAGAATTGCGTTGTCCTGCCAAGGACGCAACGACGTCGGAGGCTACGTTCTTTTGAGCGCACTTGATGGAAACGCCGCACACCTGCGCCATATCGTCAAGAATGGGCATAAGCGTTTTTCTCTTCTTTGAAAACTCAACCGTGCTGTCGCTGTCAACGATTGCGGCGGCGCCTGCGTTTTTGTCTTGTCTGATTGCGCAAAGAAGAATAACCGCGGCGGCTCTGAAGTTGCCTTCAAGCGACTCGATATTCTTGTCGTTGACAAACATTACGTCGTCTTCCTTAACGTCGGAATAATCGATTCTCGGACGCGTGATGACGATGCCGTCCTCGTCAAGAACGGCGATATAACCGCTTTGAAGATATTTCTTCTCTGCGAGCATACGAGCATATTTGTTGATGTTGGAAACGATTTGTTCTTTCATTTTAATCTCCGTTTGTCGCATATGCGACGCAAATATATTATTGCTTATTCAATATTATATCAAACGTGCGCGCAAATGCAACATAAAAAACGTCGGCGCACGCTTGTACGCCGACGCCGTATCGTTTATTTTTTCTTTTTCTCGAATCTTTCGTCGTGGCCTGCGCAGTTGACAACGGTCTTGAATACGTTTTCAAAACGATTGAGCGCTTCGTCGATAATCTCGTCGGTGTCCGCCATAGAGGTGTAAAGACGGCTGCCTGCGAGAGTGACGATACCGTTTGCCATATATGCCGCGCCCATTTGCTCCATAGCAACCTTTCTGCGGAGCATTTCGGGTTTCTTCTTGAGCATCGGAATGACGGAGCCGAGAAGGTTCATGTTACTGAAGTCAAAGCTCATTGCGCCCGTGCATTCGAGGTGGACGATACTGCCCTGATTGTATACGACGTACGGAAGGTTGTATTTTGCAACAAGCTTTTTCAAGCCTTCTGCAAGACGATCGCCTGCCTTGCCTGCCTTTTCGCAAGCATTGTTCTTTTCGATTTCGCAAATAGCAACGTATCCTGCGTAAGAGCTTAAGGGGTTAGCCGCAAGAGTTCCGCCGACGTATGCCTTTTTGCCCATACCTGCAACGCCTGCCGCCATAAGGCTAACGTACTCCTTCTTGCCGCCTACGCCGCCTGCCGACGGATAACCGCCCGCGACGATTTTACCGAATACCGTGAGGTCGGGATACATATCTCTTGCAACTGCCGGACGTGTGAACTTGACGACCTTGCCGTCAACGACCTTTCTGTCTTCGATCATCCAATCCTTGCCGTCAACCTTGATATGGGTTGTGGTGTCGTTGTAATCGTACTTGCCGAAGAAGTAACCTGCCGCACCGTGAACGCCTACTCTGAAGCCTGTGACAACCTCGTCGAAAATGAACAATGCGCCGTATTTCTTTGCAAGGATTCTTGCCTTCTCGTTGTAATCGAGATCGATGGGACGAGTACCGGATTCGGGACCGACCGGCTCTACGATAACTGCCGCCGTACCGCCACGCGCCTTGTTCTTGCGAAGCATATTTTCAAGCATCTTGAGGTCGTTGGGGCGAACCTCGTCCGTCTTGCCGTACGAACCGGGAATGCCGTGTGATTCAAGGAATTGACGGCTTCCGGGGATCTTCAAACCGTAAACCATTTGGTCTGACCAGCCGTGATATGCGCCGCCGACCTTGATAACGCGTTTTTTCTTGGTTGCGCAACGCGCGACGCGGATTGCAGCCATAACGGATTCCGTACCCGAACCGAGCATACGGAACATTTCGCAAGCGGGCATCAATTCGTTAATCTTCTTTGCAAGAAGAAGCTCGCCCTCGTGGAAAAGACCCGTAACGGGACCGCAAGTGTTGATAAGCTTGATTGCTTCTTCCTTTACTGCGGGGAAATTGCTACCGAGAATGGTCGGACCACCGGCTTGAAGGAAGTCGATGTATTGATTGCCGTCGCGGTCGTAAAGATATGCGCCTTCCGCCTTATCCATGCACATCGGGAACGGGTAGTTGAACGCAAGATTGTGTTGAACTCCACCCGGAATGTACTTTTTCGCTTCGGTTGTAATCTCTTTGGATTTTGCGCATTTCGTATCAAAATGATTCAATACGTCTTTGAGTGCGTCTTCAGAAACGCAATAGATAGGTTGATTTGTCAAGTTTTTCAACTCTTCGTTGATTTGCTTTGCGCTTTCCCATTTGGAAATGCCGTAGCCGTTTGCCATAATTCGCCTCCGAAAAAAGTTGTTTTGATAATAAAATTATAACAAACCGCGCGCATAAAGTAAATATCTTATTTAATTGAATAATCAATACAAAAACCGAATATTGTTCAATAGAAAACACATACGTCGATATAATTTGACGTGTATTTTGACAAAAAACGTCGAAAAAACCTCAAAAAATTTTTCCTTAAAAAATGCCAAAAATCGTAATAATTAACTAAATAGTGGCAAAAATCAAAAAAAGGTATTGCAATGCAAGCGATTTTCCTTTATAATGTACTCACAACCCCAAGGAGGTCAAATATGAACAAACAAGAATTTATCAAAGCAGTGGCAGCAAAAGCAGATCTTTCCATCAAAGACGCAACGGCAGCGGTTGACGCATATGCACAAGTCGTAGCAGAAGCCTTGAAGGCAGGCGACAAGGTTGCAATCGCAAACTTCGGTTCCTACGAAATCAAAGAAAAAGCAGAAAGACAAGGCTTCAACCCCCTCACCAAGCAACCCATCACGATTGCGGCGTCCAATGCACCCGTTCTCAAATTCGGTAAAGCATTCAAGGATTTGTTTAACTAATGTTTTGATACCCAAAAAAATATAACGCTCTCGTAGAGGGCGTTTATTTTTTTTGTGAAAAACCCCGTTAGAATACGGGATTTTCCACTTTTACATTCTGCAAACGATTTATGCCGCCTTGTTATTTTCTGCTTACGATTTCACCGCTCTTTACATCTATAAGCATCGCCCAATAATCAACGCCGTCGCCGATAAAGGATACGTAATAGTAGTAATTCGTTCTGTCCGCGGTGATAAGTTTGACGTAAATTTCTCTATCGGCTTTTCCCTGCGAATACTCCTCGTCAAGCTTATCCTTTAATGCGTCCTTTGCGATGTTGATAACGTCGTTTGACGACAACGCGCCCTCCAAAACGTCGGCAAGTTCGATTTCGGAAACGTCGCTGCCTGCGGTGACGGTAATCGTTTTAGGAACAAAATCGAGCGCGATAGATGTCGTAAAACCGCCCATATCCGAATGCTTTATCTCCCCGATAAGCTTGCTTTCGTTTTCGCCGAAAATCACGTAGGAAATGGTTTCGTAATCGTTAGTTTTAAGCGGAACGATTATGAGCTCGCAAAAGTCCGAAACGTCGGTAGCAACGCCGTCGGCAATAAACGCGCGCTCTCTTTTCCCATTTTCGATACTTACGGCAAACAACTCGCTCTCCCCTGCGTAATATTCGTCCGTTTGACGAGAAATATTGTTTTTCGGCTCGTCCGTCTTATTATTGTTGCAAGCAGTCAACGCAAGCACGCAAAGCAGAACACAGCAAATTGCAACGGAAATCAAAATCAATTTTCTTTTCATACGCAAAATATACGCCGCAAGTTTGCTCGTTATGCACGATTATGCCAAGCTTTATTGTTTTTTCCAGGATTTTTGCGGATTTTATTTTTTTATTTGAAATATCCGTATTATATGTTATACTGTATTATAATCGAAAGACACGAGCGCGCGCTTGCGCATATATAAGGAAGATATGGCAAAGAAGCATAAACACGAAAAAGCGACCTCCGACGTTATCGTCGAAGCTGTCGAAATAATCGAAGAGCCTTACGTCACCGACATCGAAAAAGGCTTGTCGGCACAAGAGGTGAACGCAAGAATCGAGCAGGGGAAAATCAACGGCGATCAAAACGTAAAGACAAAAAGCGTTGCGCAAATTCTGCGCGAAAACATCGTCACGTTTTTCAACTTCGTCTTTATCGCACTTGCCGTGCTTATTCTCTTTTTTGTTGACGCAAGCCAAAACTTCCTTACCATAATCGGCAATTTCGGCTTTATGGTGCTTATAATATTCAACGCGTTTATAGGAATATTTCAAGAGATGCGCGCAAAACGCACGATTGACAAATTATCCTTGATTTCCGCGCCGAAGGCTAGGGTTATACGCGACGGCGAAGAAAAGGAAATTGCGATAAAGGACATAGTTCTCGACGATATGACTCTCCTTTCAAGCGGTAGCCAAATATGCGCGGACGCAATAGTCGTCGAGGGTTGTATCGAGGTCAACGAAAGCCTTATAACAGGCGAACCCGACGCTATCACGAAAAACGTCGGCGAGGAGGTTATGTCGGGAAGCTTCGTGGTTTCGGGTACGGCTAAGGCTCAGGTCGAGCATATCGGCTTGGACAACTTCGCAACCAAAATCAGTGCGGGCGCAAAATATTTCAAAAAGCCGAACAGCGAAATCTGGCGTTCCCTTATGTTTATCGTAAAGGTTATGGCGTCGATAATCGTTCCGCTCGGCATTTTGCTTTTCGGCATCAAATTTTTCGTACAACAGCACCCCGACGATATGGGCGAAATAATCACAACCCTATTCGGCTACAAAATCGACAAGACGCTTTCGGATACGGTTTTGGGCACGATTGCAACCGTTATAGGTATGATTCCCTCCGGACTTGTCGCTCTTTCCTCGACGGTTTTTTGCGTGAGCGTAATACGTCTTTCAAGGCGTAAAACCCTTGCGCAAGATTTGTATTGCGTCGAAACTCTCGCGCGCGTCGACGTGCTTTGCCTCGATAAAACGGGTACTATAACCGAAGGCACGATGGAGGTTAACGAAATCGAACCTGCCGGCAAACACACGACGGAACAAATTATGCAAATAGTCAAAAACGTCACCTCCGCTCTCGACGACGACAACGCCACAATCAACGCATTGCGCGCATACGTCGCCGATTTGCAGGCTGAGGGCAACGTGCAAGCCACCGTCCCCTTCTCCTCTCAACGCAAGTGGAGCGGAGCCAGAATAAGCGGAATGTCTTACGTCATGGGCGCGCCAGAATTTGTATTTAAGAAGCGCACGAAGGCTATGGACGCAAAAATGACGGAAATGGCGGAAAAGGGCTATCGCGTCATGGTTTTGGCTGCCACAAGAAACGCTTTTAACGACAACGAATTGCCAACGTCATTAAAGCTCGTCGGCTTTATATTTATAACCGACAAGATTAGAAAGGAAGCCCCCGATACTCTGCGCTTCTTCAAGCAAGAGGGCGTAAACGTAAAAATAATATCGGGCGACAATCCTGCAACCGTTCGAGCGGTCGCCATGCGTGCAGGGCTTGAGGATTGCGACAATATCATCGATATGTCCACCCTTTCAACAGAAGAAGAGGTCAAGGACGCCGCCACGAAATACACCATTTTCGGCAGAGTTCTCCCCGACCAAAAGCTTATGCTCGTAAAGGCGTTGAAGGAGGCAGGTCACACGGTTGCGATGACGGGCGACGGCGTAAACGACGTGCTTGCACTTAAAGAGGCCGATTGTTCGGTGGCTATGGCTTCAGGCTCCGACGCCGCTAAAAACGTCAGCTCTTTGGTGCTTTTGGACAGTAATTTCGCGTCGATGCCGAAGGTTGTTGCAGAGGGCAGACGCTCGATAAACAACCTCGAACGCTCCGCCGCTCTGTACATTATGAAAACCATTTACAACACCCTGTTGGCTTTGTTGTTTATGATTGTTTCGGATTCAATTCCGTTCACTCCGCAGAATCTCACGATTATGGGCGCGGTGACAATCGGTATGCCCTCCGTCGTGCTTGCGCTCGAGCCGAACACCGACAGAGTTACAGGCAGATTCCTACCAAAGGTTCTGTCAAACGCAATTCCCGGCGGTATCACCGTTTTGCTAGGCGCGATAGCCGTTGTCATCTGCAACCGCTTCTTCCTCACCGACATCACGGACGGGCAATCGCAAACCATATTTATTTGGGTTATCACGTTCGTCGGATTTATGCTGCTCGGAAAGGTGTCCTTCCCCTCTCGACAAATCGAGGGCTTGGATTTGATGTCAAAGGATAAGGACGACGAAAAACGCAAGCAAGCCGTGAAAAAGCACAGAAAGCAAGTCAATACGTCCCTTCTTCTCATCATTCTCAATCTCGTGACGTATATTGCGATGATTGTGATTTTCGTTGGCGTGTACTTCGTCCCCTTCCCCGGCGATTTGTTTATCAATTTCTTCAATCTCGACAATCACGTCACGCTCGAAATGGTTTCGGCGATTGTCACGATATGCTCCATTCTTCTCTCGATATACGTCGGACTCGTGCTGGGTATGTCGGCGATAAAGAAAAAACGCGGCGCAAAAATCGAAGGCGTGTTCGACAGGCTCGACCTCAATATGCGCAACAAAAATATGAAATTGAAATAAAGGTGCAATATGAAACGCAACAGCATGTGTCCGTTTTGCTATATTAGAAGTCTTTTTACCAAGAAAAAGCCGTCTAGCGTAAATCCCACGCTCGACGACTATTCAAACGGAGTTGCGCTCACACCGCCTATGGGGTGGTCGAGCTGGAATACCTTTCGCAATCGCATCAACGAAAAGCTGATACTTGAAACCGCAAACGCGATGAAAGAAAAAGGGCTTATCGACGCAGGCTACGTGTACCTGAATTTGGACGATTGCTGGCAGTCCTCTCTGCGTGACGAAAACGGCGAACTTGTGGGCGACTACGAAACCTTCCCAAACGGCATAGCGCATCTTGCAAGCGAGGTGAATAAGCTCGGCTTGAAGCTTGGCGCATATACGTCAAACGGCACGCTGACGTGCGAAGACCTGCCTGCAAGCCTCGGACGAGAACGCTACGACGCCTATACCCTCGCAAAATGGGGCATCGAGTATTTCAAATACGATTACTGTCATCATATTCCCATTTCAAAATACGCGCCGCTTGTCTATTCCGTAAGCGTTTCGCAATTTGACGGACACCCGATAGAGTATTCCGTACACAACGCGATTTTGGGCGGTATGGCGCGCTTTATGACAGACACAAAGCTTCCGTCCGGTAGCTACGTGTCCGGGCTTGACGCAAACCAAGGCTCCATAACCTACAACAATATCGAGGTTGACGAGGACGGTCAATACGTGCTTACCGTAAACATCAAAAAGTCGGGAGCTTACGAAAAGTATTTGATTGCCAAAATCAACGACGGCGAGGAATACGAGCTTCTCTTCCCTCCTCAAAAAAAGTATAACGTCACCGCACGCTTCCAAGTGCTTGTGAAGCTTAAGGAGGGGAAAAACACCATAAAACTGTTCAACCCCGTCACGTCGAACGCCGACAGCGAAATGTACCAATATTTACGCATGGGCAAGGCTTTGAAGGAGGCGTCCGCACGAGTTGCCAAAGAGCGCAAACATCCCGAAAAGCCCATAGTTTTTTCAATATGCGAATGGGGCTTCGGCAAGCCATACCATTGGGGCGCAAAGGCAGGCAATCTGTGGCGTACGACGCCCGATATACGTCCGTGGTGGATATGGATAAAGATTATATACAATCACAACGTAAAGCTTTATAAATACGCAAGCAAAGGACATTACAACGATCCCGATATGCTCGAAGTGGGCAACGGCAAGCTCAGCTACGAGCAGAACGTATCGCACTTTTCCCTTTGGTGCATGATGAACGCGCCTCTTATTCTCGGCAACGATTTGCGAAATATGAGCGACAGCGTAAAAGCAATAGTCACCAACAAGAGGCTTATAGCAATCAACCAAGACCCGCTCGCAAAGCAAGCCAAGCGAGTGAAACGCGGAGCGGTGGACGTTCTTGCAAAACCGCTTAAAGACGGCGCGACCGCAATATGCTTCTTCAATAAATCGTCGCACCCTGCAAAAGCGTCCTTTGATTTGAACAAACTCTGCAAGGACGATTACGTCGCTATGTCGCACAAAAACGAATATACCGCGACCGAGCAATGGAGCGACGAAACGCTTAAAACTCAAGGCACGCTAAAGACCAAGCTCAAAAAGCATCAATGCAAAGTCTATATCGTAAGCTGATTTTGCAGTTCCGCACACAATGTTAAGACACGTAAAACACCCGTTTCCTGCCGTAATAGACAAAGGCTGTCATACGCTTATCCTAGGCAGCGTGCCGTCCGTAAAATCCGTCGAGGGCAACTTCTACTATATGCACCCTCGCAACAGATTTTGGAAGGTTTTATCCGCGATATTCGGCAAGGATTTATACGGCGCAAGCATAGAGGAGCGCAAAAGCTTTTTGCTCTCGCGCGGCATAGCCTTATATGACAGCGTGGAGGAATGCGATATAGAATCGAGCAAGGATTCGGCGATATTCAACGTTGTCCCGGCAGACGTTCCGTCTCTAATTTTACAAGCCGATATAAGACGGATATTATGCAACGGAAAGGCGTCCTACAATTATCTCGTTTCCGCCTATCCTGAGCTTAAAAGCATGGCGATTTCTCTGCCCTCGACAAGCCCTGCAAACGCGGCGATTTCCCTTGAAGAGCTAGTGACGATTTGGCAATCCGCGCTATCGTAAGGCAATGAATTTTCAGCAAATATTGTGAATATAGAAAAAACAATGAAAATGTCGATTGCAACCGCAATCGACATTTTATAAGCTACATTTTGAGGTTTAATCCTACAAATTCGTTTATTATTCCTATTCCATTACAGCTCGATACGCGAGGATAAGGCTCGTGACAGCGTGCTTTCGTCGGCGTATTCAATCACGCTTCCCTCGGGCAAGCCTCTTGCTATACGCGTAACCTTAATCCCCATAGGCTTTATAAGTCTTGCGATATACATTGCGGTCGCCTCGCCCTCCACGTCGGGATTGGTTGCCAAAATAACCTCGTCAACACCGTCTAGACGCGCGAGCAATTCCTTGATGCGAATATCGTTGGGGCCTATATGCTCCATAGGCGAAATCACTCCGCCCAAGACGTGATATACACCCTTGAAATCCTTTACCTTTTCAAGCGCGACAATATCCTTCGGCTCCTTGACGACGCAAATTACGTTGGCGTTGCGAGAAGCGCAAACGTCGCAAATCTCGTTCTCCGTATAATTTCCGCAAACCTTGCAAAAATGCACGTTTTGCTTCACGTCCTTGATTGCGTCGATAAGCTCGTCAACCTCTTCTTGCGGAGAGTTCAATATCGAGTACGCATAACGCGCCGCCGTCTTTTCTCCTACCGACGGAAGCTTTGATAATTGCGCTATAAGCCTTGCAAGCGGTTCGATATATTTCATAGCCTACTCGAATTAGAAAAGTCCTCCGCCTCCGCCGAGCGGTCCGAGCAATTCCTTGGACATCTTATCCGCTTGCTCCATGGCGTCGTTGAGTGCGGCAAGCACCATATCCTCGAGCATTTCCACGTCGTCGGGATCTACGGCTTCGGGTTTAATCGTCACCGCTACGGGGGTTTTATCTCCCGTCAAGGTAACCTCAACCATACCGCCAGCCGCGCTACCGGTGACCTCTGTTTCGGCAAGCTCTTCTTGAGCTTCCTGCAATTTTCTTTGCATCATTTGCGCTTGCTTCATAAGCTGTTGCATATTTCCGCCGCCAAATCCGCCGTATGCCATATTATTTCCTCCGAATATTGTTTGATAATTTTTATTTTTCGCAATAATGCGTTTTTAGTTCTATTTTATTTCCAGCACCGAGCCGAACATCTCTTTTACAAACGGCAAAGCCTTATCCTCGTCAAGGTGTCTTACCGCTTCGATAATCAATCTGCGCTCTCTGTCAACGCTTCTGAAGGCAGAGTTTATAGCGTCGCGATTGTTCTTATTCTCCAACAAATTGAGCGTAGCGACGTCGGCGACCTTCACGAAAAATTCCTCGTCCGTCATGCTTAACTGTGCGTCCTGCGTGGATAGCGCAAGCAACGGATAGCCGTTCTGTCTCAATTCGGACGCTACCTTCAACCACACTTGCCTTGCGTCCGGTTTGACAAGTGGCGACTCAAAACCCGATTTCCTCGCTTGCGTCAGCAATTTTTCCAGCCTTGCAACTCGCAGTTGCAGCTCTTCGACGCGTGCGTCGGCGTCCCCTCCTGCACAAGCAAGCACGACTGCCGATTCAAACAAAAGACGATGCTGTGCGCTATATCTGAAATCGCCCTCGAGATTTGACATAATCTTCATTATGCTCATACACTTTTCCTGCGTGTATTTGTCGGCAATATTTGAAAGCGCGTTGAAAATCGCTTCGGGCAACGCAAGCAAATTCTTCGCCTCGGAGCAGTTTTTGATATACAAAACGTTTCTGAAAAGAGTTGCGAGGTCCTGCGCCAAAATAGGCACGCTCTTGCCTAAATCGCAAAGCCTTGCCACGCATTGAAGCGCATGGTCGGTATCTCCGTCGGCAATCGCGACGGCAAGCTCCTGCAACTTTTTAGGATCTGCCGCGCCTAGCACCTCGAGCACTCCGTCATAGGTAACGTCCGAGTTGCAGTAGCTTACGCACATATCCGCAATGGACAAGGCGTCTCTGACGCTTCCTGCGCCTGCGGACGCAATCAAGTCTACGGCTTCTCTTTCGTATCTTACGTGAATATCGTCGAAAATATCCCTTATTCTCGTAGCGATAACGCCGTTGGGAACAAGACGGAAATCGAAACGCAGACAGCGCGAAAGAATGGTCGCAGGAATTTGATGTATCTCGGTGGTGGCTAAAATGAATATAGCGTGAGACGGCGGTTCCTCAAGCGTTTTCAAAAGCGCGTTGAAGGCTGCCTTTGACAGCATATGAACCTCGTCTACGATATACACTTTATATCTTCCGATTGTCGGGGGAAAATTGATTTTGTCAGTCAGCTCTCTTATTTGGTCAACGGAATTGTTCGACGCGGCGTCGATTTCGAGAATATCGAAATTCGCGGGAGACGCAAGTTCTATGCAATTCTCGCATTTTCCGCAGGGCGAACCGTTGACGGGCTTTAAGCAATTTACCGCGCGCGCAAAAATTTTGGCAACGGAGGTTTTTCCCGTCCCGCGAGTGCCCGTAAAGATATACGCGTGTCCGACGCTGTTTGTCGCGATTTGATTTTTCAGCGTGCGAACGATGTGGTCTTGCCCTATAACCTTGTCAAAGGTATCCGGGCGATATTTTCGATATAAAGATGTATATGCCATATTTGGTATTATAAACTAAATACTTAAATATGGCAAGACGCTATCGTCAAAAATTTACGCGCGACTCACATTTCGTTCATAAGAGCCTGTCTGCAAAAAACCGATTGAACAAGCTGATACCGCACCGAGGAGGTGACAAGCGCGGTGTTTTTTGAAAAATCCACGTTATCCAAAAGTGCGAGCGTAGTCACCAACGCAAGCTTGATTTGTGTGATTTGCTCGTCGTCGTATCCGTTGCTTTGTTGATAAAATTCGGCTTTTATATCCTCGATTTGAGTGTATAAAACCCTTATTTGTGCTTTTGCGTCCTCAATCGTCATACTCCCGTCGTTAAGCTTATTCGACACGTAAAACAGCTTGTCGAAGGTCAAATCGAAATAGCTCAACGCCCTCACAACGTCGTCCTTAAGCTCCTTATCGCACCACTTTAATTTCCCCTCGTTCAAATCGATTTTGCTTATATACACGCTTTTGTTGCCAAGGGACGACATCACCTCTTCGGCGACAGCCTTGTCCTTATACACCGCATAAACGATTTCGATTTCCTCCCCCGAACGAACGTATCCGGCACCGCCCCGAGTACGCACGCTTTCAGCGTTTGCGCGCGCTATCGACATATCGCTATATCCTCCCGACACTATGGCGTATATGCTTTCTCCCTCAAGCTCGTCCTCCTTGAACACGCTCAATAAGCCCTCGCCCGAAAAATGCGCGCAAAGTGCCAGGGTGAGCATAAAGCACAGCACTACGGTACACACCACAAGGATATTTTCTTTAGCCGTTTTTCGCATAATAAATGTTATGACGAAAGTCTGTTTATAATGTGTATACCCTCGATATTCGCTCGCTTTTTATCACTGAAAATCGGCAGAAAAAAGCCCCGAAATCGGCTTATAAAAAGCGATTCGGGGCTATGCCTATTTAAGCTTTTCGGCGGATTAATACATATCTCCGCCCATTCCGCCTGCGCCCGGCGCGACTGCCGGAGTCGGCTCCTTAATGTCGGTCACAAGACTCTCGGTAGTAAGCAACGTGCTTGCAACGGACGCCGCGTTTTGAAGCGCGCTACGCGTAACCTTCGTCGGATCGAGAATGCCTGCCTTCACCATATCGCAGTACACTTCCTTTTGTGCGTCGTAGCCGTAATTTGCCTTTCTTGCGGACATAATCGTGTTTGCCACGATACCGCCGTCGATACCCGCGTTGGTTGCGATTTGTCTGACGGGAGCTTCGAGAGCGCGGAGAACGATTTTCGCACCTGTCGCTTCGTCGCCGTCAAGCTTTGCACACGCCTTCTTAACCTGCGGAATGATAGAAAGCAACGCCGTTCCGCCGCCTGCGACTATACCCTCTTCTACTGCCGCGCGAGTTGCGTTGAGAGCGTCCTCTATGCGGAGCTTCTTTTCTTTCATTTCGACTTCGGTTGCCGCGCCTACGCCGATAACCGCAACGCCGCCTGCGAGCTTTGCAACTCTTTCTTGAAGTTTCTCTTTGTCGTAATCGGAGGTGGATTCCGCAATCTGGGAGCGTATGGAAGCCACTCTTGCCGCGATTTCCTCGCTGTTTCCCGCGCCGCCGACGATGGTCGTGTTGTCCTTATCGACGCGTACGGATTTTGCTTGTCCGAGCATATCGATGGTGACGTCCTTAAGCTCGTAGCCGAGGTCGCTGGAAACAAACGTACCGCCGGTAAGAATCGCGATGTCCTCGAGATAAGATTTTCTTCTGTCGCCGAAGCCCGGAGCCTTAACCGCTACTACGTTGAACACGCCTTTAAGCTTGTTTACGATAATAGTCGTAAGCGCTTCGCCCTCGATGTCGTCGGAAATGATGAGCAGCTTCAAGCCGTTTTTAAGCACCTGCTCGAGAAGGGGCAACAATTCTTGAATGTTGCTTATCTTCTTGTCCGTGATGAGTATGACGGGATTGTCAAGCTCCGCAGACATCTTATCGGTGTTGGTTACAAGATACGGAGATACGTAGCCTCTGTCGAATTGCATACCCTCGACCACGTTAAGCTCGGTGGTCATGGCCTTGCCCTCTTCGATGGTTATAACGCCGTCCTTGCCGACCTTTTCCATAGCGTCGGAAATGAGTTGTCCTATCTTTTCATCGCTTGCTGAGATGGACGCAACCTGTGCGATAGCCGTCTTGTCCTCAACGTCCTTGCTTATCTTTTTAAGCTCCTCGACGGCAACCTCCGTCGCGTACATGATACCGCGTTTAAGCACCATCGGATTTGCGCCTGCGGCAACGTTTTTCAAGCCCTCCTTGACAATGGCTTGTGCAAGCACGGAAGCCGTTGTCGTGCCGTCGCCGGCAACGTCGTTGGTCTTTGTCGCGACTTCTCTTATTATCTGTGCGCCCATATTTTCAAACGGGTCGCTCAACACAACGTCCTTTGCAATCGTAACGCCGTCGTTTGTCACAAGCGGCGCGCCGTACGGACGGTCGAGAACTACGTTTCTACCCTTCGGACCAAGGGTGATTTTAACGGTATTTGCCAATGCGTCAACGCCTGCTTCCAAAGCCTTTCTGGCGTCGTCGCCGTATTTGAATTGCTTTGCCATAAATAGCCTCCTTTATTCCACTATAGCGAGAATATCCGCTTGTCTTACTATGACGACCTCTTTGCCGTCGATTTTGAATTCGCTTCCGGCATACTTGCTGTAAAGCACCGTATCGCCGACCTTAACCTGCATCTTTACTTCCGTTCCGTCGATAACGCCGCCGGGACCAACTGCGATGACCTGCGCAAGCTGCGGTTTTTCCTTTGCCGCACCGGGAAGCACAATTCCGCTTGCAGTCTTTTCGTCTTGTTCGATTGCCTTGATAACAACCTTGTCAAACAATGGTTTGATTGTCATATAACGCCTCCAAAAACAAGTTTATGTTTTATTTTTAGCAGTCTTTCTGCTAGATTGCTAACAGTTTATACCATATATTGCCAGATGTCAATATTTTATGCAAGATTTTTTTCAAATTTTCAACGAGTTTTTCAAAAGTCTGTGTTGAATATTGTATATTATTGTGTTATTATCGCTATATAAGCTTTCTTTGAAAGGAGATACCATGAACAACTGGGATAAAAGATTTATGGATATGGCGGAGCTTGTCGCCACTTGGACAAGCTGTGCAAGAGCAGGAAGAGCTATAGGCGCAATTATCGTCAAGGACAAGCGCATACTCACAACGGGCTACAACGGCGCGCCTGCCGGCATACTGAATTGTCGCGACAAGGGACATTGTATGCGTGAGGAGCTGGGCATTCAAAGCGGAACTCGCGCGGAAACCTGCTATGCCGTGCACGCCGAACAAAACGCAATCGTACAAGCCGCAAAGCTCGGCATTTCCGTTGACGGCGCAACCCTCTATTGCACCCATCAGCCCTGCACTATCTGCACGCGTCTGATTATAAACAGCGGAATAAAACGCGTCGTATACAAGCATCCGTACCCCGACGAATTTTCTATGCAGCTCTTTGACGAAGCGGGTATTTTGGTTGAAAAATTCGACGAATAAGAGCCTAAAAAACAGGTAAATATCGCATAAAAATCACACGAAAATGCGATAAAATTTGCACGTTTTTATAAGCAATCCGACAAAATGACGGGTTGCTTTTTATATTTTGCGGAAACGTTTTTCAAGCCTAAAAACAAACTCAACAAAGGCTAAAAACAAAACAATCCCAAAAGTCAGCCGAAGCAAATATAAAAAAATCCAATATGCTAAACCAAAACAAAAACAAAGAATGCAAAAAGAACAATCGACCAAAGACAAAAAAATCCAAAAAATAACAATACAGCTGTATCATTATGTTCTATTTTTTTATATAAATGTTAAATAGTATATTTACAAGCTGTAAAACATAATGTAAAATTGTTTCATAAATAATTCGTTCAATCTGCATTGACCGAAAAACAAGGAGGAGATCAAATGAAACACAAGTCCAAACTTATGTTGCTCATCGTGGCGATTGTGGTGGCGTGTCTTGTTGCGACGATATTTGTTGCCTGCGACAAAACTCCAAGCGACAATGATAACTCACAACCGTCCGGCTTCACCGAAGGCAGTGTCATAATAGATAAAGACGAGACAACCGTCACAGAAAAATATTATGACGCGGCAGGCACTGAAGTCAAAGAAATTTCTCGCCTCGAAACGCTTTATAACGTAACTTATATGGCAAACGAAGGCGCAGTAATTTACCTCAAGGGTGAAAAGGCAAACGAAATGTATCTGTCCGGTTACGACGGAGTGTTGACTTCCCTTTCAATATCCGATTTGGAGTCGAAAATCACAATCGACGGACAAAAAATCGCAATTAAGGGCGTCACCGAAAACGCATTCCAAAACTGCGACACTCTTACAAGCGTAAACCTTGAAAAGGAAGCCACAAACACCATCACGTTTGCAATCGGCGATTTCGCTTTTGCAAACTGCCCCGCTCTTGAAACGGTAACCTTGCCCAAAAACGTTTACACCGCAGGCGGAAGCATCGGTGGCTATGCCTTTGCAAACTGCGACTCGATTACAACGGTTGAGCTTACCAATCGCTTCAAGTATCTCGGCGCAGGTATATTTGCAAACTGCTCCAGCTTGACGAGCATTACGCTCGCAGACGGCGTTTTGCAAATTCCCGCTAGCTTTGTTTACGGCTGTAAAAAGCTTGCGTCTATCTCGATTCCAGAAACGGTAACGTACATAGGCGGAAACGCATTCAGCGGCTGTGAAACAATCCAAGAGCTTGAAATCCCGTCCTCCGTTTCTTACATCGGCAACGGCGCGCTTCGCGACTGCATCTCGTTGACGTCCGTCGTCATGCCCTTTATCGGCACGTCCTACGTCGACGCAGATCCGTTCTACAATCTCTTCGGAAAAAGCAATCACGTTGACGAAATCAACGAAGCAACCGGCGAAGAATACGTTTATCAAGTAGCAAGCGGATATTATGCGCCGTCGTCCTTGCGCTCCTTGACGATTACCGACGCAACGGCAATTCCGACCGGTGCTCTTGCAGGCATCTCTTCTTTGACGAATCTGTCCATAACGTATTCCGACGTTGACAGCGTTCGCATCTACGACGAAACGGGCAGCTATTGGAAATACGACGTGCAACCCATCACGGAGGTTCCCGATAACGCATTCTATGGTTTGGAGAACATCACTAGCATTTCCATTCCCGAAACCGTAAAAACAATCGGTGCGTCCGCGTTCTCCGGAAGCGGAATCAACGATGATACACTCGCCGCCGTATTGGCAAACGTCCAAACAATAGGCATGTATGCTTTCAGCGATCTTGACAACGTTACTACGGTACGTCTTCCGAGCGGCGTCAAAACCGTCTCTTCTTACGCGTTTGCAGGAAACGACAAGCTCACGACGTTCAGCGCGAAGAAACAAACTGCTCTTTCAAGCGGCATTTTGGCAAATTGTATCAAGCTTAACACCGTAACCCTTCCCTATATCGGAACGGCAAGCTATACCTACGACTTGTTCGGCAACGAGGTTTTGTCTTACAGCGACAACGTGTTTGCGACTATTTTCTCAACCTCTGCGCCTAACAACCTGTACGACGAGACGGATACGGACTACGATTTCCCGAATTACCATAAGTCGAACAACTACTACGTCCCCAACTCGATTGATACAATCACCATCAACTACGCGCAAGAAATACCCGACTATGCCTTCAGAGGAGTTAAGGCATATACAATCAACGTATCTCTTGACGATTCCGTCAGCGACGCAAGCATCGGCGATTACGCATTCTACAACTGCACAAATCTCTCCTCCTTCACGTTTGACGACGATATATCGTCAATAGGAGGCTATGCGTTCTGCGGTAGCGGACTCACCTCTATCACGATTCCCGAAACGGTTACCTACATAGGCTCCAATGCGTTTGCAAACTGCTCCAGCCTTACGTCGTTTGAAGTGGAAAGCAAGAATACCGCAATTCCTTACGGAGTTATCGCAGGCTGCGCGAAGCTCGCGTCCGTTAAGGTTCCGTACGTCGGCACGGCTTACAGATCAACGGATGACTACGGCTACACCACCACCGGATATAACGACAATACGTTCCATCGCCTTTTCGGAAGCACGACGCCGAACGATTATTACGACAGCTATTCCGACGCTCAATATTACTCTGCAAGCGGATACTATCTCCCGTATACGCTTAACACGATTACGATAACCAAATCTCGCGATCTTGTATCGAGTGCGTTTTCAGATGTCCGCGCGCAAAATATCAGCGTCGATTTCTACGACGGCTATTCGGATCACTATTCTTCGACCTTCACAATCGGCTCCTACGCGTTCTATAACTGCGTAAATCTTACGGAATTTGTCGTGGCAAGCGATGTATCCAGCGTTTCCTCTTACATCTTCTATGGCTGCACTAATCTCGAATCGGTAGAATTTAAGGGCAATACGGAAATCGACTACACCATCTTTGCAGACAACAACAATCTCGAAAGCTTGAGCATCCCCTCTTGCAACGTTGCAAATATGTTCTCGACTTCTTCGCCGAACAACAGCTACTACTTCTATACGGTAACGCGCAATTATAACACCCGTTATATCCCCAATTCGTTGACGAAGGTAACGGCAACGCTGTACAACAGCTACATCAGCTCTAATGCGTTCCAGAACATGACTTCTCTCACGTCGATAACGGTAAAGTGCGATTCCAGCGTCACCTACGACGTCAGCATCGGAAGCTATGCCTTTGCAAACACAAGCAATCTTGAAACGCTCAAGCTGCCCGAAAACATCGACTCAATCGGCGAACACGCATTTGACGGCACCGGTCTTGCTTCGATTTCGTTGTCCAAACAGTTGACGACAATCGGAAACTATGCCTTTGCAAACACTTCCTTTACAAAGCTCGTCATTCCGACCTCCGTCACGTCTATCGGTTCTTCGATATTGTCGAACAACACGACTCTCGAGCAGTTGTCCATACCCTTCCTCTACGGTACTCTCGGCAACTTGTTCGGAGTTTCTAACAGTTCGGTTACCACAAACTTGAAGAAGGTTTCTGTGTCCAACTCTTCAAACATAACCCCCTATGCGTTTGCAAACACCGCACTCACAAGCGTCACAATCAAGTTCAGCACCGACGCAGTTGACAACAATCTTAACTACATCGGCTCCAACGCGTTTGAATCCTGCACGGAGCTTACCTCTGTCAAGGTTCTCACCAACGCAATTTCCAACATCGGTTCCGACGCCTTCAACGGCTGCACGGGTCCGCTCACGTTAGAGCTTCCCACCGGCACCGATACCGACGCGTTCACTTCCGATTGGCTCGGAGACAGCGAGGCGAACATCACAATCGTCAAATAAGCTATTGACGTAAAGCTGCCATGCAAGCGGTAAAATAAACGTTTTACCTTAGCTTGCAGGGCTAAAACAAAACGAAAAACCATCGGCACGACCGATGGTTTTTTATTATGCAAAAATACACTATCGCAGTCTCGATGCGACAATATTCCTTACAGCTTCACTTCAAGCAAGGTTTTGTCGCCCACAAGCGATTTAACCTGAATTTTGTCCTCGTCCAAAATCGCGTACGAACGCTCTACGTCCTTAAGCGGCATACCGATTGCGCCAACGCAAATATACGTTACGCCGTCGCGTTCCTCGCATAATTGAATATGGCGATGTCCGAAAAAGACTATATCGCCTCTTTTAGCGTCTACGGGCGGAAGCTCGGGATTACATTTATGTCCGTGAGTGAAAAACACTCTACGCCCCTGCCATTCTATTGAAAAATCGCCCGAAATATCAAAATCGCTTATCATTTGATCCACTTCGCTGTCGCAATTACCTTTTATGACGGAAAGGTATTCCATTTGAGAATTTAGCAACTCTGCGACCTTCATCGGAGCATAGCCCTCCGGGAGCGGATTGCGCGGACCGTGATTGTAAATATCTCCCAAAAGCACCACCTTCGTATCGGCGTGTTCTTGTCGATATTGCTTGACGATTGCGTAAAATCTCTCGATATTCGCACTTGAACCGTGCACGTCTGAACCTATAAAAATTCGCATATGCTGTCTCCTTTTCCGCAAAAGTATAACACGGCTTGCAAATTTAGTCAAAATGATATGACATTTTTCGATATTTGGTATTGCCCAAGCATATTTTTGTGTGTTATACTGTTTATAATTCATATGGAGGAATATTATGAAAACAGTAAGACTTCGCACGCCTTTCGAGGTTGGCACAACACCGTTATCAGAATACCCGCGCCCGCAATTCGCGCGCAATAGCTACGTTACGCTCAACGGCGAATGGGATTATGCGATTTTGCGCAAAAGCGAAAATTTCGACGGAAACTACCAAGGAAAAATCTTGGTTCCGTT
This sequence comes from uncultured Bacteroides sp., assembly GCA_964624745.1. GTDB lineage: Bacteria > Bacillota > Clostridia > Christensenellales > CAG-917 > CAG-475. Next base: position 5,393 of record CAZUZK010000018.1, on the reverse strand, counting down.
CTCCCCCGAAACGTTGCTTTCCGGGCTTCCTGCCGGCACAAAAGTGACGCCGAAAGACGTTTTATATTATCATCGCACCTTTGTCTTGGAGCCGTCTTTTGTGAAGGCGCATACGGTTCTTCACTTCGACGCGGTCGATATGATTTGCTCCGTCAAGTTCAACGGCGTATCCATCGGCGAGCATTGCGGCGGCTACGTTCCCTTTGAATTTGACGTTTCACACGCAATTAAGGCAGGCGAAAACACAATAGAGCTGTCCGTCACCGACCCCTGCGACACGTCGTATCATACGCACGCAAAGCAATCCTCCAATCCCGGCGGTATTTGGTACACTCCGCAATCGGGCATTTGGCAAAGCGTATGGCTCGAAAGCATGGACGAGGTGTATTTGAAGGACGTTACGATTGTCCCCGACATCGACAACGACACCATCAATTTCAAGTTCGATAAATCCGCAGACGTTCCCGTTGACGTGCTTATTCTTGACGGCAACACGACGATTTTCGGCGGTCAATTCGACGGCGACACGGCTTCGATAAAACTTGAAAACTACGAGCTTTGGTCTCCCGAAAATCCGAAGCTTTACGACGTTGCGTTCAAGGTGGGCAACGATATAGTTAAATCCTATTTCGGTATGCGCAAATTCAGCTGGGTTACGGACAGCAAGGGCTTTAAGCGTATGGGACTCAACAACAAGCCCTACTTCCAAACGGGACTTCTCGACCAAGGCTACTGGTCGGACGGCTTGCTCACTCCCCCGTCGAACGCCGCGCTCGAATGGGATATAAAAATGGTTAAATCCATGGGCTTCAATATGCTGCGCAAGCACATCAAAATCGAGCCGCTGCGTTGGTATTATCACTGCGACAAGGAAGGTATCTTGGTGTGGCAGGATATGGTGAGCGGCGGAACGAAATACAATTTCTTGTACATAGGCTTGCTTCCATTCTTTGAATATCATATCAAGGACCATACGGACGCGGGACACAGAAAGCTCGCAAGAGCGGATAAAGAAGGCAGAGACGAATTTGAAAGAGAGCTTCGCGTGACGATGAATCATCTCAAAAACGTCGTTTCACTGGCTGTTTGGGTTCCCTTTAACGAGGGCTGGGGACAATTCGACTCCGTGCGCATAACCAACGATATGAAAAAAATCGACCCGACTCGCCTTATCGACAGCGTAAGCGGCTGGAACGACCAAGGCAAAAAATCGTCGGACACGAAGAGCCTGCACGTATACTTCAAGCCGTTGTGGGTGCCCAGAAACGACAAGCGTTGCTACGTGTTGAGCGAATTCGGCGGATATGCTCTCAAAACCAACGAGCATATGTACTCCCCCAACAACCAATTCGGATATCGTATCTACAAGAACAACGATTCGCTTGCAAAGGCGCTTAAGAAGCTGTACGAAAAGACTATTATTCCGAAAATCGACAGAGGTCTTTCGGCAACCGTTTACACTCAAGTGAGCGACGTCGAACAGGAAATGAACGGACTTGTCACCTTCGACAGAAAAGTCGTCAAGGTTCCGTTTGCGCTAATGCGCGAAATCAACTCGAAGCTTGTCATCAAGGACTGACGACGCTTCAATAGCACTAAAACGCGACGAGGGAACGGTATAAAAACCTTCCCTCTCTTGCAATTTTACGCGCAATACCGCGCATAAGAATACACCGAGGAATACACATATGAGCCTTGCGGATAAAATATTTATCAATACCTGCCGCGACATTCTCGACAACGGCATTAGCGACGAAAATCTCGAAGTTCGCCCCAAATGGGCAGACGGCACGCCTGCACATACCATAAAAAAATTCTGTATTGTAAACAGATATGATTTGTCAAAAGAATTTCCGATAATCACTCTTCGACGCACCGCGTTCAAATCCGCTATCGACGAGATTCTTTGGATTTGGCAAAAGAAAAGCAACAACGTACACGACCTAAATTCGCATATCTGGGACAGCTGGGCGGACGAAACAGGCTCGATAGGCAAGGCATACGGCTATCAGCTCGGTGTAAAAAGCCACTATCCCGAAGGCGACTTCGACCAAGTTGACAGAGTTCTTTTCGACTTAAAACATAATCCGCAATCAAGGCGCATTCTCACAAATATTTACAATTTCCAGGATTTGCACGAAATGCACCTCTACCCTTGCGCGTATTCGATGACGTTTAACGTCACCGGCAATAAGCTCAACGGAATACTCAATCAGCGCAGTCAGGACACGCTCACTGCAAACAACTGGAACGTCGTGCAATATGCAGTGCTTCTTCATATGTTCGCGCAAGTCAGCAATCTCGAGGTCGGCGAGCTTGTGCACGTCATAAGCGACGCGCACATATACGACAGACACGTCGAAATCGTTGAGGAAATATTGAATAATCCACAATATCCCGCCCCCGTTTTCAAAATGAATAAGGACGTAAAAAGCTTCTATGATTTCACGGTGGACGATTTCGAGCTTGAAAATTATCAATACACTAAACTCGAAAAGAAAATTGAGGTCGCAATCTGATGAAAAGCATTTTCGCCGTTGACAACAAATGGGGACTAGGCAAGAAAAACGGCTTGCTCTTTGACCTTAAGGAGGATATGCGCCACTTTGTTCAGCACACAAAGGGCAAAATCGTAGTTATGGGTAGCAATACGCTTTTGTCTTTTACAAACGGTATGCCTCTTAAAAACCGCACAAATATTGTGCTAAACCCTCAAGGGCAACAATCCGACGCGCAAGAAAAGGGATATATTTTGGCAAAATCCCTAAACGAGCTTTTTGAAATACTCAAGGGCTATGACTCGGACAACGTATACGTGATAGGCGGCGCAATGATGTATCGCACGCTTCTGCCCTATTGCGACACCGCATACGTAACAAAAGTAGACGCCGACGGACAAGCGGAGGTTTTCCATGAAAATCTCGACCTTCTCCCCGATTGGAGTTGCATCGAACAGGGCGAAGAATTGATTGACAACGGCTACACTATTCGTTTCTGTACGTATCGCAACCTAAACGTTAAGCAAATCTAAAACAAAGATAATCCTTCCAAAAGTCGCCGATAAACGGCGATTTTTGTTTTTTCAACATAACAAACATAAACACGTTATCTTATTTTGATAGCGAGTAATTCTTTGCGCGGTAGGAGCTGAAAATTTGAGTAAAATAAAAGGACGATATACACAAGACATGTTGCCTGTAACTTTTCCAAGTTTTCCGTTTGCGAGCGAACGCGAGCTTTCACCAAGCAAAGAATTTCGCGAAGCTATGGCTTGACCTCACGTTATCTTATTTTGATAGCGAATAATTCTTTGCGCGGTAGGGACTGAAAATTTGAGTAAAATAAAAGGACGATATGCACAAGGCATATCGTCCGTAACCTTTACTCAAATTTTCAGTTGTCGCTCGCAATAATCTTGTTGAATTGCTCGAGCAAGAGAGCCATTTGTGCTGCTTCCTCGCTTTGTTGTTGCGTGGGAGCGGGTGCCGGTGCAGGAGCAGGTGCCGGAGCAACGGGTTGTTGATATACAGGCTGTTGATATACGGGTTGCGGTGCGGGTTGTTGATATACGGGTTGTGCCTTGGGAGCTGCAGCCTTTTTAACAACGGGAGCCGGCGTAACCTTCTTGTAGCCTGCGTTGAGCACTGTTTGCGTCGATGCTTTTGCGTCGAGCATGATGACCTTGTTGCAGAGAACGGAGTTCTTGTCCGGTTCGATAACGCCTGCAACGACGTCCTTGCCGTATGCCTTCAAATACGCAATAAGCGGAGTGATGTCGCCGTTACCGTAAATGAGGAAGAAACCGTCAATGTTGGGGAACTGTGCAAGTCTTGCCGCGTCGATAACTTGACGAAGGTCGAGCTTGCCTTTTCTCTTCTTGGGAAGAGCCGAAAGTGCGTCGTAGCTGTTCTCTTGAATGAACTCGCCATAATCCTTGGTACGCTTTGCGGAGTAACCATAGAATTTGCACGCGGCGATTTCGCCGATGCGAGAAAGCTCTTCGAGTGCGGAAGCGAAAACGCTAAACGGAACTCTGACGCTTTCAATATCTGCAAGAACTACATACTTTTTGCTTGCTGCCATAATCTTCTTTCTCCTCTCTCAAGTCGCCAAAAGCGCACTTGAAATATCCTTTTTATATTGATAAACTCATTTTAATACAAAAAATGCGTTTTGTCTATACTTTTTTTTCTCTTTTATAATAAAACGCCCATTGTTGAACGAATCCGGCATTTTTTCCGTACCTTTCAACAAGCAAATCGGACATTTTTTCGGGCGCGATAGAGCCGTACTCGTCTTCAAACGCCTTTTTGATCCACGTATCCACCGGGAAAACGTCAAACCTGCCAAAGCCGAAAAGCAACGTGCAATCGGCTACCTTTCTTCCGACGCCGTGCAGTGACAACAGCTTGGCGCGAAGCTCAGGTGTGGACATTGCCTGCCATTCTTCAACGTCCTCGTCTACAAGAGTACGCGCCACCCTATCGAGATATTCCGCTCTATAGCCTGCGCCGATGCTCTTATAAAACTCTACTCCGGCGTTCGCCAAGGCATTTACGTCTGGGAAAGCGTGATAATCCCCCATGTCCTCTCCAAGCGAAGCACAAATCCGTTCGATAATTCCCTTGATTCTCGGAATGTGATTGTTTTGAGAGATTATAAAAGAGAATATCGCCTCAACGGGGTCTTGTCGTAAAATATGTATTCCCTTGCCGTATTCCACCGCTTGCGAAACGAACGGCGTATCGCACACGTCCTTTTGAATGCGCTCGTAATCGGTGTCGAAATCGAAGTATCTGACAAAAAAATCCTTGTCGTCGCACTCGATGACGTATTCGTCGCCGTCCTCATATATCTCCGCAGCGTGAGTTTTGGCAAACACCCTATATCCGCGTTCGGTTTTTGCATAGCGAAAAACCTGTCCGCATTCAAGTGTTTGCTCGACGCTGAAGGTCGGTGATTTTTTTTGTCTGAAGCAAGCGTTCATATCCGTTAAATTTTATTGCGCGAAGCAAATAAATATCCTTTATTTTAAGCGCAATTTCTCCGATGTGAAAATTATAGAAAAAACCGCTCGAAAACGAGCGGTTTTGCTTTGTCTTATTCTTCTGCGTAAACAGAAACTTGTTTTTTGTCCTTGCCAACGCGCTCAAATTTCACAACGCCGTCGATAAGTGCAAACAACGTATCGTCCTTGCCGATAGAAACGTTGTTGCCCGGATGATACTTTGTACCTCTTTGGCGAACGAGAATGTTGCCTGCGAGAACAAATTGACCGTCGGCGCGCTTGGGTCCGAGTCTTTTAGATTCACTGTCACGACCGTTGTGAGAGGAACCCGTACCTTTTTTATGAGCGAACAATTGTATATTCATAAACATAATTATTCTACCTC
>CAZUZK010000017.1:0-27310 GCA_964624745.1 uncultured Bacteroides sp. | reverse complement strand
GGAAATCTTAATTCTGCCGATTATCGCGACGTGTTTCTTGCGTGGTGGCGTGCAAACAAGCGCAATATCGTACGCTCGCTTATATGCACGATGCCCGTTTTCGACGAGGAAACGGTGCGAAAGGATTTGTATAAGTCGGCGTATAGCGACGAACAGATGCCGTGCATCATAAGCGTCACAAAAAACGATTTATTGAAGGGGTATCTTGACAGGTGCGCGCGTAAATGGGTGCGCAATGCAAAAGGCGGTAGTCGGTTGTTGTATTTTTATCGTCCGTTGCCCGGGGATAAGAAAGGCGCGTTTCACAGCTCGGATTTGTGGTATATATTCGGATTGGAGCAGCACCCGTGGCGAAAATTCGACACGCACGACGAGGAAATTGCCGTTGAATTGAGAAAAAGATATTGTGCTTTTGCAAAGACTGGAAATCCCAACGTCGGCGAATATGCGGAATGGAAGGAAAACGGTGTTTTGACGTTGGAATAACGGAAAATACAATAAAGCGCAAGCATCGAAAACAAACGAAAAACAATTATATAACAAACAAAAAGCAACCGCAGGTCGGTTGTTTTTTGTTTTGGCGGTGAGTTTGAAGGTATAATTCGCTTTGCTGTATTTTTGTGTGAACATTGCACTTGAAAGTATAATTTCTCTTATATAGAAGGAACCACCGAATGAATCGGTGGTTCTTTTACTATGGGTTTTACTTTGTTTTTTGCTTTTCTTTAGCTTTTGATTTGTGCGATATTTTGTTGCTTGACGCGTTTTTACGTCCTGTTGTTTTATGCGGACAGAGTTATGCCTTTTTTCTTGCGAACCGCGCGAGCGATTGCTTTTGCGATTTCCACCATCGGGATAATTGCGACGGCAAGACCGATTGCGATTGCGTATTCCACTATGTCAAGCTCGGCAAGCTCAAACGCTTGAGCAAGGAAGGGAACCTCTACGACAATGGTTGTAAGCACCAAGGACGCAAGCGCCGCACCCCAGAGCCACCAGTTTTGTTTTTTCATCTTAAACAGAGAGCCGTGCAACGAGCGCATATTGAGAGCGTGGAAGATTTCGGACATCGAGAGCGTAAGGAACGCCATTGACGAGCCTACGTCCGCAGGAGTATAGGTTGCCGACACGTGTTGGGGCATTTGCGCGATAACGTCTCTGCCGAGGAAATATGCGGCGAGCGTAAGCGCGGTGAGGAGAATGCCTTGATATGCTATTGCTCCACCCATGCCGTTTGCGAAAATTCCGTCCTTTGAATTGCGCGGAGGTCTGCTCATGATGTCTTTTTCGGGAGCTTCCATACCGAGCGCGAGCGCAGGCAGGCAGTCGGTGATGAGGTTTATCCAAAGCAAATGAGCAGGCTTGAAAATGGTGAAGCCGATTAGCGTTGCCATAAAGATGGACAAAACCTCGGACAGGTTGGACGCAAGCAGGAATTGAATGGATTTCCTTATATTGTCGTAAATGCGTCTTCCTTCGCCTGCGGCAGAAACGATAGTTGCGAAGTTGTCGTCCGCCAAAATCATATCCGCGACGTTTTTGGTGACGTCGGTGCCCGTAATTCCCATGCCGACGCCGATGTCAGCGTTCTTTATCGACGGAGCGTCGTTTACGCCGTCGCCGGTCATGGCGGTGATATAGCCCTTTGCGCGCCACGCGTTGACGATGCGAGTTTTATGCTCGGGCTGTACGCGAGCGTATACGGAGTATTTTTCCACGTCGTTTGCGAAATCTTCGTCAGAGATTTTGTCAAGTTCCGCGCCCGTGATGGCTTGCGACGGATCGGTGATTATGCCAAGCTGCATGGCTATTGCGATAGCGGTGTCCTTATGGTCGCCCGTAATCATAACGGGACGAATACCTGCCTTGCGGCATTCCGCGATTGCTGGTTCTACCTCGGGGCGAACGGGATCTATCATGCCCGTAAGACCTACAAAGCACATATCGGTTTCGACAAGAGAGGATTCGTATTCGCTCGGCTCGGAATCGAGAAGCTTTTGAGCGACGGCAAGCACGCGAAGAGCGCGGTCCGCCATTTGCTTGTTGGCATTGAGAATTTCCTCTCTTTTTTCGTCGGAAAGGGGAGTGATGACTCCGTTTTCCAAGACGTGGGAGCAACGCTTGATTATTTCGTCGGGCGCGCCCTTTGTAAACTGAACAAGTCCGTTTTGCGACGAGTGAACGGTTGTCATCATCTTACGAGAGGAGTCAAACGGGATTTCACCGACGCGCTCGAATAGGAGCTTTTGTTGGGATTTGTTGAGATTTAGTGAGGAAGCGTAATTGACAAGCGCGCATTCGGTAGGCTCGCCGACGGCTTCCTTTTTATCGTCGTCGTATTCGGCGTCGGAGCAGAGAGCCATAGCGTTTGCAAGCAGAAGCTCGTCCGAGCCGTAGTGGTCTACGACGGTCATTTTGTTTTGAGTGAGAGTGCCTGTTTTATCCGAGCAGATAATTTGCGTACAACCGAGAGTTTCGACGGCGGTGAGCTTTCTGATAATCGCATTGCGCTTCGACATATTGGTTACGCCGATAGAAAGCACGATAGTTACGACGGTGGCGAGTCCCTCGGGGATTGCGGCGACGGCAAGCGAAACCGCTATCATAAACGTGTTGAGAATGGTTGAGGCAACCGCGTCGCCCTTCAAGGAGCCGTCGATACCTGCGCGAATAAGGCTGATTGCAAAAATGACGGCGCAAATGCCAAGCACGAGATATGTCAAAACCTTGCTTAATTGAGACAGCTTTTGTTGAAGGGGAGTTTTTCCCTCTTTTGCAGTGGTGAGCGCGTCGGCAATTTTGCCCATTTCGGTGTCCATAGCCGTTGCGGTGACAATCGCTTTACCTCTGCCGTACACGACGGTGCTTCCCATAAACAGCATATTTTTGCGGTCGCCGAGAGGAACGTCCTCGCCGTTTTGCGGATTTAGAACGTCCGCGGTTTTCAGCACGGGTACGGATTCGCCGGTGAGAGCGGATTCCTCCGCTTTCAGACTTGCGCATTCTATTATTCGCGCGTCTGCAGGAACGGCGTCGCCTGCCTCGAGTATAATCACGTCGCCGACGACAAGATCTTCGCTCTTGACGGTTAAGATATGTCCGTCGCGAATGACTTTTGACGTTGCGGACGCGATTTCTTGCAGTGCGTCAATGGCTTTTTCGGCTTTGCTTTCTTGCACGACGCCCAAAATCGCATTGATTAGCACGACGGCGAGAATAATGATGACGTCGGAGGGAAATTCTCCGCTCAAGCCTGCCATAATACCCGAAATGATTGCCGCGACAATCAAAATTATCGTCATTGGTTCGATGAGTTGCTTGAGAAAACGCAGAATAAGCGGTTCTTTTTTGCCTTCGGCGAGCTTGTTTTTGCCGTTTTTCTCAAGGCGAAGTTGAGCTTCTTGAGCGGTGATTCCGTTTTGGGAAGAGGAAAGCTCTTCGATTACGGAATCTGCGGATTTCAGATACTCTTTCATAAAAAACTCCTTATCGTATTTTTAGTTTGTTGCAGGCAAGCATATTATACGCAATGCCGTCTTGTCGGTTGCATTGGGGGCGGTAACAAAAAAGACCTATCCCATAGGATAAGTCTCATCATTTCAAATAAAACCAGAGCGTTGCTCGCGATGGTGGCTTTATTGCACGGTGGTGCCGATTACTCCCTTATTGCAAAAGGATTATAACATACGAGGTTGAGTTCGTCAATGCAAAATTTTGAAAATTCATATAACAATATATAAACGCGCGCGAAACGCGCGCGTGATTGCGTGCGCGATTGCGCGCGTGCGTAAGCATACGGTGTTGCGTACGATTATGCACATGGAGGTGTGACGGATTATGCGAGAAAGCAGGCGGATTACGTTTACGTGGGGCGTGATTGTGTGAGAAAGCGCGATAGAATTGATAGATGAGAAATAGGAACCCGAAAGAGAGAAGGGGTATGGGGGCAATGGATTATATGAGAGAGGTGACGGATTGCTTCGCGGCAGAATTTTAAGGTGCGAGGGGAAGAAGGGGGGGGGTAAATTTTAAGAATTGAGAGGAGAGAACTGAAAAAGAAGTGGTTTTAAGGTTTGAACGAGGGAAAAGGAGAAATCGGTGGTTTTTAAGGATTGAAGGATAGGCGGCGGAAATAAAGGACGGAATTGTATAAATTTATGCAAAACGCATATAAAAGTGCATAATTAAACAAAATTCGCATAAGAATTGCATATTGTTTTAATGAAAACACGAAAAACTTTATGAAAAGCAGGAGTGGGGCGGTGACTTTAACAAACAAAAAGTTGCAAATATCGCAAACAAAAAGCAAAATAAATGCGATTTTTGCAGGTTTTGTGAGTTTTTAATCAATATTGTTCATACAAAATAATTTATTTTTATGCAATTTTAAGTGCTTTTTGCATAAAATCGGACGAAAATCACCGTCTGGCGAGATTTGACAAATTTGAAAAAATCAAAAAATTAAAGGCAATTTTGCCAAAAATCACAAAAAAATCGGTCGAAACCCCTTAAAAACCGTCGAAAAACTGTGATTTTGCCGAGAAAAATTCATTTTAAGCTTCATTAAAATCGAAAAATCCTAAAATGTATAAAAATAAATTTTTTTGAAAAAACAAAAAAAATTGTTTACATATCGCAAATATGAACGTATAATAAACACAAATCAAAAATGATTAAAAATACCTTAAAATAAATATATATCTAGGAGGTAACAAAAATGAAGCAAAGAAAAGTTATTGCTATCGTAGCTATGATTTTGGTTCTTGTGCTTTCTGTCGGTATCCTTGCCGCTTGCGGCGATGATAATAATCCGCCGGTCAACCCGAATGAGCGAGTGGACGATTGGGTGGCTCCGGACGTCGACTATGATACCGTATGGAAAGACGGTACCGGTTGGGACGATCCCAAGCAGTATACAAACAGAGGCTATACGAGCCAAATGCCGAGCCAATGGTGCACGATTTTGTCTAGCGACAACGTTAACAACTCTTTGGAAAGCTATTTCATAAGCTCGTTCTATGAGTTCAACTATCAATACGACGAGAACAACGAAATCGTTCCGGGCGGTTACACTGTTGAATGCTCTGCGGCTATCGCACTCAGAGACGTAACCTGGAAATATGCAGGTAAGTACGGTCTTGCAGAAGACGCAACCAGCGGACAAGCATTCGCAATGACGCTTCGTCAAGACTTGACTTGGGACGACGGTACGCCGATTAAGGCTGCAGACTTCGTATACACGATGAGCCAACAGCTTTCTCCGAAATACTTGTTCGACACCGCATCCAACTATTATGCAGGTAACTACATTATCCACAATGCTGAAAATTACGTAAAGCAAGGACAATCCGGTTGGTTTGCAGCTGTTAACGTCGGCGCATACGGCGACAACATCAGCAGCTTTGACAATCTCTATTTCGACGCAAGCAACGTTGCTGCATTCGATGACATTTTCGGAACTTCCGATATGGCAAACCTTGCAGGTTATAAGGCTTACTTCCAGGTCGGCGACGTCAACGTGTACGACGAGCTTATCGGTTTCTACGGTGACAATCGTACTCCGATGACGCAAGCAATCGCAGATAAGCTTGCAAGCTTGTTCGGCGAAAACGGTAACCTTGGCGCATACTGGGGTTGGGCAGACAGCGAAATCGGTTACTTCTCCGTTGTCGACTACACCTATCCCGAAATGAACTTCTCTGAGGTCGGTTACTTTGTCGGCGACAATGATTACGAACTCGTTATGATCATTGACGACACCTTGAACCCGATCGCAGAAGACGGCAGCCTTACTTACGAAGCAGGTTACTACTTCTCCTCTTGGCCGCTTGTTAAGAGAGATTTGTGGGAAAGCTGTGAAGATTCCAGCCGTGGCGTTCCTTACTCCAACAGCTACTGCACAACCGTTGAAAAGAGCGCAAGCTGGGGCCCCTACAAGCTTACCAACTATCAAGATAACAAGACCTATACCGTTTCTCGTAACGACAAGTGGTACGGATATGGCTGCAAGCAATATATGGGGCAATATCAAACAGATGCTATCACAACCCAAAAGATTGAAGAATGGGATACCGCATGGATGGCATTCCAAAACGGCGAACTCGACGGTATCAGCATGAACGTTAAGATTGCTGCGGACTACAGAACCTCCGATCAAGCATACTTCACTCCGGAAACCTGGACGTTCTCTCTCAACCTCCAATCTCGCGCAACCAGCCGCGACAAAGATAGAAACAACCTCCTCCTCAACTACGAAGAGTTCCGTCAAGCAATCTCACTCTCTCTCGACCGTGACGATTACTGCGCAAAGAACAGCCCCAGCTCTCAAGCTGCACTCGGCTTGCTCAACAGCATGTACTACTATGACGTAGAAAACGGCAAAGTCTATCGTGAAAGCGTTCAAGCACAAGAGGCTATCCTCAACGCTTACGGCGCAACGAAGAACGACGACGGCGAATGGGTTGTAGGAACTCGTACCTACGATGACGTTGAAGAAGCTCTCGACGCAGTTACCGGTTACAACCTCACTCTTGCACATCAACTTGTCGAAAAGGCTGTTGCAAAAGCAATCGCAGACGGCAACTATAAAAAGGGCGAGAAAGTTGTTTTGACCTATGGTATCCAGAATCAAGATTCTGATACGGAGCGTGTTAAAAACTGGTTCCAAAGCGCATTCGACAAGATGACGGAAGGCACCTCTCTTGAAGGCCTTGTGAAGATCGAATACTTCATCTTCTCCTCCGCAACTTGGTCCGAGCAATTTGAAGACGGCGAATACGACCTCTGCTTCGGCGCATGGGGACAAGCGGCATTCAACCCGGCATACCTCCTTTGCGAAACCCAAATCGGCGACGCTAACAGATATGCACAAGGTTGGGATCCCTCTTCCGTAATCGTAACCGTTAACGCAACTCCCGACGCAGAACACGAAGACGGTGTGTACACCTACAACCTCAAGGATTGGAGTGCAAACCTCCAAGGCAAGAGCGGTTGCAAGGTTAACTTCAAGAAGTTCCCGATGGACGATCAACTCACCGCACTCGGCGCAGTCGAAACCGCAATTTTGCAAGCATACTATTCTGTACCTGTTTACAGCAGATATGCAGCAAGCTTGATGGGTTACAAGTGTGATTACGTTTCTTACGACTACAACACCTTCATGGGTTACGGCGGTCTCCGTTACATGACTTATAACTATGACGATACTGCTTGGGACGCATTCGTTTCTTCTCAAGGCGGCACGCTCAACTACAAATAAGCCGTTTATCGTAAAAAACGATTAACAACATTGACAGCTCGAAGCCGGGGACTAAACTGTCCCCGCTTCGTGTTGTTGTATAAAAGGAATTTAACAAATGTACATGTTCAAATACATACTCAAGCGTCTCGGACTTTTGGTATTCACCTTTTCGGTGATTATGCTTGTCTGTTTCGTTTTGATAAAATCGCTTCCGATACCTATCAACGACGGTCTCGGCAAGGATAAAGCGCTCCTCGAGGCGAATCTCGCCGCAAGAGGATATTACGACCCCATTATGGTTCAGCTCGGGAATTATCTCGTGCGTATCTTTAGGGACGGCGACTTCGGCATCGGCACAACGATGTCCGGTTACATCAACAAGCCCGTTTGGGAGTCGTTTGTAAAATGTATGCCCCCGACTATACTTATCAACGTATATTCGTCCCTTATCGGCGTACCTATCGGTCTCGGTCTCGGCATTCTCGCCGCACTTAAGAAGAATAAGTGGCAGGATCAAGTTATATCCACAGGCGTCATGGTTCTCATTTCCGTGCCGTCAATCGTGTATGCGTTCTTGATTCAATACCTGCTTTGCTTCAAGTGGAAGCTGTTCCCGCTCATGATGGCAAACGGAACGGATTATTTCTCGTGGGAAATGTTCCACAGCATGATGCCGGCGGTGCTCGCGTTGTGTCTGGGGTCTATTGCCGGATATGCGCGTTACACGCGTGCAGAGCTTACCGAGGTGCTTACCAGCGAATTTATGCTCCTTGCTCGTACCAAGGGCTTGACGAAAGGGCAGGCTGTCGTTCGTCACGCCATGAGAAACGCAATGGTGCCTATTTTCCCGATGATTTTGGGCGAATTTATTTCGGTTTTGAGCGGCTCGCTCATCATTGAAAAGTTCTTTAGTATCCCGGGCGTCGGCGGTTTGTATTTGAACTCTATCAACTCACTTGACTACGACTTCTTTATGTTGCTTTCGGGCTTCTACGTTTTGATCGGATTGCTTGCAGGTATTATCGTAGACTTGAGTTACGGATTTATCGATCCGCGTATCAGAATGGGGGCGAAGTAATATGGAAAACATCACGAATATATACGACAATATCCCCAAAGAACAATTTGAGTTTGTTGACAAGCAAGATTTGACGCATGAAAAATCCCTTGTCACAAAGCCGCGCAGCTATTTTGCGGACGCATTCTCTCGCTTCTGCAAAAATAAAGGTTCCATCGTAGGTGCAATCGTCATCATCATTTTGGTGTTGTACGCTATTTTCGGCACGCTGTTCTCGCAATATTCCGTTTCTCACAAGGACACGTATTTGCGCTATGCAATGCCGAGAAGCGAGCTGTTTGCCAATACGAATTTCTGGGACGGCTGTGAGGAAAAATCCCTTAAGGAAGCCACGTTCTATTACTACTATTATATGGGCGTGGAAACAGGGCATAACGCCGTAAAGAATCAAACGTACACCAAAAACGGCGATATGTACGAATTCCGTCTCGATTCTTATCAAAAGACAGGCTGTATCTATCTTAAGATGACGGCAGACGAGTACATGCTCCTTCAACAATATCAGAATGAAACCGGCAAGCAGGTAATTTATCCCGCGTTGAGATATTCCATGAAAAAAATGGTCAGCAAATATCAGGTTGCAACGCGCGGTAACGTGTCTGTAGATACGGCGGCGAACTATTTTTATAAGTTCAACACCAAGACGATGCAGGCAGAGCTTGACGTCAACGGAAATCTTATTCTCGAATACAAGACGCACAAAATCGGCAAGGCTTCAAACGACGACTACAATTCGTTGCGTATAGCCGGCGACGGCGAAAACGGTCTCGAGTACGAATACGCTCGTCCTATCGATACCGGTTACGAGGTGCGCGTCAATTACTATGAATACTACATTTTCAATCACTCTTACGTGTTGAAAGACGGTATAGAAAAGCCCTCCTTCTTGTTCGGCGCGAACGAAGAAGGTCAAGACATCTTCACGTGTCTTGCATCGGGCGCATTGTTCTCATTTGCGTTTGCAATTTCGGTTGCCGCGGTAAACCTTATTATCGGTGCAATCTACGGCGCAATCGAGGGCTACTACGGCGGTAAGCTCGACCTTATCATGGAACGTTTCTCGGATATATTGTCCGCAGTGCCGTCTATGATAGTCATCACGCTTCTCAAGTTGCATATGGGTACGTCAGGCGCCGTTCTCGTCCTGTTTATAGCTTTCTTTATGACAGGCTGGATCGGTATGGCGTCTACAACGCGTATGCAATTCTACCGCTATAAGAACCAAGAATACGTGCTTGCCGCGCGTACTCTCGGTGCAAAAGACAGAAGAATCATTTGGAAACACATCTTCCCGAATGCGCTCGGTACGCTTGTTACAAGCTGTGCGCTCGTGATCCCGTCCATGATTTATTCCGAAGTTAACTTGAGCTACCTCGGCATCATCAGCTTGACGTCGGGCAATCTTACGTCCGTCGGTACGCTTTTGGCAAGCGGTCAAGGCGCGTTGATGACGTATGCACACGTAGCTCTCATGCCGTCGTTGTTCCTGGCATTGTTGCTCTTGAGCTTCAACCTCTTCGGCAACGGCTTGCGCGACGCATTCAACCCGTCGTTGAGAGGTTCGGAGGATTAATATGGAAAAGAAACTTGAAGTTAAAAATTTGCGCATATCCTTCCGTACCGACGCAGGCAAGGTGCAGGCGGTTCGCGGTATAGATTTCGATCTTTACAAGGGCGAAACGCTTGCTATAGTCGGCGAATCCGGTTCGGGTAAATCGGTCACGAACAAGGCGATTATCGGTATTTCCGCGCCTAACGCAATCGTCGAAAGCGGCGAGATACTTTACGACGGTAAAGATTTGCTCCAAATCGACGAGGACGACTTCCACAAGCTCCGCGGCGATAAAATCGCAATGATTTTCCAGGATCCGTTGTCTGCACTCGATCCGATTAACCGTATCGGTATGCAGTTGACGGAAGCTATGATTCTCAAAAACCGCGCAAACCGCAGAGAATCAAGAAAGGAATTTAATAGCAAAATCGCACTTTTGCGCGAGGCTATGAATGCCGCTATGGGCGCAGAGCCAAAGTCCGAGCAGGCGATCAAAAACGCTAAGAACATAAAGGATTTCAATACGTTTGAAACCTATCATCTTAAGCTCGAGGGTGCGTTCAACAAGGCGCGCGAAAATGCGGAAACAGGTCTTGAAAACGTCGAAGATTTGCTTTTCCACATCGAAAAGAACGCCGTTGAAAATTTCACGAGAAGCATTTACGACATCTTGAAAAACGCAAGATTGTCCGTGCATGAGTACGTTTGCCCAAGCGACGTGCTTACCGTGCGCGAACAGCTTATGAATGCCGTTAAACCGCTTATTACGCAACAGGCGAAGAATAGGGATTATTCCGTTTGCGTCGAACCGCTTACCGCGCTTAAAAAGATTTTCGAGGAAGCGTGCGCAAAGACGATGCCCAACTATTTTGCGTTTGCATACTATCTTACCTTCGGAAACGGCGAGGCTTTGCCGACGGATTCCGTCGAAGAGCTTAACAAGTTCTTGCGCCAATATCTCGACGAGAAGTTTATGCTTGCCTTTATCGAGGACGCAAAGCAGGGCGTGGTGTATTCGCACAAGGAAGCTCTCGAGAAGAAAAAGACGGTTGTCGAACTTGTGAAGAGCAAGCGCTCGGTATTTGCCGACGACGAGCCGGATAAGTCAACCTACAAGGCTACGGCAAAAGAGCTTGCCGTTGCGGTTGCGGAGTCCATAGACAAGCTCGCGCTTGTGAAGGATAGTACCGCTTATACGTTCAAAGCCAGCCTTTTGCGCGCTATCGACACGTATTTCGACGCAATTCCGAACAACGTTAAGGAGCAGAAGCGCCACGATAGAGAACAAGCCAAGTTCGATAAAATCGTCGCGAAGGGCAAAACTCCCGATTATAAGGTCGTTCCTGCCAAAATCATCAATCTCGATATGGCAAGACAAAATATAGTGGATATACTCGACAAGCTCGTAAGCTCTTATGAGAAAGCCATCGAAAACGAGGAAAACTACAACGCGGACGAAAACACCGTCGCAATGATCGATTTCCTCAAGGAAAAGGCGCAAGCGGTCGCATATCGCGTAACGCGTATGGTGGCAAAAAACAAGGCGCTTAAGCTTATGGAGGAGGTCGGCATTCCCGAACCGAGAAAGAGATATCGTCAATATCCCTTCCAATTCTCGGGCGGTATGCGTCAACGTATCGTCATCGCAATAGCTCTTGCGGCAAACCCGGATATTCTTATCTGCGACGAGCCGACAACCGCTCTCGACGTTACGATTCAGGCTCAAATTCTCGAGCTTATCAACAAGATTAAGAAAGAAAGAAATCTTTCGATTATCTTCATCACGCACGACCTCGGCGTCGTTGCAAATATGGCGGACAGAATCGCCGTTATGTACGCAGGTAAAATCGTGGAAATGGGTACGGCAGAGGATATATTCTATTCTCCCGCGCACCCGTATACGTGGGCGTTGCTTTCGTCCATGCCAGACCTCGATACCAACGAGAAGCTCGAGGCGATCCCCGGCACTCCGCCGAACATGATTTATCCGCCAAAGGGCGACGCGTTTGCCGCTAGAAACAAGTATGCAATGAAGATAGACTTCGAGCAACAACCGCCGATGTTCAAAATCAGCGATACGCATAGCGCGGCAACATGGCTGTTGCATCCTTCCGCGCCGAAGGTTGAAATGCCGAAGCTCGTTGCAGATCGTATTCGCAGAATGAAGGCGCTTTCGCACGATGGCGAGAATGCTCAATAAGAGGAGGCTTGAATAATGGAAAATAACGTAAACGAAAAAGAAACTCTTCTTAAGGTTGAGCATTTAAGTCAGCATTTTAAGCTCGGTCAGTCCACGTTAAAGGC
The DNA here is from genome assembly GCA_964624745.1 of uncultured Bacteroides sp. Classification (GTDB taxonomy): domain Bacteria; phylum Bacillota; class Clostridia; order Christensenellales; family CAG-917; genus CAG-475. The sequence continues at coordinate 15,136 of CAZUZK010000017.1, read as the reverse complement.
GGTCAACGACGTCAGCTTCGACATCAAAAAAGGTGAGGTCTTCGGCTTGGTCGGCGAGTCCGGCTGCGGAAAAACGACGACGGGCAGAAGCATAATCAAGCTTTATAACTGCACGGACGGTAACGTGTATTTCGGCGGAAGAAGAATTTGCGCCGGCACGTTGACGTATAAGCAGACAAGAAGCAACGCGATTAAGAAATTCCTTGCGGACGTGAAAAACAACGTCCTTAAAAAGGACGAGGAAAAAGCCGACCTCAAGGCGTCTTTTGCAGTGCTTAAAAGTGTTGTAAAAGAACAAAACGCGTTAATCAAGCACGCAAAACACGACCAGAAAAAGTGCGACAAGGACTACGCAAAAGAACAAATCAAGAAGGTTCAAGAGGAATATAAACCGAAATTTGAAGGGCTTGACAAGAAGAGCAAGGAGTATAAGACTCTCCTTTGGGAATATCTTAAAGCGCTCAATTTTGCTCGCAAGGCAAGGCTTGTGACGAAGATTCAAATGGTTTTCCAGGATCCGATTGCTTCGCTGGATCCGCGTATGACAGTCCGTGAAATCATCGCAGAGGGACTTACCATTCGCGGAATAAGAAACAAGGAAGTCGTTGACGAAAAGGTTTACGAGGTTCTTGAAAAGGTCGGTCTTGTAAGAGAACACGCAGGCAGATATCCGCATGAGTTTTCGGGCGGACAAAGACAGCGTATCGGCGTTGCGAGAGCTATTATTATGGAACCCGAGCTGATTATAGCCGACGAGCCTATTTCGGCACTTGACGTGTCCATTCAGGCGCAGGTTATCAATTTGCTCAACGACTTGAGAAACGAACTCGGATTGACGATTCTCTTCATCGCGCACGATTTGTCCGTCGTTAAGTATTTCTCGGACAGAATAGGCGTTATGTATTTCGGCAATATGGTTGAGCTTGCAACGTCCGAAAGATTGTTTGCGCATCCGCTTCACCCGTACACGAAGTCGTTGCTTTCGGCAATTCCGCTTCCCGACCCGATTTACGAAAAACATCGCAAGCGTATAGTTTACAATCCGCTTGCAGATCACGATTATTCCGTGGATAAGCCCGTAATGAGAGAGGTTGAGCCGGGACACTTTGTATCCTGCAACCAGGCAGAATATGAGAAATACGTCAAAATTTGTCGCGGTGAAGCCGTAGACGACGTAAATACGGACGTAGAACCGCTTGACGACGCTATTTTGGCAGAGAAGGAAAAAGCCGACGATATAGCCGACGTCCCGCCGACGGAAGAGTCCTTGATTAAGCCGGACGAAACGCCGGTCGGAGAGCATGAGGTGTACGTTGAGCGCGCCGTCGAAAATCTGACGGACAAAGATAAGAACAATCAATGAAAAAAAAGATAATCTCGTATACGATAGTCCTTGTGGTCGCACTTGCGCTTATATTGCTTGTGTGCGGTCTTAAAGGGCTGTTTACAGAAGAAAAGAGTCGTATTGACGTCATATCGGCGTTGTGCGACGCTTTCTTCGTTGCGGGAGTTGTCGTTATTGGAATAGGCGCGTTGATTTGGGCGTCCGATAAAGGGGCGTTCGACGGCTTGGGATATAGCATCTCGTCTTTATTCAATTTGCATAAGCCTGCAGGAAAAGGCTTAAATTGGAAAAAATCCGAAACCTATGAGGAGTACGTCGAAAGAAAACACGCTCCCGAGAAAAAGAACAAATCAATGAATATGCTCTTGATTATCGGTGCGGTTCTGCTTCTTATAGCGATAATATTCCTTATAGTATATATGACGACAAAATGAAAACAAAATTGCGGAGCATCGGCTCCGTTTTTTTGTTATTACAGGAGTTTTATTTGTTGTTTTCAATGCGATATAACACCAATACGTGCAATAAAAGGGTTGTAGATTATACGCGAAAACGCGTGGAATAACGCATTAAAAAACGCTCTGCCGAACAGTAGAGCGTTTTTATATCGAGATTAACGAACACTTGTTTCTTGTCGTGCAAGAATTAAATTGTGGTGACGTTCATTTTGGCGACAGCCAGCTCGATTTTGTTTGCGAACAATCCGTTGTCGCTTGCGCCCACGAAGTCGTCGCCGAGGAAGTCCTTTACGTTGCCGAAAAGATTTATTTTGGGTATTCTTCCCACAAATTTACCGTTTTCGATAAGCAGCGCGACCTCACACGGAGTTGCAAAATCTCCGCTTGTCGTCATATCTCCGCCCGACGCTTCGAGAATATAAATGGCTTTTTCGTTGCCAATAAGCTCTTCGACGGAATTTGCGGTGTTGCGGAATTTTATACCGCTTGCGCCTGCGGTGGGGATTGAGTCATATGCCGCAGACGAACAGCAAGCATTCGGCAAATTGAATTTCTTTGCGATTTTTTTGTTTGCAAGTACTTTCGAGAATTTGCCGTTTTCGATAACGGCGTTTCCGTTGGTTTCGGCGATAGAGCCTTCCGCGTCGAAGAACGGAAGATTCAAGCTGTTTGTCCTATCCAGCTCTATGGTAACCTTGTCGCTGAAAATCTTTTGACCGAGCATATCCTTGAATAGGGACGCTCCGTTTGCATAAAGCTCGCCTGCAAAGTGATTGATTACGTTGCCGAAGAGAAGAGATTGCTCGGCAACGATGGTATATTTCCCGTTTTCGATGGGAACCTCGCGAGAATATGCTTCGCACAGAGCTTTGATGTCGTCTACAGCTTTTTGTTGGTCGTAATTGTCAAATTCAACTCCGTAAGCAAAATCCATAATGTTTGCGCTTGCCTTGCTCTTTATGCAAAGAATGATGACCATCTGGTTGCCTTTATATTGAAGAGAGGTGTTCTTACTGTTGCTGTAAGACATTTCGCTTTCGTGATATTGAATCTTGTTGCTGAAAAGGAAATCGGGGATTTCGGCTTTGAGCCTAGCAAGCAAATCCTTTGCGACCTGAACGAAATGCTTTTCGTCAACGATATTCTTTTGAGCGTCAACGGTTTTCGTTACGTTTTCGGTAAGCTCGCAGGGGTAGTCGATATTAAGCGAGAGATTGTCAATCGCCTGCTTTTCAAGATTTTCTATGTTGTTTTCTCCGATTTGTCCGGCGACGCCGATATTGCCGTTGTCGTATACACGCACGGTAGAGGTGGTTTCGACAACCTTACGTAAGGATTCAACCTCTGTTGCAACGACGTTTACCGAAAGAGATGACGTTTTGTTTACGATATATTCTTTTTCCATAATTTCGCTCCTTTATTGTACGTTCATTTCTTTTATGCGAACGAACGGACCTCCGTCCAGCACGTGAAGAGGGAACTGTTCCATTTTTCCGCAACCGCCGAAAACGCCGTCTTCAAAAACGGTTTCGTTTGTCAAGCCGTCTATCAAATTGAGCGTTTTGAACACGTCGCCCGTCACGACGGAGATTTTTACCGGTGCGCCGAGCTTTCCGTTTTTGATTTCGTATGCGATTGACGGAGCGATTGTAAAGGTAGAGCCGCCCGAGCCGTGCGAAACCGTGTCGATGAAATATCCGTCCTCGATTCCTGCAACAAGCTCGTCAAACGTGCTGTTGCCTGCCTCTATGTAGGTGTTTGTCATGCGGACGATGGGTTCGTACTTGCAGTCGATTGCTCTTGCGTTGCCAGTCAAATCCTCGTTTAACGCCGCTGCGGTGGTTGCGCTGTGCAAACGTCCGCAGAGAATGCCGTTCTTTATCAAATATGTTTTGGAGCATCTCGTGCCTTCGTCGTCGAAGGGAACGTAGCCGGAGCCTAATTCCGTACCGGTATCTACTATTGACAAAATATCGCTTCCGACCTTTTTGCCAAGCACCCATTCCTTTGCAAGCTGTTCGTCGCCGAGCATAAAGTCGGCTTCGCTCTTGTGTCCGAAGGATTCGTGCGCAAACATACCTGCCGCCATCGGTGAAAGAATGACGGGGAATTTGCCTTTTTTGCAGGGCTTTGCGTTCAACACGAAATTGTCTGCGTCCGCAAGACGTTTTTCAATGGCGTCTTCAAAGCCCGTAAGCTCGTCGAAATAGGGCTTTGCAAGCTGATATGCCGCTTGTACGAAGTCGCCGGGAGCTGCAAGCACGCCCACTGCGAGAAGACCGCACATTTGATAATCGTATTTGATGTTCGCACCTTTCGATGAATAGAACTCGTATTTGCTGTTGCGATCCTTATAGCCGATTTGCGACATCGCAAGGAATTGACTTTTTATGTGCGGTTGAATGCTTTGAAGCAAGGCTTTTTTATCTTCTACGGATACGTCTCTGCAGTTGCGATTTTCAAATCGATATTCCGTGGCGACGTTAACCTGATAACGTTTGACAATGGGATTGTTGGCGATGTCGTCGTTAGGCGTTGCCTGTGAGTAGAGATTGTCAAGCTCCGATTGAATCTTGTCCACGTCGGACGTGGAGGCATAGAGCCAAATTTGTCCGTCGTATACGCGTATAAAGGCGCGTTTTTCATTGCGTACTAGACAAGAATCCAATGCACCGTTTTTGTAAACTATTGCGGTTGTGGCTCTGTCTTCGATACGCACGTCCGCATAGAATTTTTGATTGAAATTGTACATAGTCGCTCCTTAAATAGTTAATAACAATATTATAAAACAGGATATGTCAAAAGTAAATTCTTTTTTCTTCAATCGAGAAAAAGCAACTTAGAGTTGCTTGTTTCGGAATATATCCGTTTTGCTATGGACAAAATCCTCTCAAAGTTGTATCATATCGATGTCGTCGAATTATTCGACGGGAGGTTATTATGTCAAAAGCAAAAATAATAGCGGTCGCAGGTAAGGGTGGCGTCGGCAAAACAAGTTTGGCGGCGACTATAGTTCGTACGCTTGTCGAAAGATATGGCGAAAAACGCATTTTGGCTATCGACGCAGACCCTGCAGTCGGACTTTCCACCGCGCTCGGTATCGACGTCAAGATGACGGTTGACGATATAAGAAAAAGTATAATTGAAAACGTAGAGGACGGAAACAACCGTCAAGCCATAGAGCTTCTCAACGAGGCGCGCTTTAGAATCTTCGACGCAATGGTGGAAAAAGACGGCTACGCTTTTATAGCGGTCGGACGTCCCGAAAGCGCAGGGTGCTATTGCAAAATCAATTCGTACTTAAAGGAAGTTATAAGCATTTTGTCCGAGGAGTTCGATTACGTTGTCATCGACGGCGAGGCGGGCATAGAGCAGATAAATCGTCGAGTGATGGAAAAGGTTTCGCATCTTATTTTGGTAACCGACCAATCCAAGAAGGGAAGAGACGTCTGCAAAACCATAAAGAGCGTTGCCGACGAACTTGTTATGTATGACAGAATAGGTATAATCGTCAACAGAGTAAACGACGAGCAGGCGGTGCGCGCGTTGGATTACGACGGCGTTGAATTGCTTGCGACAATCGGAGACGACGCAAGTCTTGCAGGATTCGATTTGAGGGGCGAAAACGTGTTTGAATTGCCAGACGATTCCGAAATGGTCAAGGGCGTGCGAATCGCGCTTGCCGAAATGGGCGTAATCGCTTGAGGACAAGATAATGATAAGTATTTTCGACGGCGAAATAAACGCACTGTACAAGCTTGTTGACGGTGTGCAGACGACGGTTTACGAATACGATTCGACTAAAGCGTTGCCGACGAGCGAGCATTCCGAGCTTGTGCTTATGCGCGACGCCGCGTTTGAGCTTGGAGGAAGCGATAAGCCTTGCGTGTGCGCGACGGTTGTGTCCGACACCGCGCCTATCGACAATAAAACGATAGTTATAGGCAAGGAACTTGCGGACATAAGAGAAGATTGCAACTATGCAAAAATCGTCCTTATAGGGCTTAAGGACAGTCCCGATGACGAGCAGGGCATTTTCGATTTGACAAAAGCGCTCGAATATTCCAAATATAAAGAAAACGTCCAAGGCTTTATGACGAGAGTTTCCGCTCTGTCGCAAAGGGAGCAGGTTCGCGTGAGCAAAACCGCAATTAAGCACGGACTGTCTTTCGAGAAGCTCGGAGCAACCGTAATATCAGGTTATCTTGCCAAGGACGCAGTGAAATCCGTCACGGTGTTGTACGTCGCGGATTCGTCGATAGACTTTGACGCATTGCAAAAATTCGCAAGCAAAACAAGCGAAATATTAAAAGCATTCAATCATATTTTGGACAACGTTTTGGTTGACTGCGCCCATTGCAATTTGAGAGAAATATGCGACGAGGTGGAGGGAATGAAGGAGCTTCATTTCAGAAATTCAAAAATGAACTAAAGATGGTGTATTTTTCATTAAACGCACTTTATTTGCGAGCTTTATCGCGATAAAGTGCGTTTTTGTTTAAGTCGCAATAATAGTTGTGAGTTGGCTTTTATGTGCAATGCTCGTTAAAACGCAAAAGCATATAAGGTGTGCGCCGATATGGCGATTTTGGATTTATAAGCGATTTTGAGTTAAGCGACGTGTTTATTTAATCGACAAATCGATGAACAATGTCGATTATATCGATAAAAGTATATAAATACATTAATAAAAGCGTATGGACAAATATGTTTTTATATGTTAACATATAAATGTATTTGCGCACCCTGTCGGGGCGTGTAGATAATCAAGACATCGATTGCGATGTATACTAAAACAGGAGAAAGTTATGAGAGATCTCAAACATCTGCTTTACTTTGAAAACCTGTTGCAGGAGGCCAACAACGATTTGGTGCAACAGGCCGTGAAAAAGGACGGCAAGCTTGCGCTCGGTTATACGTGCTATCACGTTCCCGAAGTGCTTCTCAATCTCGACAACTGCTTCAGCGTGAGATTGCGCGCGCCTCGAACAGGCTCTATGGATATTGCCACGTATTATTTGAGCCCGTTTTTGTGCGGCTTCGCAAAAGCATTGCTCGAGCGCGGTATCGAGGGAGGCTACAACTTTTTGTCTGCGCTTTTTGCCGGCGAAACCTGTAGCGAAATGAACAGAACGATTGAGCATTTCGAGCTTTTGAGGCTTGTTGACAACGACAAGTTTTTCGTGAGCATTTTCGATATGCCGTTCAAGACGGACGAGCATTGCGTAAAGAGCTATGCCGACCAAATGCGAATCAGAATCTTAAATCCGCTCAAAGAAAAATACGGCGTCGATATTTCCGACGATTCCATGCGTAAGGCGGTAGAACTTCATAATAAGGTGTGCAGACTTATCACTCAAATCGGCGAGTTCAGAAAAGAAGATAATCCGCGCATTACGGGTTATGAATTTCACGTGCTTTGCGTTGCAAGCTATTGCTGTCCGAAATATCTCATCGTAGACAAGCTCGAAGAAACCCTCGAGGAGCTTAAGACAAGACAGCCCGACGAAAAGAAGAATTTTAGAGCAAAGATAGTGCTTGTCGGAAGCGAAATGGACGATCCCGATTTCACAAAGCTTATAGAGGACAGCGGCGCATACGTCGCGGCAGACAGATATTGCTTCGGCTCGTTGCCGGGAAGAGAGGAAATCATTCTCAACGACGACGAGGACGTGCTTACGCAAATATGTCGTCACTATATGAAGACGGCACAATGCCCGAGATATATGGAAAAAGCGAAGGTTGAGGGCAGACGCGAATACGTCAAACAGCTTGTTGACGAATACCATGCCGACGGCGTTGTATACGAACAGCTCAAGTTCTGCGAATTTTGGGGCTATGAGCGCGCACTTGCGTCGTATGTTATGGTCAACGAGTTCGGCATTCCCGCAATCGCTATCGACCGTCAGTATACGGCAAGCGCGTCCGGACAATTACGCACGCGACTGCAAGCCTTTGTCGAAAGTCTTGAAATCAAGAGTATCCAAAAGGCAAAGAACAAGAAGTGAGGTGGGATATGGGAAAGAAAAAATACGGCGGATATAAAAATCTGCACCACGATAAAACCGCTATTCTCAAGCACCGCGAATGGAGAGGCTTTAAGGATACTCTGGTAGACTATTATCGCTGGCTTATCACGTGGAAGGATATGATAGTTATGGTCTTGAAAAACCCGATTGCCGTTGTAAAAGGGCTTTTCAGATATCGTTGGTTTATGACGTATCTTACCACGCCTGCGTTTGTCGATCGTCATACCGAGGGTTTGAGAGGGCCGCAGCTTCTTATGACGCATCTTCACTTCAATATGATAGTCAAGCACGCGACGGGGCTTATTCTTACGGCGTTTGAATGCGACGAAAAGATGTTCCCCAAGAACAAGAAGAGCAAAAAGCTTGTGTGTATCGACGAGCTTATCCCCGTCGAGTTTATAGCAGGCTTCCCGAATCTCAAGGCATATCCGATGCAGACGATGCCGATATTCCTTTCGAGTATGGTGGATCAAATTTTGCCTCCGGTATACCTTGACGCTATTGAAAGTCTCGGCGTTCCTGCCGACGTATGTCCGCTTCCGAGTGCTGAAGCCGGCGTTGCGGTTGACGACGATTATCCCAAGCTCGGCAAATGCTTGATTACCTGCAATATGCCCTGCGACGGTTCAATCATGACAACCACTATTCAGGACAGATATTTCAATTTGCCGACGCACGTATACAACGTTCCGCTTCGTTACAACGGCGAGGACGTGCAGGAATACGCCGTGCAAGAAATTAAGGACATGATAAAATTCGTCGAGGAGCAAACCGGCGAAAAGTGGGATTGGGACGCATTCTTAAAGGCACTTGAAAACTACAATAAGCAGCTTGATTACGAGCTTCAAAAGTGGGAAGTCAACAAGACGAAATATCCGCAAATGACGGGTGCGACGTTCTGGCTGTACAGACTGTATTATTATCATCTTTCGGGCGGCTTTGACAAGCGCTTCCTTAAGGTTGACAAGAAGGTCAACAAGATTATGCTTAAGGCATACGAGAAAAAGACTCCGTGCAGCAAGGAAATGCGCCACCGTGCAATCGTTTGGAGCTGTCCTGCAAACTACTATACGAGCTTTGCAAACTGGCTTGAAAATTGCTGGGGCATAAACGTTGTTATGGATATGGAAACTATGATTTCCTATCTTAAATTCCGCACGGACACGCACGAGCACGCGCTCGAGGATTTGGCAAAGACCTATCAACGCGCGACTATGCGTAAGCATACGAAGGGCGGTTATCAAAACGTTCTTGACGAGTGCTGGAGAATTGCCGAAGAGTATAACGTCGATACGATTATTATGTACGACCAGATTTCCTGCAAGGGCATGGACGGTCTTGTGGGCATATTCGACGACCAAGCAAGAGAGCGCGGCTACAATTTCATATGGGTTCAACAAGACCTTATGGACAGCAGAACCATATCAAGGCGCGATATGCGCGAGCAGGTCAGCAAGTATATGACAACCGTATTGCAAGAAAAGCCGGTTGACGAAAGCTTGCTCGATTTCGACGACACCGAAGCGTGGTAAAATTATAAACTGGAGGAAATACACTATGAAATATTTTGGCGGATGCGACGTAGGTTCAACCTATACGAAAGCAGTTATATTAGATGAAAACGGCAAAATGCTTGCCGATACGACAATAAAAAGCAAGATAAATGCGGCACTCTCTGCAGAGGCGGCTATGGAAAATGTAGTAAAGGCTGTTCCCGAGCTTAACGGCGACGTCAAGAACCTTGCATATCTCGTTGGTACGGGCTATGGTAGAAACAAGGTTGCGACGGCAGACGAAAACATTTCCGAAATTTCTTGTCACGCAATGGGCGTTCACGTCACCGATCCGAGCGTCAAGGCGATTATAGACATCGGCGGACAAGATATTAAGGGTATCGCAATCGACAACGACGGCACGGTCAAGAATTTTGCTATGAACGACAAGTGCGCCGCAGGCACCGGACGCTTCTTCGAGGCTATGGCAAGATCCTTTGAAATGTCGCTCGGCGACTTCTCAAAGCTTTCGCTCAAGGCTAAAAACGTGATTCCGATTTCTGCACAATGCACCGTTTTTGCGGAATCCGAGGTTATTTCTCTTGTCGGAGAAGGTAAGCCGATGGACGAAATCGCGGCAGGAATTGAAATGTCTGTTGCAAAGAGATGTTTTGTTATGGCGAAGAAAGCCGGCGCCGCGGATAGTATCACGCTCACTGGCGGTTGCGCAAAGAACGACGGTCTTAAACAGGCAATCGAGCAGGTGTTGAAGATTAAGGTTATCGAACTTAAAACGGATCCGCAGCTCATGGGCGCGCTCGGTGCGGCGGAATACGCAAGACAAAAAGGCTTGGCAAAAGCGTAAGGAGGCAAATTATGTTGACAACGGCATTGTCCGCATTGAGTGCGGGGGCGATTGCAGGTATCGTAGTGGGAAGCGTCGCAGGTGCGATTTTGTTGCTTTTCCTCGTTACGTTTGCAATCTACTGGTTCAACCTTGATATGAAGCTTATGCACTGGCTATATCAAAAGATGAAAAAGCATTATGACAAAATAGAGCGCACCAGACGTCTGTAATGTAGCGCGCTAATAACATCGATTAAAAGACTGTTCGATTTTATATCGAGCGGTCTTTTGTTTTTGCACAAAGCAAAAGTTATGCAAATTCGTAAAATGAAAGCCCCCGTCGTTATATCGACGGGGGGCAATGCTTTTGTTATAATTATTTCAAGTTTTCGGGGTTAAGACCGAAAAGCTCGGGAAGGACGAAGCGACCGTCCTTGCGGATAAGCACGTCGTCAAACCAGATTTCGCCACCGCCGTATTCCGGGGTTTGGCAAAGCACCAAATCCCAGTGTACCGCGCTCTTATTTCCGTTGGGGGCGTCGTCGTAGCTACAGCCCGGGGTGAAGTGTATCGAGCCGCTTATTTTTTCGTCGAAAAGAATATCGCCTATCGCTTGCGTAACGTACGGATTGACGCCGATTGCAAATTCGCCGACATATCTTGCGCCGTCGTCGGTGTTGAAAATGGCGTTTGCTTTTTCACTGTTATTTGCAGTTGCTTTTACTATTTTCCCGTCCTTAAATTCAAGACGCACGTTTTCAAAACGGAAGCCGTTTTCGATTGACGGAACGTTGTAGCTTATGACGCCGTTTACGCTGTTCTTGACGGGAGCGGTGTACACTTCTCCGTCGGGAATGTTGCAGCCGCCGTCGCATTTTATTGCGGGAATGCCCTTTATCGAGAAGCTTAAATCTGTATCCTTTGCCACAATACGCACTTTATCTGTGCGATTCATCAAATCAACCAGCGGATTCATAGCATTGCTCATTTTTTGATAATCGAGACAGCACACGTTGAAGAAATAGTCCTCAAAGGCTTCCGTGCTCATTCCGGCGAGCTGGCTCATGCCTTCGGTGGGGTATCTCAAAATAACCCATCTCGTGTGCGCTACGCGCCTGTCGCTATGCACGGGAATGCCGTAACGCTTGTCGTATTCTTGCATGATAATTTCGGGAACGTCGCAGGTTTCATAGCTGTTATTGCCGCCGCGAATGCCGATATAGCAATCCATTTTGTCCATAAAGTCCGCGTCGCGTTTTGCCCAAATATCAAGCATTTCGGGAGTTGCGCCCATAAGCAATTCGCGTTGCAAGCGTTTGTTTATGATGTTGAGGAAGGGAATGCCGCCGTTTTTGTAAATTTCTTTAATTAAACAGGCAGGGAGCTGTTCGTCGCAACCGATTGCGTCAATCCACACTTTGTCGCCCTTGCCGACGTGTATGGAATAGTTTACCAAATTTTCTGCTAGCTTTTGTTGTCTGGGATCAATAATCATGTTGTCCGCCTTTTATAGTTTTATTACTTTAGTATTATATCACAAAAATATTCCGTGTAAATAAAAACCTAAAAGAAAGAGCATCGAGGCATAGCGCAAAAATCGACGGCATAATTTTATTTGCGGTTAACGAATGAAATCTTGAAATCGCATCGATGACGGTAGTATTATCTTGCTTGAGCGCATCGCAAACAGGTTGATTTTTAGCGGTGGTGTGGTATAATGATTTTAATATAAAAATTTTGCGAGGCTTTTTATGGAATTGACCTATAAAAGAAAAAATGTGTACGCTTCGGCGGACGAAAACGAACTTAAAGCAATCGGCGATTATGCGGAGGGTTACAAGAAGTTCCTCGACAACGGCAAGACGGAAAGAGAAGCCGTGTCCGAAACGGTTGCAATGATTGAAAAAGAGGGCTACAAGCCATATGCTCTCGGCGATAAGATTAACGCAGGCGACAAGCTTTACTACAACAATCGCGGTAAGGGCTTGTTTATTATCCGCGCAGGCAACGCCGACGTCGAAAAGAACGGCGTTCGCATTCTCGTCGCACACGTTGACAGCCCGAGACTCGACCTCAAACAAGTTCCTCTTTATGAGAAATCCGAGCTTGCATATCTCAAAACTCACTATTACGGCGGTATCAAAAAGTATCAGTGGCTTACCATACCGCTTGCGCTTCACGGCGTCGTAGTGCTTAAAGACGGAAGCAAGCTTGACGTTAAGGTCGGCGAGGACGACAACGATCCCGTATTCTATATCACGGATTTGCTTCCGCACCTTTCGCAGGAGCTTAACACAAAGACCATCGCAGACGGCTTCAAGGCAGAAAACCTCAATCTTTTGGTTGGCGGCATTCCTGCAAAGGACGAGGAGGGCGATGCCGTGAAGAAGGGCGTGCTTGCCATTCTCAATCAAAAATACGGCATGACGGAAGAAGATTTCCTTTCTGCCGAAATCGAGGCGGTGCCTGCGTCTAAGGCAAAAGACGTTGGCTTCGATAGAGCCTTTGTCGCAAGCTACGGACACGACGACAGAGTATGCGCATATCCCGAAATCACGGCGACGTTGCAAGCGGATACAGATCAGACCGTTATGTGTATCCTTGCCGATAAAGAGGAAATCGGTAGCGAAGGAAATACCGGTATGCAATGCGTTCTTATCAAGGACCTTATCGACGAAATCGCAAAGAGCTACGGCGCAAATCCGTCCGTGGTGCGCGAACATTCCAAGTGCCTTTCCGCGGACGTTACGGCGGGCTATGATCCGGCATATGCCTCTGCTTTTGAAGATATGAACGTGGGATATGTAAACTGTGGCGTAACGATGAACAAATTTACGGGTTCGCGCGGCAAGAGCGGAAGCAACGATGCGTCTGCGGAATATATCGGTTACCTGCGCGGTGTGTTTGACAAGGCAAACGTAATTTGGCAAACCGGCGAGCTTGGTAGAGTGGATCTCGGCGGCGGCGGAACCGTTGCAAAATACATTGCGAACATGAATATCGATACCGTTGATATGGGTGTCCCGGTGCTTTCTATGCACGCGCCCAACGAGCTTATTTCAAAGGCGGATTTGTATGCTGCACACAAAGCATTCTCGGCTTTCGTCAAGTAGGTTGCACGGCATTTATAATTGCCCGATTTGACAAAACGGTGGTTTACCAGCAATAAACTAACAGATAAAATATCGTTTTTGTACATAAATGTAAAAACAAAGGCTTCCCGACAAGTATTGAAGGGAAGCCTTTCTGTGTGGTGGTTTTGTGATTATTCAACAATCCATGCGTCGCTTAAATTGTTGATTTTGCAGTTTAGGAATGCGTTTACGCAAGCGGTCATTCTGTCAAGATCCTTGCTACCGATCGTTTCGACGCCCGAGTGCATCGCAAGCTGCGCAAGCCCTATGTCGCACGCATTGATCGAAAGACGAGATGCGGTAGTAAGTCCCATAGTCCCTCCGCAGCGCAAATCTGAATGATTGTAGTAGTCTTGATATGGTACGTCGGCTTTATCCAAAATGGTTTTGACGATAGCCGACGACGTTCCGTCCGTCGAATAGTTGACGTGATGCTTTATTACGATGCCCTCATTCAAATACACGCGCTGTGCGACGTCGGATTTTTCGGGGAAGGACGGGTGCATTGCGTGCGCGTTGTCTATGGACAGAACAAAGCCGTTTTCGCAGGCGGAAATAAAGTCATCTTCGGTTTTTCCAAGTCCGCTCGTTATCTTTTTCAATACGTTGTCAAGGAATGCCGAGTTTGCGCCTTGCTTTGTGGTGTTGCCTATTTCTTCGTTGTCGAAACAGCCAACAAGGGCGATATTTTTAGGCGAACAATCGCAAATCGCAAGCAAGGAGGAATATACGCTTGTAAGATTGTCGATGCGCGGAGAGCAGAGATATTCTCCGTTAGCACCGCTTTCGTATGCGTTGAGCGCAGGGACAACGTACAAATCGGCGTCTACGACGTCATTTTTTGAAACGAGCGAGTAGACGTTCGTTGCCTCGCCGACAAGGGGCAACATATCCTTTTGTACGCTGGCGGAAAACGAATCGTTGACGGACGGGTTGTGATGTATCGCAAGAGAAGGAATCGTCACGTAGCAATCGCTTTCGACGACTTCAGCCTCCAGTTTTCCGTTTGACGACGCAATCACTCTACCTGCGATTTTAAGCGGCGTATCTAAAAAGGAATACAGGATTCCTCCACCGTATTTTTCCACGTTTAAGCGCGCACCTTCTTTAGACGGAATCAGCTCATTGCCTTTGACGTGTAGGCAGGGCGAATCGGTGTGACTTTCTGCGATGTTAAAAGCAAAGCTTTCGCCAATAGCGAATGCGATAATCGACGAGCCGTTCTTCTCGACGTAATATTTTTTGCCTGTTTCCAGGCGCCATTTTTCATTGAGTTTGAGCGGTTCAAATCCGTGCGCGTCAAGGATTGATTTGCTGTTTTTCACGGCATGATATGCCGTATATGAATTGTTCAAAAAGCTTTTTAAGTCCATATGCTTATCCTTTGATATGTTGTTTTTATAATAAGCCGAAGGTGCGACAAAAGCAAGAAAAATATTGCGTTTTGCGTCCAAAAACGTTTTCACGGCGTTCGCCGCAACGAATTTGTGTGTTCATAAGCGAAAATCTCTTGCAAATTGAAAATAAATATACTATAATAACCGAGCAATAAAGCTCTTGCAAATCAGCAGAGCCGAGCAATACGGAAGTGTATCGAAGTGGTTATGGCAATGCGCACGGCGCGCCATTATGCCCACTTAATATGCTCCCGCATAATATAACACGGAAGTGTATCGAAGTGGTCATAACGGCCCGCACTCGAAATGCGGTAACGGGGTAACTCGTTCGTGGGTTCGAATCCCACCGCTTCCGCCACCGAAACAGCCTACTATTTGTGGGCTGTTTCGTTTTCTTCTACGGGGGATTTGTGCGTGTTACACGCACAGCACGC
>CAZUZK010000016.1:17779-29859 GCA_964624745.1 uncultured Bacteroides sp. | reverse complement strand
AGGTACCCATTCCGCGAGCAACAACCGCCGCGTGAGAGGTTTGACCGCCGCGAACGGTGAGAATGCCTTGAGAATATTTCATACCCTCGATGTCTTCGGGAGATGTTTCAAGTCTTACGAGAACGACCTTCTTGCCTGCCTTGCCTTCTCTAACTGCGTCTTCTGCGGTAAATACGATTGTACCTGCAGCCGCGCCCGGAGATGCCGCAATACCCTTGCCCACTACGTTTTCTTTGTCAGCGACCTTAAGTGCGGTTGCGTCAAATTGCGGGTGGAGCAACATATCGAGAGTCTTTGCGTCGATTTGCAAGAGAGCTTCTTTCTCGTTAATCATACCTTCGTCGATAAGGTCGCAAGCGATGCGGATAGCTGCCGCAGCGGTACGCTTACCGTTTCTTGTTTGAAGCATGAAGAGTTTACCCTTTTCGATAGTGAACTCCATGTCTTGCATATCTTTATAGTGATTTTCAAGAGTCTTGCAAACGTCTTGGAATTGCTTATAAACATCGGGGAGAACTTCTGCCATTTTGGAAATCGGCATCGGAGTACGAACGCCTGCAACGACGTCTTCGCCTTGTGCGTTCATAAGGAATTCGCCCATGAGACCCTTTTCGCCGGTTGCGGGGTTACGAGTAAACGCAACGCCGGTGCCGCAATCGTCGCCCATGTTGCCGAACGCCATCATTTGCACGTTAACCGCGGTACCCCAGCTGTACGGAATGTCGTGGTCCATACGATAGACGTTTGCGCGCGGGTTGTCCCAGCTGCGGAAAACTGCTTCGATTGCCTTGAAGAGCTGTTCCTTCGGGTCAGATGGGAAATCCGTACCGAGTTGAGCCTTATATTCGGCTTTGAATTGATCTGCGAGGATATGGAGATCGTCTGCGCTCAATTCAACGTCTTGATGCACGCCTCTTTCCTCTTTCATCTTATCGATGAGCTTTTCAAAATATTTCTTGCCTACCTCCATAACAACGTCGCTGAACATTTGGATAAAGCGTCTATAGCAGTCCCATGCCCATCTCGGATTGTTGGATTTCTTTGCAAGAACCTCAACGACCTGCTCGTTAAGACCAAGGTTGAGAATGGTGTCCATCATACCGGGCATGGACGCTCTTGCACCCGAACGAACGGAAACGAGGAGCGGATTTTCAGCGTCGCCGAACTTTTTGCCGGTGATGTTTTCAAGCTTCTCGATATACTGCATGATTTCAGCCTTAATACCGTCGTTGATGTGTCTGCCGTCCTCATAATATTGAGTACAAGCTTCGGTCGAGATGGTGAAGCCCTGCGGAACGGGAAGACCGATGTTGGTCATTTCGGCGAGGTTCGCACCTTTGCCACCGAGAAGCTCGCGCATTTTTGCGTTGCCCTCTGTGAACAGATAAACATATTTCTTCTGCATTTAGAAGTCCTCCTAAAAGATTTCTTTTATACTAAAAATAATGATAACAAAACACAATGATTTTTGCAAGGGATAAAAGTATATTTGCTAAATACAATTTGTTTTATAACAAAAATTTTCAATTTTTACACCTGCGTTATCCCAAAATTGCTCGCAAATTCAAACGAGACTCTAAAATGTGTTGCGCAAGCGATTTTTTTTTGATAAAATGACAATATCAAGATATGAGGTGCAACATTTATGGACGCTGACCCACGAAGTAGTCAACAACTCCACTGATACGCACGCGCTTTATGTTCCTTGCGCGGCGCGTACGACTCTGCCCCGGAGGAACTCTTATGATTCAAATTTACAAAAAAATCAACAAATCCGTTATAGAAGTCGATCCAGAATCAATAATCGACGGCTATGATTTTACCGATCAATGGATTCATATGTCCAACCCCACCGACAAGGAAATCGAGCTGATTTCGTCGGCATTGACAATTCCCGAGGATTATATTAAAGCCGCATTGGACTCCGAGGAGCGCGCTCACGTGGAAAAAGAAAACGGCGTACTCATGACCGTCACGGACATTCCCATCACCGAAGAGGACGACGACAGATACACCTATGCAACCCTACCTTTCGGCTGTATCACAACCGACAAAGCCATCGTTACCGTCTGCTTGAACGAAACCTCGATAATCAACGACCTTATGGCGGGCCGTTACGTAAAGGATTTCAACATTCACAAAAGAACTCGTTTCGTATTGCAATTACAATACGTAATCGCAAAAAAATATCTGCAATACCTCAAGCAAATAGACAGAGCAAGTCAGCGCGTTCAAGCAGAGCTTGAAAAAGCCATGAAAAACGAAGGGCTTATCGAAATGCTTTCGCTTGAAAAGTCCCTTGTATACTTCTCCACATCACTGCGAGCCAACACCGCGGTGCTTGACAAATTTCCGCGCCTAATCACGTTCTTTGAGGAAGACGACGACCTTTGGGACGACGTGCTTATAGAAAACCGACAGGCAATCGAAATGTCAAACATCTATAAGGACGTTCTCACCGGCACAATGGACACGTATGCTTCCATCATTTCAAACAATCTAAACGTCGTAATGAAGACGCTCACCGTGCTGACTTTGCTTGTAGACACCCCTGCGATGATAGCCGCGCTCTGGGGTATGAACACAGGCGTTCCGTTCGAGGGCAAGGAATGGGGCTTTTGGGTTGTTGTCGGCATAAACGTAGTCATTTGCATTGCGTTGATAATTGTCTTCATAAAAAAGAAAATGCTCAAATAATTCGGCAATTTGCCTGATTAGAATGCCAAAATTACATCAAAACACTTTTTTGCAAAAGTATAGCGATTATATATAAAAATCATCGAACCTTTTGTAATAAGAAACACGATTAAAACGCAAACGCTTTAATCGTGTTTTGTTAAAATCCACACAAAGCCCACTCTTGTTTACATATGTCTAAAATGCAACAAATTAAAAATGCGCACAAGGATCGAGTATAAAAGGTATACCCATTTTTTCTTGCGAGGACATATCCGCCGAAACGTCGAATTTTGCCATCGACACAAGATTTATATATGTGTTTTCATCGGCTTTTATTGCCGGTATATACCAATAGTCGCTATAGTCGCTATTATCGCATTCAATCAAGTACAGCTTTTGGTCTAGCACGTTTGCTAGATTGTACGGACTGTTTTCATATCGTATTTGTTCGCCGTCGTCGCCGATTTCATAATATTTGCCGCGCTTTTCCGAATCCGCACCGTCGGTTTTCTCGGTCGCCCACGTTATTTGATTTCCGTATACGCTTTCATTTAGGTTTTCTTCATGCCTATATCTTCTCCACCTAAAATCGAATGCGCAGGCATATATCGAATACTTCCCGTTCAACAAACGGAACCTGAGGTCGGTATCCCTGACCATAATAAACATACATCTATCCGATGAAAATTCTATAAGAAAGAATTTCACCGCGTCGTTTTCATTCTGCGAATAAAGAGGATATATTCGATATGCTTCCCCGTCGTTTAGATACTCTTGCTCTATGCGTTTGGATATATTCTTAATATGCTCCTCCAACGTATAATCTTCCGCTGTTTTCGTACAGCCGCAAAGAGAAAACGTCATTGCGAACAACAAAACCGACAAAAGCACAATCGAAACTGTTTTTTGCGTCTTCTTCATAAGCGTTCTCCACCGTATAGTTTTATTGCATATCGATATTTAACGGACATATCCGCAATATTAAGCTATTCGCAAATCCCATTTTAAGCGATAACGCGCTATTCGACGCGTCGCGGTATCTATCAGTCCTTCGATGCCTTTTCGAGCAACGCAATTTTCACGCTTTGCACAAGCACGTCCGTTGCAAAATCCGTTTCCTCTAGCGTAGGTACGCTCGGTGCGATTCTGATATTGCAATCGTCGTCATCGATATGGTAAGGGAACGTCGCCCCTGCCTCGGTAAATTTGACGCCTGCGTCCCTTGCAAGCTCCACGATACGCTTTGCGCAATGTGGCACGTCAAGCGATATAAAATATCCGCCCTTCGGCTTCGACCAATGCACGTCGTCGTTATCGCCGAAAGCGTCCTGCAATTTATTTTGGAACGCTTCAAATTTCGGGCGCAGAATCTGCGCATGGCGTTCCATAATCGCGCGCATATTTTCGACGTCCTTCAAAAACTCCACGTGCATAAGCTGATTGACTCTATTCGGACAAATCTTCTTATAGAACAAATGCGAGAGCATATCCTGCACGTTTGCCTGCGACGACGCAAATGCCGACACGCCGCTTCCTGCAAAGGTAATCTTTGCGGTCGAGGTAAACTCATATAACATATCCTGCTTGCCGACCTTCCTCGCGCAATCGAAGATATTTTTCAGCTTAACGTCCTCGCCGTACAGCGCGTGGATAATATACGCGTTATCCCAAAACACCCTGAAATCGTTTGCCGCAGGCTTCAAATTCGCCATACGTTCAACGGTTTTATCCGAATAAACGATACCCGTCGGATTGGAATATTTCGGCACGCACCAAATACCCTTTACGCTGTCGTCGTCCTTAACGAGAGCCTCCACCATATCCATATCCGGACCGTCATCGAGCATAGGCACGGTTATCATATCGATGCCGAAGGCTTCGCATATGGAAAAATGCCTGTCGTATCCCGGCGCAGGGCAAATAAATTTCACCTTGTCGAGCTTATTCCACGGCGTATTGCCCAGCACGCCGAACTGCATGGCGAACTGCACGACGTTATACATAATATCGAGGGAAGAGCCGTCGCTGACGATAACCTCGTTCGCCTTCACGTCAAAGAGTTGCGCAAACAATTCCCGAGCCTGCGACAAGCCTGCCGGCTCGCCGTAGCACCTAGCGTCTACGCCGCTCATAGCGTAATCGTAATTCCCGGCGTTTTCAAGCATGGGCATAGCGATGGAAAACTGCTCCTTTGAGGGACGGCCTCTCGTCATATCGACGGCTACTCCCCTCTTTTGCAGCTTCTTATAAGCCTTAAGTTCCTCCTTCAAGGCGTTTTCTATATTTTCTTTCGACCACTCGTCATACTTCATAAAACCGCTCCTACACTATAATACTGCCCCTCTACGCTCAAAGGTGCGTTTTGAGGCGACGTCCGATAGCGCACGTTTATTCCTCTGAATTTCCTCTTATCAGCAATCTAATCGGCGTACCCGAAAAATCGAAACTCTTTCGCAAGGAATTTTCAAGATACCGCTTATAGCTAAAGTGCATGATAGTCGGGTCGTTCACCTTAACGACAAAGGTCGGCGGAGCGACGGAAATCTGCGTGACGTAGAATATTTTTAGTTTCTTGCCCAAATAGGACGGCGGCTCGCTTATTCTTATAGCGTCGCCGATAACCTCGTTCAAAAGGCCGGTGGAAATACGCTTGCGCGAATTTGCGACAGCCTCCTTGCACAAGGGGAGAAGATTATCCAAGCGTTTTCCGCTCAATGCCGAAATATATGCGGACTTGAAATAATCCATATATTTCAAATCCTCCTTCAGCTTCTTTTCAAACTCGTTTATGGTATGCGTGTTTTTCTGCACCAAATCCCATTTATTCATCACGACGATAGACGGCTTACCCTCCTCGTGAACGAAGCCTGCGATTTTCACGTCCTGCTCCGTCAAGCCCTCGCTTGCGTCGCAAACGATAAGCACCACGTCCGCACGTCTTACCGCAAGCAGACTTCTCATCACCGAATATCTTTCCAAATCCTCGTTAACGACCTTTTTCTTTCGCATACCGGCGGTGTCGATGATAAGATATTTATCGTCGCCGACGTTAAGCTCGGTGTCTATCGCGTCGCGCGTCGTGCCCGCAATATCGCTCACGATACAGCGGTCGTATCCGAGCAAGCGATTGGTAATCGAGCTTTTCCCCGCGTTCGGCTTTCCGACGATGGCGATTTTGATTCTTTCGGGATCCTCCTCCGCCGCGCTTACCGGAATAACCTCCATAATAGCGTCGAGCAAATCGCCCAAGCCCTTTCCCTGCTCCGCGCTGACGGCATACGGCTCGCCGAAGCCCAACGCGTAAAAGTCGTACACGTTGCTCAAATCGTTGTTGTCGATTTTGTTGACCGCAAGCACGACGGGCAATTTCGATTTGCGCAAAAAGGAGCATACGAGATTGTCGTCCGTAGTCAATCCCGTTTTGCCGTCCACGACGTACAAAATCGCGTCTGCGGTATCGACGGCGATTTCCACCTGCGTGCGGATATGATTCCACATCTGGTCCTCGCTTTTAAGCTCGAGTCCGCCGGTATCGATAAGCGTAAAGGCTCTTCCGCACCATTCGCAATCGGCGTAAACTCTGTCGCGCGTCACACCGGGCGTATTTTCGACAATAGATATACGGCTCCCCGCTATTCTGTTGAAAAGCGTGGATTTACCGACGTTAGGTCTACCTACAACTGCCACCATAGGTTTCATATTTATCACCAATTCAAAAGTTTTTCTTGTGTTTTTCGGCGAATAAACTCTCGATTTCGACGTTTATTCCGCTATTGTTCATTTCTTGTGAGAGAAATGCTCCGCTATCTTTTTTGCCAAATCGCTTCCGTTATGCGAGGTTACGATAAGCGGTGCGCCGAGCGCGCGCTCCACGTCCGCAACGGTTTGGTTGTCCAAAAACGTATCGGTAAATTCTCTCAACATATTGTCGGGAATCACAAACGCGTCGGCTTTTGTTCCTGCAACCTGCGCGATTATGTCCGTCGCCGTAAGAAGTCCCGCAACGGTAACCGTCTTTCCGAAGTAGTTGTTTACGACGGCATGAACCTCAACCGTTATTCCCAGCTTCTCCTCAAGCTTTTTCGCATATTCCTTAAGAAGCGGAGCAAACGATACCCCCGTTATCATATCCACTTTTTTATTCAAGCGACGCGCTTCGATTTCGGAAAGCGAATACTCGAAGTTATCCTCGAAATCGGCAAGCAAGCCCACTCCGTTTTCGATTTGGTCGAACGCTCCGTAATACGAGCTGTCCTTCGTCTTCAAGCCTGCCTTCACGTAATACTCGTCGCTACACCAGCAAAAACCGCCGTATTCCCTATTCAATTCCTCGACAAGCGCGATAGTATCCCTTGCGTTCTTCTCGTCCACGCATTTCAGCTTTGCGAGATTTGCCCTATGCTCCGTCATTCCCACGGGAACCACCGCTACGGTTTCAACGCCCTCAACCTCGTGCAATCCTCGTATGCTGTCCTCCAAAACCTTGCCGTCGTTGACGTCGGGCACCACGACAAGTTGCGTGTGCATCTTGATTCCGTTTTCGCCCAGTCTTTTCATTTGTTCGCGTAGCTTTCTCGTGTTGGGATTTTTGAGAATATACGTGCGCACGTCGTCGTCCCATGCGTGGACGGATATGTACAACGGGCTTAATTTCAGCCTTATCACCCTGTCGATTTCGGCTTCTGTAACGTTGGTCATCGTGACGTACGAACCGCACATAAAGCTATATCTGTAATCGTCGTCCTTTACGTACAGACTCGGGCGCATATTCTTCGGTAGCTGATCCACGAAGCAGAAAATGCAATGGTTTTTGCACACCACGGGCTTCATGTCTATATCGAACTCCAAGCCGAGCGATTGCCCCTCTTTTTTATGCACCTTAATCGTGCGCACCTTGCCGTCGCGCAAAACGTCTGCGGAAAATTTCTTCTCGTTATCGTAGTATAGATAATCCAGCTCGTCTATCATGTCGTATCCGCCGATGCGCAATACGTCGTCGCCGAGCTTGAAGCCGTTACGCTTTGCAATATCGTTCAATGCTGTTATCTTTGGCATTTCTTTACCTTGCCCTTTTTCTTACACCGCTATGTATGCCGACAAAAATCCGGCTATGTTTTCAAGCGAGCTGGATTCCACCCACGCAAGCTCGTTCTTTGAAATATAAATTGCCATATCCGTCTGCAAAAGCTTGTATAGCAACGCGACTATCTCTATGTCCTCTTTTGCCGTCAGGCAAAGTCCGTGATTTACGAGATAAGACACGTCCGCCTGCTCATGCTCGTTTGCCGAAAGCACGATAGGCGGTATGCCGAGCTTAAAGCACTTATACAGAGTCGCCACGTCGTATTGCGTTATCGCTATGTCGCACACCGAAATGCAATCGTCGATTTCCTGCGCGTTTTGCAAGAAAATAATCTTCATTCTCGGCACCTTCACCGACATCGAGGACAACGCCTGCAATGCCTTTGCGTCTTGACAGTAGACGACGAGATTTGCAATTTCGCCTTGGTCGAGCAACAAAGAAAACACGTTTTCAAGCTTCTTTTTATCCTGCACGTTCACGTAAACCGTCTTCACTCTCGGCAAGCCCAATTCGCGTTTTTTCAGAGTGATTTCATCGGGCAATTTCGGCGTTATTTCAAACGGCATTCCCATCACCATTACGTTTTTTGAATGTATGCCGTTTCGCACCAAATCGGCTTTTACATCGGCATTTTCGACGATATAAACGCTTGTTGTGGCGTCATGCGCTCGTTTTGAAAGCGTAAAGGATTGCACCATGTATATAATCTGCGTGTCGAAACGCGCGCGCTTTTTAGCCTCCGTGGCGCAGTGGTGCGCATAAGGAGTCACGCACAGAATATACTCGGGGTGAAAACGCTTGATGAGGTTGTTTATTCTGTTCACGCGCTTTGACAGCGTTTTGGGCTTCAGCTTTGCTTTAAGCAAATTTTTATCCTTGCGCTCCAGCAAATACTGGTACTCGCTTCCGCTGTCCATAAGCCTGTCCAGCGCGGACAGCTTCGTTGCCGAGCCGTATCTGTCGTCGCTGAAAACGACAACGTTGTGCGTGCCGATTTTCCTTATAGCTTCTGCTATTTTTTGAGATTCGCCGTCGATTTCGTCCCTCGACGTGAGTATCAAAATTATGCGTTTTCTAAACATATTTCGCTCCTTATCAGTCCTCTACGATTATGGGAATGATGATAGGAAATTGTCTGTCCTTGTAGAAGAGTCTGCGCACGGATTTTTTGACAAGACGAGCAACTTCGTTCACGTCGATTTTGTCAAGGTCGGCAGTGTCTATCGCTTCCTCCGTCACGCGACGTATCGACGCCTGCGCGTCGTCCGTGAGATTAAAACCGCGCGCGATTATATCCACGTCGCCAACGATATGCCCCTCGTCCATATCCACTGCGCAAAGCACAAGCAGCATACCGTATTCCGCAAGCGAAAGTCTGTCGTTCACAACTGATTTGCCGTCCTCCAGAACCACGCCGTCAACGTACGTATTGCCGGACTGCACCTTTGAGTGAAGCTTTATTCCTCTTTGGTTTACTCCGTAGCTTTCTCCCAAATCGGGAATAACTATGTTTTTGCCTGCGACTCCCAGAGATTTTGCGATTTCCATATGCTTGAACTGATGACGATATTCGCCGTGTACGGGCATAAAGAATTGCGGGTGTACAAGCGTAAGCATCAGCTTCAGCTCCTCCTCGTAAGCGTGTCCCGAAACGTGAATATCGTTCATGCTGTCGTAAATGACGTTCGCGCCCTTTTTGAACAAGTCGTTTATGACGTCGTACACCGCCTTTTCGTTGCCGGGAATAGGCGAAGAACTTAACACCACCAAATCCTGCGAGTTGAGATTGATTTTGTTAAATTCGCCCTTTGAAAGCTTGTTGAGCGCGCTCAACGGCTCGCCTTGCGAGCCTGTTGCCAATATCACGGTTTCGCTAGGCAACAGCTTGCCTACGCCGTCAACGATAACGCCCTTTGGAATTTGCAGCTCGCCGCATGCGGAGGCAACGTCCACCATTCCCTTCATGCTCTTGCCTGCAAGCACCACTTTTCTGTGATATTTGTGCGCAAGCGTCAGCACCTGCTGCACACGGTAATTCGACGAGGCGAAGCACGCGATAACTATACGCTTGTTGGGATTTGCGACAAATATGCTCTCAAGATTTTGTCCGACGACCTTTTCGGACGTGGAGCTGCCCTTTCTCTCCACGTTGGTAGATTCGCCGAGCATAAGCAGCACGCCCTTTGCGCCTATTTCCGCGATGCGTCCTATGTCCGTTTTTTTGCCGTCAATCGGCGTATTGTCGATTTTGAAATCGCCGGTGACGAACACGTTGCCCAAGGGAGTGGAAATCGAAAGCGCGCAAGCCCCCGCCATAGAGTGCGCAACCTTGATAAACTCAACCTCAAAGGCGCCGAGCTTTATAGTATCCCCGGCGCAAACCACGTTAAGATTGCTCTTTTTGCTTTGCTTTTCCAGCTTTCGTTTCAAAAGCCCTATAGTAAGCGCGGTGCCGTAAATTGGCACTTTTTTCAATTCCTCCGCATAGTAGGGAATCGCGCCGATGTGATCCTCGTGTCCGTGCGTAAGCACGATACCGCGAAGTCGCTTTATGTTTTCTCTAATGTACGTAATATCGGGAATGATTGCGTCGATTCCGGGACTGTCCTCTTTAGGGAAAGACACACCGCAATCCACGATTATCATATC
The DNA here is from genome assembly GCA_964624745.1 of uncultured Bacteroides sp. Taxonomy (GTDB): domain Bacteria; phylum Bacillota; class Clostridia; order Christensenellales; family CAG-917; genus CAG-475. The sequence goes on along the minus strand of CAZUZK010000016.1, from coordinate 19,448 downwards.
CTCTCCGTATTCCAAAACGGTCATATTCTTGCCTATTTCGCCTACGCCGCCAAGGAAAGTAACGTTGATTGTCTTTGCGTTTTTTGCCATATTTCTATTTCTCCGAAACCGCACCGCCGAAGCGGACGGCATATATCAATATTTTTCTAATTTAGTATATTACATCAAATCGCGTTTTTAATCAAGAGATTATGTCACGCTATCTTCAAATCTCGTTCAAATCTCGCAAAAAATTTATTTTTTGCGAGAAATTCTCGAAAAAAAAATCTTTACAAATCGCGACTTTCCATTTACGATTATATTGTAATCGTCGCAACGAAAGCGCAGGCGATAAAGGAGAATTTTATGAGAGTTTACAATTTTTCCGCAGGTCCCTCAACACTCCCCCTTGAGGTGATAGAGGAAGCGGGCAAATCCATTGCCGATTACAACGGCTCGGGCATGAGCGTTATGGAAATGAGCCACCGCTCAAAATGGTACGACGCGATAAACACGGAATGTCTGTCCCTCGTAAAAGAGCTTATGAGCGTACCCGACGACTACCATATCATCATGGTACAGGGCGGAGCTTCCACGCAGTTTGAAGCAATACCGCTCAATCTTCTCAAAACGGGCAAAGCAGACTATATCGTGACGGGAAATTTTGCAAAAAAAGCGTATAAGGAAGCGCAAAAATACGGCGATATTCGCCTTGTCGCGTCAAGCGAGGACAAGAAGTTTACCTACATTCCCAAAACCTCTCCGCAGGATTTCAGGCAGGACGCAAGCTATGTGCATATCACTGAAAACAACACGATTTTCGGCTCGAAATATCACGCTCTTCCCGACACCGGCGGCATACCGCTCGTAGCGGATTTGTCCTCTTGCATAATGAGCGAAAAAACGGACGTTAGCAAATACGCCCTCATTTACGCAGGCGCGCAAAAAAATCTCGCGCCGGCAGGCGTTACGCTCGTAATCGTAAAGGACGATATGCTCGGCAACGAGCTTCCCATATGCCCCACAATGCTGAAATATCGCACGCAAATAGACGCAAACAGCCTATACAACACCCCTCCGTGCTGGGCAATTTATATGATGATGCTCAATCTTCGTCATCTCAAAAAAATCGGCGGCGTCGAAGAAATGGAAAAAATCAACAGAGAAAAGGCAAAAATGCTGTACGACTTCATCGACCAATCGGATTTTTACACCAACAACGTTGAGGTCGAAAGCCGCTCTATGATGAACGTCCCCTTCATATCGCCGAGCGACGAATTGAACGCAAAATTTATAAAAGAAGCGGAAAGCGCAGGACTTGTGAGCCTAAAGGGACACAAGCTTGTTGGTGGAATGCGTGCGTCGATTTACAACGCAATGCCGATAGAAGGCGTAAAAGCTCTTATCGAATTTATGAAGAAATTTGAGCTTGAAAACAAATAACGCCGTCGCCACGTCAAACGAACGCAACCTCGATGCAAGTTCCTGCTTGAACGAAACCGAATGAAACGAGCAATCGACTTGTTAAGCTCAAACTTGAAAACAAATAGTCGCTCGTCTCATTGCAAATCGGATTTGGAGACAAGTAAAATCTTGCCGTATGGCAATTCAAAGTACAACATTGACAGACAAAATCAACGGACAACATCAACAAACCCCGTTGACAAACAACGTCGACAAACAATCCAAA
>CAZUZK010000016.1:0-17679 GCA_964624745.1 uncultured Bacteroides sp. | reverse complement strand
GCATCGACTAATCGCATTGGCGAACAATGTCGACAAACAAAAACAATATGGAAATGACAAACAGAAACGAAATATTAAAGCTTAATTCGATATCACCGTTGGCACAAGACGTGTTGAACGGCTACAACCTAGTAACAGAAAGCGAAAATCCCATAGGGATTTTGGTTCGCTCCTTCAAGATGGACGACTATACCCTTCCGTCCTCTTTGCTCGCGGTTGCTCGAGCCGGCGCAGGCGTAAATAATATACCGCACGCGGAATACGCGAAAAAAGGCGTGTGCGTATTTAATACCCCGGGCGCGAACGCAAACGCGGTGAAAGAACTGGTCATTGCCGACCTTATAATCGGCGCTCGCAACGTGTCGGAAGCGATAAGCTGGGCAGGCACGCTCACAGGCGACGACGTAGCAAAACAGGTAGAAAAGGGCAAAGGCGCGTACGCAGGCACGGAAATCGCAGGCAAAACGCTGTGCATACTCGGGTTGGGCGCAATCGGGCGCAAGGTGGCGCAAGCGGCGCACGCTCTTGATATGAACGTAATAGGCTATGACCCGTATATAAGCGACGAAGCAAAAGCGGAAATACCCTTTGCAACCGTTTGCGACGATATGCACGCCGCTTGGCAGGACGCGGATTTTGTCACGCTTCACCTGCCGATGACGCCGAACACCAAAAATCTCATTGACGACGAAAACCTCGCAACAATGAAAAAAGGCGTTATTCTCATAAACGCGGCACGCGGAGAGCTTGTGAACGTGGGCGCGATTAAGCGTGCGATTGCCGACGGACAGGTGAGAAAATACGTCGTCGATTTTCCAAGCGAAGATTGCATAGGTCAAAACGGAATAATAGCCGTACCGCACCTTGGCGCTTCAACGCAGGAGGCGGAGGACAACTGCGCCGTCATGGCGGCAAACGAGCTTAAGGATTATATCGAAAACGGCAATATCAAAAACTCCGTGAATATGCCCAATCTTTCAATACCGAAAAGCGCATGCCACCGCTACACGGTGATAGCTCTTGAAGACGCACCGCTGAAGCTAAACGGAGTGAGCGCGACAAGAAACGGCATACGATACACGATAATCGATACGGACGAGAATTTGGACGAATCACTGCTCAACGCAGACGGCGTAATTAAAGCAAGAAAGGTTTATTAAAAAAGCAACAACTCAATACGAAAGGCGACGTGTTTGTCGCCTTTTTGTTTTGCCGATATTATAAAATCAAAAACACGAAACGTAATTTGCGCATATGAATTACAATACGTTACGTGTTTTTAATCAAACAAATATCGACCATAAATGCCATTATTTATGGCTTTTATGCAAATTTGCGACAAAATGCAACACGCAACGTGTTTTCAACAACTTTCAACAACACGCGCTATTCTGCGTAACGTCGCCTGCATCGGTTGCGAAAATTTGCGACGGATAGAAATTTCTTCGGGACGCTCCTTTATAATCGCGCTGATAAAATTGTATTCCTCCTCGTCAAAAAGACGAACGACCTCGACAAGACGACGTTCGCTCAAATTCTTTAAGCCGTCCGTATCGACCAGCAATCTGTTTTTGCCGCCGTCCGTGCCTGCGATAAACGACGCCACGTCGTATACGTCGTCATCGCCGAAGCTACTCTCAAGCAGTCTGTTTGCCACGTCCGCGATTTCCTGCCAGGATTCTCGCAACGCTCGCAACCTGAAATTCAAAAGCCCGTCAACGTTGTAGTCGAGCGAACTTGCGATAGTCTTTGCAATTATACCGCTCTCAAATTCTCTGTCAAAATGGATTATCGAGCATAGCAATGCGCATTTTGCGTGATTCAATTTGTTCAAGGCAAGACGTTCTAAAAAAAATCGCAATTTGATGAAAGATAAAAAAACCACCTCCAGCATAGCTTGAAGCTCACTCTCAACGTCGTCTTGTCTTTCGCACGCGCTTGCAAGATATATCCACACTCTCTCCTCGGACTCCTCGATAGCATACGACACGTCCTTCGCGCTTTTGAGCTTTGCAAGCATATAAGCTATTTCCTTGTCATACTCCTTGCCGATACTAATCACGTTTGACCACATAAACACCTCGTAAATATTGTATGCAAAGGATATATAAAAATTAGTGGAATATTTTGCATAGACAAGCTTATAGCGCTAGGCTAAATCGATTGAGAAAATTTTTCGACAAGCCCCCAAGCGATAACAATAGAGTTATCCGCCGATAATCCCGACGCAATAGGCAAAAGCCCATAAAAGAACCACCGAGGACTATGCGGTGGTTTTCTCTGTACAAAAAAAACGCGCATTGCGCGTTTTAATTTGTTTGCCGTCATAGCTTAATGCTTGACGCGGACATCCATTTTGTTTAAATTGCGAGTATCGATTTCGACAATCACCTTGACGTCCTTATATCCCGAGCCGATTTTTGCCTCGTACTCGATTTTGACAAAATAGCTGTAATAGCTTTGCGTGATGTCGTAGCCGACGTAATTAAATTCCAAATCCACGTCGTCGATTTCAAATTGAGACTGCGGAGCTTTTTCCGGTATAGTTCCGTCTATAAGAAGCTGATCGACATAATACATAGCGGCGACCTCACAGTCGTATTTATGATAATTCGCCGATTTTTTTGCATACGACGCCGCCGAGCCGAACACGCCGCCTAAAATCGCGCCGATTATCAAAAGCGAAGAAATTATGCAACATATCGGTATGACGATATAACGCCACTTAAATTTCTTTTTCGCCTTTTTGACCTCTTCGACACCGGCTTCCTTTATAGGCGCGGATTCAACCTTCGCGTCGTCGGCGAGCATTTGATTTGCAAGCTCTATCTGTTGTTTGACAAAATCTCTTTCTTCGGGCGTTGCCGTGCCGTCTTGGCACCTTTTGAATGCCTCGTCAAAATTCATAAACTTACCTCCAAAATTTCCTTTAGTTTTGCGCGCGCCCTGAACAGCTGTACCTTTACGTTGTCTATGCTCGTATCCGTTATCGACGCGATTTCCTTTACCGACATACCGTCGAAATAGAACAATCTGACAACCTCTCGATAGGAATCCTTGAGGAGAGATAACGCGTGGTACAAGGCTCTGTATTCGTCCTTTTGAATAATCTCGTCCACAAGCTCGTCGTTATCTGCCAAATCGCCGTCGATCGGCTCAAGCCTTTTTGTCCTGCGCAGGTGGTCGAAATAGCAATTTCTGCACACCTTGAACAGCCAGAATTTGAACCCGTCGCGTTCCTCGTCAATCGAACGTATTGCGCGCATATACGCCTCTTGTACGATGTCCTCTGCAAGCGCACGGTTGCGACAAAAGGAATACACGTATAGCAATGCCTCGTTATAATGCTTTTTGAATAAGGCTTCCCATGCGTCGTTTTTCATTTGTCGCTCCTTCGTATAATACACGCAACCCAAAGCGTTCGGGTTACACAAGTTTTGAATTTATTTTTCACTTTTCCATATCGGCATTTTATCATATCTTTCTTTACATATAAAATGCCGTTTACCGCAATAATGCGTTGTTTATCTTTTTACATCACAAGGACCTTTGCGTGCTTGCAAATTGCCTAGGCGTTATACCGTATTCCTTTTTGAAGCACTCGATATAATGCGTTTGCGAGCAAAAACCGAAATAATAACCGATTTCGTCATACCTGAAATCGCCATTCAACAACGCCTTTGACGCGTCTAATTTTTGTCGCAAAATATAATGCGCCAATCCGTCTCCGACGCTCTTTTTGAACTGTGCGGACAAGTAGTCGCTTCCCACGCCGCAGGCGTTTGCGACGTCTATACAGCGTATGCGCTCGTGCAAATGCGCATTGATAAATTTTATCGCCTTTCTGACGTGCGGAGAATACTCCAATCTCTCGCGATTCGCGCGCACGAGCAGAGTCAATTCCACGGCTTTTCTCGGCAAAAAATCCAATATTTCTTCAACGGATTTCATATTGTCAACGGCTTGAATATATCCGTCCGAAAGATTGTACGCCTCGCTTTCCAAAAGTCCGCCCTCGACGGCATATCGAGTTGCAAGCGTAATACAGCTGACGGCAAGATATTGCGCTTGGCGTAATGCGTCGTTGCTCATTCTTCCGACGATTAACGCATTTTCCATAAAGTGCGACATCATACCGTTCAAGCCATCGACGTCGCCGTTTTTTATACACGTATAAAAGGTCACCTCGAAGCTGTACGGCGTATGCGCGACGCCGCTTTCTCTCTGCTGAAAGCGAGGATCGAGCGTGGCTCTTGGCAAAACCTCGACGTTAAATTTTCCTTTTGACGTATCACTCATATGCAAATTATATCATTTATCCGCTTATTTGCAACGGAATTTTGATATTTTGTTTTGTTTTCTGATATAAAATGCGGTTTTGATAAACTAAAATTTACAATATAAGAGGTGAATTATGAAAAAAGTCAAACCCGAATGGCAAAAAATGGTAGACGGCAAGCTGTATAATTCGACGAGCAAGGATATATTCTGGCAACACGCTCGCGGACTAACGCTCTGCCAAAGGTTCAACAAATGCGCCGTTTGGAATATTCCGAGGCAAAAGCGCATATTGAACAAGCTGATTCCGTCGTCGAAGGGACGCTCCGTGTTTATATTTCCTCCGATGTACTGCGAATACGGCGTGAATATTCACGTTGACAACGGCGTGTTTATGAACTACGGCTGTACGCTGTTGGACATTTCCCCGATAACTCTCGAGGAGGGCGTTTGGCTCGGCGCAAACGTAACAATCGCCACCCCCTCTCACCCGCTTATCGCAGAGGAAAGAAAAAGCACCGACTACCCCGACGGCTTCCACGATTTGGAATATTCCAAGCCAGTGACTATCAAGAAGAATGCGTGGATTGCCTCCAGCGTGACTATCTGCGGCGGAGTAACCATTGGCGAAAACGCGGTTATCGGCGCAGGAAGCGTGGTGACAAGAGATATTCCCGACAACTGTATTGCGGCAGGCGTTCCCTGTAGGGTGCTACGCCAAATCGACGAGGACGACAGAATCAACGTTTGGGAAACCTATATCAAGGAAGAACTCCCGCTATCCGCTCGCGATAAACGCAAATTACATATTGAAAACAACGATATAAACTGATATAATATATAAAGTGCTTAATTATTTAAGCCGTTAAAGATAAAACCACTCTTTGGAGGAAATTATGAACGAACAAGATTACAAGGATATTCTCAGCAAGCTTACGCTTGACGAAAAAATATCCATGCTTTCAGGCTCAACCACCTGGCTCACCCAGCCCATAGACAGAGAGGGCGTACACATTCCCTCTGTTCGCACGAGCGACGGTCCGAGCGGTATGAGAAGAGAAAAAATGTCGGGCGGAGTCAATATCATGCAAACTCCCGAACCAGCAACCTGCTTCCCCGGCGCGGTAACGACCGGCTCGAGCTGGGACGAGGAACTTGTCAAGGAAGTCGGCTCGGCTATCGCCGTTGAAGCTCAAACTCTCGGAGTTACAACCGTTTTAGGCCCCGGCGTAAACATCAAAAGAGGACCTCTTTGCGGTAGAAACTTTGAATACTTCTCCGAGGATCCGTTCCTTGCAGGACGTATGGGTGCGGCGTGGGTACACGGCGTTCAACAGAAAAACGTCGGTACGTCGCTTAAACACTACCTTGCAAACAACCAAGAATACATAAGAATGTGCATCGATTCGATTGTGGACGAGCGTACTCTACGCGAAATATATATGCCTGCGTTCGAGCATATCGTAAAGACCGAACAGCCGACAACCGTGATGTCCTCCTACAATCTGCTCAACGGCACGTACGTAGGAAGTCAAAGACGCTATTTGACGGATATTTTGCGCGGCGAATGGGGCTTCAAGGGGCTTGTCGTCAGCGACTGGGGCGCAGTCAACGACAGACCGAGCGAAATCAAAGCAGGTCTCGATCTCGAAATGCCCGGCAACAAGGGAATGCGCGATAACGACGTGCGCAAGGCGTTGAAGGACGGAACGATAACAGAAGAAGATATTGACGTTCTTGTGTATCGCATAATCAAATTTGCGTACGAAAACAAGGCGCGCGAGGTGGAAAACGTCAAGTACGACATCGAAAAACACAACGATATTGCAAGACGTGCGGCGGAAGGCGGCGCGGTGCTTCTCAAAAACGACGGCGCACTCCCCCTCAAGAAAGAACAAAACATCGCGGTTATCGGCAAACTCGCCAAAAAGCTTCGCTTCCAAGGCGGCGGCTCAAGCCATATTCTTCCGCACAAGATTACGTCGTTTACGGACGCACTCGATAATGCCGGACAAAAATACGACTACGCAGACGGCTATACTCTTAAAGGCGAGGGCTATAAAAAGAGCCTCATAAACAAAGCCGTCAAGGTTGCAAAGGGCAAAGACGCGGTGCTGCTGTTTATCGGCTTGACGGACGCCTTTGAATCGGAAGGCTACGATCGCAGTCATATCAAATTGCCGTCGGCTCACGTCACGCTCATCAACGAAATTCTCAAGGTCAACAAGAACGTCATCGTCGTTCTCTCCTGCGGCTCTCCCGTTGAAATCGGCAAGTGGGATAAGGACGTAAAAGGCATTCTCAACCTCTATCTCGGCGGTCAAGCAGGCGGCGAGGCGGCATATAACCTTATCTACGGCAAGGTCAATCCGTCGGGCAAACTGGCAGAGACCTTCCCCATCAGCGAGGCGGACAACATCGGCGCAAAGTATTTCCGCATGGGACCGCGCACGGTCGAATATCGCGAAGGCGTCTACGTCGGCTATCGTTACTTCGACAGCGCGCACAAGGCGGTCAAGTACCCCTTCGGTTACGGTTTGAGCTATACGACGTTTGAGTATTCAAACCTTAAAGCAAGCGCGACAAGCATCAACGAGGGCGACGACTTCTCTGTCACGTTCACCGTTAAAAACACAGGCAACGTCGCCGGCGCGGAAATTGCTCAGGTTTACGTCAAGGATACGGAAAGCACGCTTTATCGCCCCGAAAAAGAACTTAAAGGCTTCAAAAAGGTATTTTTGCAACCCGGCGAAGAGAAAGAAATCACGATTTCTCTCGACGCAAGAGCCTTTGCGTACTACAACGTCGCAATCAACGATTGGCACGTCGAAAGCGGTGACTTCGAGATTTTGGTCGGCGCAAGCTCTCGCGATATAAGACTTGCCGCAACCGTCAACGTCACGTCGAAAAATCCCGACGCTCCTATCCCCGATTACAAGGCGGTTGCCCCCGTTTACTACGACATCGCAAACGCAAACGAAATCCCCGTCGAGCAGTTCGAGGCTCTCTACGGCGCAAAGATGAGAGAAAACAAGCCCTACGAAAAAGGCGAAATCACTGCGAACAATACGATTGGTCAATGCCGCATTTCGAGATTCGGAAGGTTTATGTACAACGTGGCTGTCGGCGCGGTTAATCTCGTCGCGAAATTCTCCGAAAACCCCGATATGCTCACCAACTCCGTCAAGGATATGCCCTACCGCACAATAGCCGCTTGGTCAATGGGTATCATCAATCAACGCGCGCTCGACGGTATCGTCGATATGCTCAACGGCAGAAAGGGCGGCTTCCGCAGATTTATAAAAGGTCTTGGCAAAGAAAAGAAGCCCAAAGAAAAAGCTGCAAAATAAAAAGCTAAACATCAACTCAAAAGGCACTTGCAAACGCAAGTGCCTTTTGAATTATCGTTAAAAATGCTTATTTCAATCAAAATCAACGTCTTTTTATCGCAAAATCAGTTGCGATGAAGCGCGTCGTATGCCATTTTCGGGTTGTCGGTCATTATGCAATCCGCACCGTTCTGTTGGAGCTTAACAACGCTTTCGGCATCGTTGATTGTCCAATACTGCACCGCAATGTCGTGGCTGTGCGCGTAATCGATAAACTCCTTTGTTGACAAATCGAAGATACCGTCGAAGCCCATAGGAATTTGAAGCACGCTGAAGGCAACGTCGTCCGCGTCAAGATCTCTACCCCACAAGAACGCATAATAGAAATTCAACACCTCGAGAATGCCGGCAGAACGCACTACGGGTCTTTCAAACGTGCCGTTCGCATTGCAATCGTCAACATATTTGCTTATGTCCGCGTTGAACGTGCCGAACACGGTGCGGTCGATAATATCGAAGCGCGGATCCGTCATCATTGCATACAGCTGATCCATTGCCTTTTTGCCGACCTTGCCGTCGTCCTTGATTTCGATGACGTATTGCATGGTATGATCGGGGCGAGCGACGGTTTCGACGTAGGTGAGAACCTCCTCGAGAGTGACTATGCGCACGTTTGTCAAATCGGCACCCTCTGCGCGATATTTATATTCTCCGTCCTCCGTCTGGAAATTATATCCGAAATTGTACGTTTTAAGCTCCGCCAAGGTCATATCGCAAATTTTACCGGTGCCGTTTGACGTGCGGTCGATTTCATGGTCGTGCATAAGCACAAGCACGCCGTCCTTGGTAAGGTGCAAGTCGAACTCGAGAATATCGACAACATAACCTTCCTTATCCGCGTCTTCAAGGCATTGCTTGAATGCCGCCATGGTTTCCTCCGGCTCGAGAGAACCGCCGGCGCGGTGAGCGGACAAGTACAAGCCGCCCTCCTTGTGGAACGCAATATATTTGTTGTCGCCGGTATAGTCGTTTACGGAATCGACGCGCGCACAACTGCCGGTGAGCGGAAGTATGATGATGTTAAGCACAAACACAAACAAGAGCACGCCGACAACCGACCATACGACGGCTTTGGTAATCTTTCTTTTGCGCACGGCTTCGGGAGACATATCCTTAACTTTCTTTTTGCGCTTTTTGTTGGCGTCCGAATTGTCTGCGGTTTCGCTATCGCAAGAGTTATCCGATGTCGATTCGTCTGCCTCCTCACTGTCGCAAGAGTTATCCGATGTCGTTTCGTCTGCGCCGTCGCTCTCATCGGAGCTGTCGGACGTCGATTCGTCCACGCCGTCGTTTGCGGCTACACCGTTCTGCTCCGACGTTTGTTCGCCGTTTTGTTCGTCGTCTTTTGCAAACTCCGACTCGCACTCCGTCGGCTCTGTTGCTTCGATTTGCTCATCAAGCATATTAGGTTCTTTTTCCATAATTCACCTTATCTATAATTGATAAAAGTGATTATAGCACAATTTTATTTTATAGTAAACGGCAAATATATATTTTTTGTACAAATGTATATCTGCGCACACTTGCATATGAGTGTTCTCATATGCGGATTGTAGCATTTTAGAGCTGTACGCGAAATGCTTTTGCGACAGACATATCGGGCGGCACTTGCACAACAAGCATTTTATCTTTCGATTTGAATTGTTAAGCTCGCGTTTTTGTCACATTTCTCTCGTATACTCTTCCTCGCAGTCGCCCACGCCCCTATCTGCTGCGGATTGATTTTTGTGCATCTTGCGCCAGCTTATAAATCCGTATACGTCGTTTATCAAAAACACGCAAAAGCAAATAACGACAGACAAATACGATATGCTTTCAAGCGTTGCCAACGTCCATAAGATTATAAGCACGACATCGTTGAGCGCATAGCCTACGGCATAAAACGCACTACGTCTAAAGGTGAGATACACCGCCAAAAAGCTTGTTGCCACTGATATGGTGCTTGGCAGGATATTTGCGGTGTTAAACGCCTTGAGCACGAAATAAAACGCCACCGTTACGGCAATCGTCAAAATGAACATAAACACGATTTCTTTCGCCTTTAAGCGATTGACCTTAACCTGCGATTTATTGCCGTTATACGGATTTTTAATCCAGGAAATCAATGCAAAAATCGCCATGGGGGCAGTCATACCGAGATAGGTTATCATCTCTCCGTAATACGCAAAGGAATAGGAAATTATGCCGTACAGTATGCTGAAAACTATCATCAACAACTGTCCGAACGGATTGCCCTTCGCATTGAAAATAAGCGACGTCACGCCTATAAGCGAAGCGGAAAGCGTCAAGTAATCCTTGCCGTCGCACACGAAAAAGGATATGCAAATCGCCAAAACCGACGCAATCCACAAAAATTTCTCTCCGCGCGAAAAATAGTCGAGTTTTTCTTTTAGTTTACCCATAATACCTCACAAAAAAAAGCACCCGTCGCGCATCTTCAAGGACCTAACGATGCACAGCGAATGCTTCCTCTCTACCCGGTGGCAGAGCCTGATTTATTTTTTTATAATATAGCACGTATACCGACGCGCCGTCAACAATAAAGTTCAAATAATCTAGCAATTCTTAAGCTTACGGCTAGGCTCATATTCTTATTCCACCTCTCATAGAAAAACGCCCCGCGACGAATCGCAAGGCGTTTTGTGACGTGAATCGTATCGAATTACGCTTGGAAGGTTATCGTTACGCTTGCGCTTGTTGCGCTTACGCTGTCGATTGATATATCGAAATTGATAAGCTTTCCGTCGTTGCGCGCATAGCTTGAGAACTTGCTCTTAAGCGAGCTTCCCGCCGTCCACAAATCGTTCTTGGTCGCGCTCGACGTGGAGCCGAACGTCTTTCCGCCGTCCGCCTGCACAAGCTTGATAAGCGGAATCGAGCTGTACGAATTGTTGTAGTTTGTCAACGACCAATAATCGGATGTGTCGAAAGGCGTATCGATTTGCGACGAGACGTGATATATTCTTACGCCGTAATCCGCCCCTCCGTATAAGCTTGACTTCCAAAGGCTGTTTACGCCCGTTGCCGTATACAGGTCTATAATCAGATACTCGCTGAAGAAGGAGTTGTTGTAGTCAAGAAGCACAACAGCAAAGTCGCCCGAGCTTTCAAACGAATTGAGCGTTACCGTTTGAGTTGTCGTTACAACCGCTTTAGGCTCAACCCAACCGAGCATAAGCTTTGAATACGGACCGTGATCGCCGATGTTTGCGTCCATCATGTCGCCGCCGCCGAGATACGTGAAGCCCTGCGTCTTATAGTTGTAGTAATCGTCAAGACCGAGAAGGTGTCCCGTCTCGTGAATAAACGTAACCGCGTCGACCTTCAAGCCGTCAACGACGTCATAATTCTTTTGCGAGGTGAGCTGTTGGCTTGTATGTTCAACCATAAAGTCGAAGCCCGCAAAGAAGTAATAACCTGGATCCTTGCCGTCGAAGGATTTTGTGCCGACGTACGTTGTGACGTATGCCCAATAGAAATCGCCGCTCGTATAATCGACGCTCTCGGAATATACGATATATACCGCGTCAATATAACCGTCGCCGTTCGTATCGTATTTGGAGAAATCGACGGTGGAATCGAGAGACGCAAGAGCCTCTTCCACCAACAACGAGCTACCGTCTTGCTTATAAGAATATCCGTCCACCGTAACGGTCTTTGAATAGTTCTCATAATAGCTTGAGTTTTTGGTGCTTATGTATGAGCTCATAATATCAAAGGATATATTGAGCTTTCCATACGACGTCTTTTTATAATACGAGCTTACGCTCTCCCAGCCCGTGTCCGTGCTTGTGCCGTTAAACACTTTTTCCATATTGTTAAGCTGCGTCGAGGTTATGCTGGTGTTTGAGAACTTGACGGGGATTACAAGGCAATCATAGGTACCTGTTGCCGGCAAGCCGATACCGCCGTCGTTAGCCATAAGCTTGTCTTGAAGCGTATCGGTGTCAAGCTTGCTTGCATCGTAGGATTGCGCAGGCATAACGTTGCTAGACGTAGAACCGCTACCCGAACCACTGCCAGAACCACTGCCGGAACCGCTATCGGAGCCGCTTCCAGAACCACTGCCGGAGCCGCCGCCCGAGCTGCTTCCGTCACCGCCGTTGACGGTAAAGCCGCTTATATACATTGATTTGCTTGTTCCCGTCTTCTCGAGAACTATTGACAATACGCCGTTAAGCGCGGTATCGCTTGTGAACGTCACCGTTTTCGTGCCGTCGTCCTTCTCGATTGTCACCACGGACGCGCCGTCGCTCAACATCAAAGTGTCGCCGACCTTTACGGAAAGCTTGAACGATGCGTTGGTTGCCACCGTAACGGCAACGTTGGATACCTTCACAAGGCTCGTTGACGTATAAAGCGTTGCGCTTCCGGTCTTTTGCGTGAATTGCACGCCGCGACCTGCTTCATCATAACCGTCTGCCGCTCTGCTCGACGTGATAACAAGTCCGCTTGTGTTTGAAAACTCTTTATCCGTGAAAACTACGGTGTATTTTGACGTATCGTCGGGGACGTCCGTGCCCGTTCCGCTACCGCCGTTTCCGTCGTCTCCGCCGGTGGTTCCGCCGTTTCCGCCATTGCCGTCGTCAAGCGTCAAGGACGAGAGATCGAAGGAAATATCGCCGTAATCGGAGAAACTGACGTCATATTTATATTTTGTTACAACACTGTTGTCCGTTTGGTCGGCGAGCGCGACTATGCGCGAGATTTTGCCGTTGCTTACGTAAAGCTCGACAGAGGTCCATACGCTGTCCTCATATTCGCCGAAAATGCTGTTGCCGACGTCGTTGGGCTTTATCGCCTCGTATTTATCCGTCGTATCGGTGGCTCTAAACTTGAAATCGCCAAGATATGCGACGTACAAATCGCAATAAGTCGAGAAGAACTCCTCGACAGCCTCGTCGGATTCGTCGTCATATTTTGTATAGGTGCCGTTGCCGTTGTCGTGATAATACACCAAGGAATAACCGTACAGAGAATCGTCGTCCTCTACCATTTCGATATAGTCGACGTATTCCGTGCCGTCTACGGTGTACTTATAGTAATTTGCGTAATAAGTTTGATAGCCGTACTCGCAGGTATCCGCAGGGTTGAGCATATCCGATTCATACAGCTTCAAAACCGCCTTGAAGTTCCAATCGTCCGTATTGTACAAATCGAACACGTCCGAAAGGTCGACGCCTCTTTCGACCTCGGGAAGAGTTATCGAAACGGTGTCGAAGCCGTAAACAGTGGCTTCGTATTTGCAATCATACGTTTCATCATAGAACTCATAGGTGCCTTCGATGGTGATTTTGCTTATCTTGCCGTCGGTAAGGGTTATTGCAAAATACGTCCAATCGACGCCATCGCCTAACACCGCGTTTGCAACGGACGCCGGAGCTTTTGCGGCGAATACGTCAACAAACGGCGTCGTCTCATACACGAAGGAGCCGAGAACGCTCAAATCGAATTCTTCCACATAGGACATGAAATCGTCGAAATCGTCGCTTCCGTCATCGTATACGTCGTAGGTGCCGTCGCCGTTGTCCGCATAATATGCAAGAGCATTGGTTTCGGAATCCACGCCGATATAATCGGTGCGGATTGTTCCCTCTGAATCGGTATACTTATATTCGATGCTCGAACCGCTGTAACTATACGCGTCGGAATAGTACGGTTGAGTCATATCATCGTCGTACACGTCGAGATCGATTTTGTAATTGCGGTTCGTTTTGTCCGAAACCGCCTCTATCGCGCTTGCAAGACGAGCGAGTGCTTTTGATTCGCCCAAATCGACAAGCATGTCGGACGAGACTGTTCCGAAGCCCGAAAAGCTATACGTGTACGTAACGCCTGCGCTTGTCTTCGCCACAATGTCCGCAACGTTGTCTTGCGATAAGTGAATTTCAATAGACGACCAAACCACGTCGGTGTCCGCAAACAGCAACGCGCCTGTTGTCGCGGCGTCCTTTGCGACGTAATAGTTTTCTTGCAACGCAACTTCGCTTACATTCTCAACGCGCTTATCGGGATATTTTTCTTCAAACGCACTTGCCGTTACGTTGGCAAAACGGACGAAATGCAAGCCGCTTATATACGTGCCGAAATCCAAGCTTCCCTCTTCGACGCAAGTGAACGTATCGTTGCCGTTGTTCTTGTAATACGTATACTTGCCCGTGGTTAAGTCCTTGGAAATGTAATCCGTCAAGATATTGCCCGGCACTTGATTTTGTATGTACACAAAGTCGCCGTTGTAGCCGTAAATCTTTGTAGCCTGCGCGCCGTTCACGCTTACTATAACCTTAAAGTTGGGGACGGTATATCCCGCAAACAGCTCCGTAAGGTTGTATTTTTGATAAAGATACGGCAGTTCCTCGCCGTCTGTCGGTCTGCCGTCCGAGCCGTCGTCGCACGCGACGAGCAGGGATACTGCAAGCATCAAAACCAGCAAAACCACTATTATTCTTTTGGTCGATTTCATAATTGCGGATTTCTCCTATATGATTTTAGTTATAGACATTATATACCTCTAACGCGAGTTGTGCAATATTTTTATAAAATATTGGGATTTTAATAAATCTATAAAGCCGCACTATCCGCGCTCAAAACCTTGAACGATACAAATTATAGATAAATTTACGGCATCTAAACGGGTTTTTGCGCAAAACACTTTTTTGCTTGCATATTTAACAAGACTTTTATGCACAAGGCTATTTGATAAAAAACGCCATACGCAACGTATGACGTTTTTTTGTTTGCGGTTAAAATAACCGCGTTAGATTATTGAATTTTCTCAAAATCGCTTGCGCAATCCGTAAAGCTGTTATAGCTCCATTATCTACTGAACTTGTTGAAATATCCGTCCCCCCAATCGTAAGCGTACGGACTATTTGTGTTTTGAGTAAGCTTTTCGGGCAGCTTTAACGACAGTGCGCCCAAGACTATACCGCTCGCAAGCCCCACGAGCCAATGCCACCAAATCGGCGCAACGTCTATTATAAACGAAACGATAATGGCAATCGCAACGGGCAAATATCCGAAAAGCGTCGTGAAGAACCCTGGATTGTAAATCGTCTTTTTCCCTTGCGACTTAAAGCGTTTATAGGAAAAAACGCCGCCTTTCGTATGCCCCAAAATCTCCGCAACGCATAAGAATAATTGCATAATCAAAAATATCGACTTTACGCCCACGCAAAGTATCACTATTCCGAAAATTATCCCTATAAAATTGGTAAACATATCGGATAATTGATTCATCGGGTATCTGTCGGGATTTTCCGAATTCACCATAATATTGTACATATAATGAAATCCGCCCGGGAATCTCCACTCCTCAAGCACATGCAACGGAAGCAATGCCGTAGCAAAAGCAAATATTTTCGTTTGCAACGACCACTCATTCCATTTGACGATTAAAACGCCGATGACCGCGCCGCAAATAAGAGATATTACGTACAGCCATATATTGAGCCACCCCTTAAAGATTTTTTGCATATTGACCTCCTAAAAATTATTTAACCGCGTTAAGTATTTGTGCAAAAAATAACGCGCGTCACGTTATTTTCGGCGGTTCGGGGAGTCGATTCTTTATAACCTCGTTTATTTCGTCCCCGAGCAGAATATACGTCTTGATTTTTTCCATGCCGAGAGCGTCGATAATTTCGGCAATATTGTGGCACAAAATCTCCTTCAGCGTATCGGCGGTCGCCTCTCCCGTCGGCGTGAGCTTTACGTTGGTAATGCGCGCGTCGCAATCGTCCCTCTCCTTTACGATATAACCGCGGTTTTGCATTTTTTTCAGCAAAACGGTGACTCTTGCTTCGCTCACGCACATAATTTCGCTTATTTTCCCCGCCGTCACGGGGTGCGGAAACTCCTTCAATATTCTCAACACCGCCCCGATTCCCGTATTGGAATCGTTGAACAGTTTTAATAATTCTTGAGATTGATTCTTCATTAACCTATTAAAAACAAACTCAATATCCTTGTATTCCGCCATTGTAACGCCTCGTATTATTTAACTGGGTTTAATTTATTATAAAACCATATATTCGCGTTTGTCAACATAAAAAATTTATTCTTAAATTGCACCTTAAAAATGTCCTTGCGCTATCTAAAAACGCCATACGCAACGTATGACGTTTTTTTTGTTTGCGGTTAAAATACCGCGTTAGATTATTGTATTTTCTCAAAATCGCTCGCGCCGTGCTTGCACAACGGACAAACGTAATCGCTCGGAATGCTCTCGCCCTCATAAATATATCCGCAGATTTTGCAAACGTATCCCCTCTTTCCCTCCGTTTCGGGCTTCGGCTTTACGTTTTCGTGATAATACGCATACGTCATGGTAGGCTTTTTTGAAATAACTCTTGCCTCCGACACGTTGCACACAAACATTCCGTGCGTCCCCATATCCACGTAGTCTTCGACGTTCAGGGATATAAAACTGTTTGAATATTTCGGCAGCACCACAAGTCCGTTATCGCTGCGTTCGATGGGGAAATCCGCAAATTTATCCGTATTTCTACCGCTATAAAAGCCGAATTTTTCAAATACCTTAAATGGCGTTTCCACGGATAGGCAGTTGACGTTCATTTTGCCTGTTTGCTTTATGACGTGATGCGAATAATTCTGCTTGTTTACAACCACAGCCAACCGATTTGGCGAGGAAGTCACCTGCATAACGGTGTTCACTATAAGCGCGTTATCCTTGTTTCCGTCGTTTGTAGTCACTGCGTACAAGCCGTATCCCAGGTTAAACAACGAGCTCATATCGTTTTTATCCGCCGTCGAGCTTTTTAAGGCCAAATATTCGCCGCAAAGCTCCTTTGTCAAGCTTTCAAGCTGTTCTTCGTTTTTTTCGGACACAGCCGAAAGTATGCGAACAACGGGTTCTATAAAGGTGAGCTTTTTGCATTTATCCAAGGCTCCGCGCATAATTTTTGCGGCAAGCGGAGACCACGAGCCGTTTTCAATAAACGCAACCGTCCTGTTTGAATAATTGCGCTCGACAAGGTGATTTAAGAACTCGCGCATAAAGGGAAACACGTCGGCATTATACGTCGTAGTAGCCAAAACAAGCTTTGAATACTTAAACGCCATGGCGGTCGCAACAGAAATATCCGTGCGCGCCAAATCCAATATTTTCACCTCCGGGCAACCGCTCGACACAAGCCTTTCGCCAAGCATTTCAACAGCCTTTTTAGTGTTGCCGTAGACAGAGGTGTATGCAATAAGAACGCCGTCCGTTTCGGCTTCATACGACGACCAAATGTTGTACAGCTCTAAATAGTGCGCCAAATTTCCGCTTAAAATCGGTCCGTGTAGCGGACAAATGGTTTTTATATCGAGTGCCGCCGCTTTTTTAAGCACGCTTTGAACCTGCACTCCGTATTTGCCGACTATCCCGATATAATACCTGCGCGCCTCATCGTCCCACGGCTCGTTTGCGTCGTTTGCGCCGAACTTGCCGAAAGCGTCCGCGGAAAACAAAATCTTTTCGGAGGATTCGTAGGTAAAAATAACCTCCGGCCAGTGAACCATCGGCGCGGTGATAAAATTCAAGGTATGCTTGCCAAGCGAAAGCGTATCGCCGTCTTTTACGACAAGTCTGTTGTCCGAAAAGTCATTGCCGAAAAAGCTTTTCATCATAACGAACGCTTTTTCGCTCGCGACGATTTTAACGTTCGGATATACCTTTTTGAAATTAAGCACGTTAGCCGAATGATCGGGCTCCATATGCTGTACGATTAAGTAATCGGGAGTCCTTCCGTTCAACGCCTTTTGAACGTTATCAAGCCATTCGTGCAAAAAATTCGCGTCAACGGTATCTAAAATCGCTATTTTTTCGTCCACGATAACGTATGAATTGTACGCCATTCCGGACGGAACCTTGTACTGCCCTTCAAACAAATCGATATTGCGGTCGTTAACCCCCACGTAAATTATATCATTGCTTACGGTCATCTTTATATCTCCTTATTACGGCTTATTTTTCTTATTGATATTGATTATCATTATCAATATATAT
>CAZUZK010000015.1:4538-30428 GCA_964624745.1 uncultured Bacteroides sp. | reverse complement strand
TAATTCCTTAACTGGATGGATTCGGTGGACTAACATCTTACGAAGCTCATTTCTTTTTTTATACCCCCCCCCTCTTTTCCCTTTTATCTCGATTCTTGTTGACTTTGTAAGTCACGTTGCATATAATGTTTTCAAGAAATGAGCGATTACTCGATGGATGACACTTTGATGTCTATCTTACGAACGGTTCATTTCTTTTTTATACCCATTTACTGAAAATATTTGACATCAAAACTCTCCTTAACTATAATATTTGTGTGCTCAAGAGTCCGTAAAAACGGAAGCAATGGTTATTCGCATTGACAGAGAAGAGTGTTTAGCACACTTTAGCACAGACTTCTCAAACCGTCCTGAAGGGCGGTTATTTTTTGTCATATCATATGATTGACTTTTCAATTCACGTTGCATAAAATAATCGATGTAAGAACTGCTTTATGCCCAGATGGGTAAGGCTTAACCGCCGGGTGCAAGAAATGCACCGTCAGTCGAAAGGACGGAACTGCAGTTCTTTTTTTTTATTCACCGCTTCTTTTGTGTGAAATTGCAATTTTCATTTGACATAATCTCTGTAAAAGCATATTATTAAGTTAAGGTAGCTCAACTCAATCATAACGATTGTTTATTGTTGGCACAGCAATGTGTAACCAACCGAGCGTCAGGAGGTAATCAATTACCTCTTCAACATTAAGTAAGTGACGGTTTTGACTTCGGGTCAAAGATATGCTTACTTATTTTTTTTGTGGTTTTTCTTATAATTACGAATTCTGCTAAAAAATGTTGTATATGTTTTATTCCCTGCCTCATAGTGTGAAATTGCAATTTTCATTTGACATAACATCTGCAAAAGCATATTATTAAGTCAAGGTAGCGCAACTCAATCTCAAAGATTGTTTAGTATCGGCACAAAATGTGATCCGACCGCGCGTCACGAGGTAATCACTTACCTCGTTTTTTATTACGCTTTTTAATTTCTGTATGACATAAACCTCTATTAGCATTGTGTGCTTTTTTGCAAAAAGAAAAGGAGGTTAACCGTTATGATACATTCAATCCTACAAATTGTCCTAGTATCATTACAAATAGTTTTAACATTGCTAAAACTACTAGACGATTAACTCTCCCTGTCGAGAGTATATCACACAACGGCTTTTTACGTCAAGAGCTGCGCCTACCCGTCCCCAAGGCTATCTTCACCGCTTTTGTTCTATCCTAACTAAAGTTCACAAAAAAATAGCATAAACGATTCCTTTTACGTCGTATATGTCTTATTCTCTGCTTCACTCTTGTGAGATTGCAATTTTCGCTTGACAACTATCAAGCTGTTGCATATACTAGTATCGAAATCAGCCAAGCCGAACTTCGTGTTCGGAACAGATCGTGAGGTCACTCGGGCTGATTTTTTATTTACTCTTTTTGTCCCTCTTTTTATCGCGGACTTATCTTGCATATATCTATTCCCTTTCCCTTTTAGTTCGATTCTTGTTGACTTTGTAAGTCACGTTGCTTATAATAATTTTGATGAGGAGTCGGGGCGTTCCGACCAGGATATTTATAAATCCAACCACATCAAGGGTAACTTCGGTTGCCCTTTATTTTTTACGATTATTCATTTTAATCCGACCCAATTCTGTATAATACTCGATAGTAACGACGATTTCTTTTTTGAAATCACGGCTGATACTCATTGAGCGATTGGCATGTCGTTGCTTTTTTTTATTCCATATCTATACGCATAAAAAAAGAGGCTGCAATAAAGCATTAGCTTCACTTGCAAACCTCTTGCTAAAACAAGGAATTGTTTATGCTGTTTTTTGTTCGGACGATAGTTAAGAGTTGCGGATTTATCTTATCGTTATTGTTTTATACCAAAATAGCAATCCTTCATATATCGTGCATCGAGCATTTGCGTTCCTGCCGATTCGCAAAGGATATGAGGTGTTAGACCGTTTTTAACGATAACGTCGCAAAACGGCTCAAATTGCGGACCATATAGCGAATCTTCAAAGGTGAGATGCTTGATTTCGCCCTTTGCGCCATACATAATTTTGCTGAAATGCACGTGCATATTCTTGGTTTTTTCCTCCCCTAGCCCGTCAAACATATCGTCGATTATGCGCTGAAAATCGTCCGACGTCTTAAGCGCACCGCCGAGCAGGCTGTTGACGTGTCCGAAATCCACGCACGGATATACATTCGGCGCAAGTTTGCAAAGCTCTATCACCTCGGCTACAGTGCCTATCTGCGCTTGTTTACCCATTGTTTCCGGACAAACGATAAGGTCGTCGTCACCGTTTTGTGCAATAACCTCTAACGCTCTTGCGAAATTGTCCCTTGTACGAGCAAACGCTTCGTTTCTGGGCTGCTTTCCTTCCGCTCCCGGGTGAAAAACGCAACGGTTTCCGTGAAAGTGGCGCAATGCTTTTAGCGAGCTTGTGAGATAGGTTATCGAATTGTCTGCTTTCTCTTGTTCGACTGACGCAAAATTGATAAAATACGGCGCATGAACGCTAATTTCGATGCCGTATTTGTCCGATTCTTCACCGATTGCAGAAGCCGTTTGCTCGCTTATGCGAACGCCTTTACCGAAAGAATATTCAAAAAGCTCAAGCCCCTTGGCTTTAAGCCATTCGGGCATTTGCAGGGTTGCGGTGTATCCTTCTTGTTCAAAAGTAGCATCATGCCCCGACGGGCCGAAGGTTGCAATATCGCAGGATTTTATCATATAAGTACCTCGAATTTGTGTTTCTCAAGCAAGGCGCGAATGGTTTTCTCGTCTTGCTCTAGCTGTTTGGAAAGAAGCGTCGGCGAATCGAATTTTATTATATCGCGTACACGCTCGACAAAATATAATCGCAATTCTTTGCCGTATAAATCGGCGTCGAAATCGAATATATACGTTTCTATTGACGGTGCAAGATCTCCGAACGTAGGTTTTGCCCCGACGTTTGTCATCGAATAAAAGGATTTGCCGTCTATTTGTGCGATTGTGGCATAAATTCCGTCGCCAAGCGGCAATCTGTCGTCGGGAACGGCAATATTAGCCGTCGGAAAGCCCATTTGCGTGCCGTTGTGCTTTGCGTGAAGAACCTCGCCGCGCACAAAATATTCCGAGGCTAAAAGCGAATTTAGCCTTGAAACGTCGCCGAGCTTCACCAACGTCTTTAGATTTGACGTTGACAGCTTCCTGCCGTCGATTTTTTCAAAAGGAACAACAGTCAATTCAATACCGCATGCGTTGCAAAGGTCGGCTAACAGACTGGTATCGCCCTCGGCGTTTATACCAAAGGTATAATCCTCTCCGACAATCAATGCTTTAACGTTGAAATTGTTTACTAGCGTAAGGAAAAAATCACGAGCCGACATATGAGCGAAATCGACGTCGAACCTCGCGCCGATAACAAAATCCAAGCCGAGCTTGTCAAGAATAAAAGTTCTGTCTCCAAAGGTATATATTTGTTTTTCGCCGCCGAAAACGACGTTGGGATCGTTGGTAAAGGTCAACAACGCACTTTTCACGTTGTATTGTTCCGCGTAGCGTTTCGCTTCGGAAACGAGTTTTTTATGTCCTAAATGAATGCAATCGAAAAAACCGAGTGCAACCACAGTCGGTTCGGAAATTTTCTGATTGAAATTTAACGTTTTAACATTCATATTACAGTCTTGTTTTTATGCGCAACGCGCCGTCAATGCTATCGGCTATACCTATAATTTCGCCGTTGAACTTTACAATAAAATCTCCGTTCGGCAAATTGTCGTATTTAAGACGCACGCCGTTCAAAACTCTTGGCGCGTCTTGCTCGTCCAACTCAAATATCGGATAATCCGATAGCGGGAATTCTATGCTTTTCAGGTATCTAAACTGCTCTTTTTCAAAATCCGTCAAACTTACGGCATCGTTTATTTCAAACAATCCGCTCTTAATCCTGTGAATAGAACTCATATAACCAACAGTGTTCAGACGCTCTGCCAAATCTCTTGCGATAGAGCGAATATACGTTCCGCTACTACAGGCGATTTCAAAGGCAAATTCGTTTTCGTCCAAAAGACGGTCTTCACCGCAAATTCGGACGCGTCCGTTGACCTTTTCAATAAGTCTTGCGGCATAAATCGTTATAATCTTCGGTTTCAATTCAACCGCAATTCCTTTTCTTGCCAAATCATACGCGCGTTGCCCGTTTACGGATTTTGCAGAATACTGCGGGGGGATTTGCTCGTTTTGTCCAACCATATGCAAAAGCTCTTTTTTAATCTCGTCAACGGTAGGCACAAAGTCTACGCTCTCGGTGATTTTACCGGCTCTATCGAGCGTATCGGTTGTTTTTGAAAACACGAAAGTCGTCTGATAAACCTTGACTTTTTCTTGCATATAATCAAAAAGCCTTGTTGCGGTGCCGACGGCTATAGGCAAAACACCGCTACCGAGCGGATCGAGCGTACCGAGATGTCCGACTTTTTGCTTTTCGCCGGTTGCTCTACGCAATATACCTCTGACCTTGACAACCACGTCGCTTGACGTCATGCCCTCGGGTTTATTTATGTTGATAAATCCTTTCATTTTGACGTTCGATATATGGCAATACTTTTGTTTTGTTCTAAAAAATGATGTTTTTTAGAATTGTTTTATTGAAATTTTACTCGATTCTGTCACGCGCAAGCTTAACGAGCTTTTCGATTATATCCTCGACAAAACCGTTGACTCTGCACCCTGCGGCGTTTTTATGTCCACCGCCACCGAATACGTTTGCGATGTCCGTAGCATCGACATTTTTTGTGCGAATGCTCAATTTGTAATTCCGTTCCCCCACCTGCGACAAGGAATATGCAACCTCTACCGTGTCGATGTTGATAAGGTCGTTTACCAATCCCTCAGTATCCTCGCTTGTAGCGTTTAAGGCACGCATATCGTCTGCCGATATTACAATCAACGCGATTTTGTTATCTTCAAAAAATTGAGCCCTATTCGCAACGCGCGCGGAAAGCTTGAACTTTGTAATCGACACGCTTCTAAACAGGTCGTATATCGTTTGAGCGGAATCGAAGCCGTATTTGAGAAGGTCGCTTGCAATTTCGTGAGTACGCTTTGTTACGCTTGCAAACGAAAAACACGCCGAATCGGTGACAATACCGCCAAATATCAGCCGTGCGACGTTTGCGTCTATACACTTCATGCCGTTGAGCAATTCATATATGATTTCGGCACACGAGGACGCATCTGCATCGGCAAAGCATAAAGGAGCAAAACGCTCGAAGGTTTTGTGATGATCGAGCGCGATTTGATTTTTTGCGGACAAAAACGAGCGCATACATCTGCCCAATCTGTCTACAGAACTACAATCGACCGAAATCGCAAGCTCATGCACTCTCTTTTGCGGAAAGCCTATGTCCTCCACCGCATACATACACGAATACTTTTCGGGAATAGGAGTATCGCAATATGCGTATACGTTTTTTCCCTTGTTTTTTAGCGCAACATAAAGCGCAAGCATACTGCCCAAGGCGTCACCGTCGGGATTTGTGTGACAATATACGGCAATATCGCTTGCGCGGTCGATTTGCTTTGCGATTTCGTTCAAAACGGCGTTCATCGCATTATTCCTCGTCGTCCGCTGTGGGACGATTTTCTTGCTCGCGCTTGATTTCGTTGAGCAATCCTTCAATCTTAATGCTGTAATCGACGCTGTCGTCGATTAAGAAATTCAGCTCTGGCAAAAGACGGATTTGAACCGTGTCCTTCAGCATATTTCTGATGAAGGTTTTGGATCTGCATATCGTATAATACGCTTCTTGAATCTCGTCCTTTGTCTTTGCATAAATAGACAAATACACCTTTGCATACTTCAAATCGGGCGTTGTATAAAGCTTCGTCACCCCGACAATGGCATTGCCGAGGCGCGGATCCTTTATATCCTCCGAAATGATTTTGGTGATTTGCTTTGCGAGTTCTGCGTTGACTCGCTCCATTTTAATCTTCATCGGTTTTCTCCATAGTGAAAGCTTCGATTACGTCGTCAACCTTGACGTCCTGATAATTTGCAAGCATTATGCCGCAATCAAAGTTCTTCGCCATTTCCTTAACATCGTCCTTGCCGTGGCGCAACGAAGCGATTTCACCGGTATATTCGACCTTTCCGTTGCGGATAAGTCTTGCTTGCGCGCCTCTGACGACCTTACCGTCAATGACGTGGCAACCGGCAATCGTACCGACGCCGCTGATTTTGAACAGCTCGCGAATCTCGGCAGAACCGAGTATAACTTCGCGGAATTTAGGATCGAGCATACCCTTGACAGCTTTTTCGATGTCCTCGATTGCGTTGTAAATGATGTTGTAGAATCTGATGTCGATTTTCTTTTGCGCCGCAAGCTGCTTTGCATTGCTGTCCGGGCGCACGTTGAAGCCGATGATTATCGCGTTTGAGGTTTCTGCAAGCAATACGTCGCTTTCCTTTATACCGCCGACTGCCGAGTGGATAATATCAATGTTAACCTCGTCGTTGCCGAGCTTTGCAAGCGACTGCTTGACAGCCTCGACCGAGCCTTGAACGTCTGCCTTGATAATAAGCTTGACGGATTTAAGCTCGCCCTTGGAAATCTTATCGAACAGGTCGTTGAGAGATACGGCGGTGGATTCGGTCTGCGCGCTTGCAAGCTTAAGTTTTCTTTCCTCTGCAAGCTCTCTTGCGAATTTCTCGTCGGATACGACGTCGATTCTGTCGCCTGCCTCGGGAACCTCGTCCCAACCGGTAACGGATACAGGCATGGACGGACCGGCTTTCTTAACCTTTCTGCCCTTGTCGTCTATCATAGCGCGAATCTTACCCGTGCAGGTGCCTGCGACAACGTTGTCGCCGACGTGCAACGTACCCGTTTGAACAAGAATCGTTGCGATTTTGCCAAGTCCCTTATCGAGCTTTGCTTCGATAATCGTACCGCGTGCGTTTCTATTCGGATTGGCGCGAAGTTCCTCAACTTCTGCGCGAACGAGAATTTGCTCGAGAAGCTCCTCAACGCCCATACCTGTCTTTGCAGACACTCTGACAACAGGCGTATCGCCGCCCCATTCTTCGGGAGTAACGCCGTTTTCGGCAAGTTGTGAAAGCACTCTGTCCGGATTTGCGCCTACTCTGTCCATCTTGTTCAATGCAACGATAATCGGGACGTTTGCCTGTTTTGCGTGACTAATAGCTTCGAGCGTTTGCGGCATAATGCCGTCGTCCGCCGCAACTACGAGTATTGCAATATCGGTAACCTGCGCACCGCGCGCACGCATCGACGTAAACGCTTCGTGACCGGGAGTGTCGAGGAAGGTTATCGGTGCGCCTTTAAGCGTAACCGTATATGCGCCGATATGCTGCGTTATACCGCCTGCTTCGCCGCCCGTAACGTTTGACTTCCTGATATAGTCGAGCAAGGACGTTTTGCCGTGGTCAACGTGTCCCATTATCGTGATAATCGGCGGACGCGGAACGAGATTTTCAAGCTCTTCCTCGTCGTCGAACTCAAGCTGTGCGGTGAGCGTATCTTCAAGCGTCACGTCGGGCTTGTATTCAAGCTTAATGCCGAATTCGTCGGCAACAAGCTCCGCAGTAGCGAAATCGATACTGTCGTTGATCGTCTTCATAATTCCGAGTACGAAAAGCGTTTTTACGATTTCCGCAGCGGATTTGCCGATTTTTTCGCTCAAGGTCTTGATGGAAACGGGGTCCGTGGTGATGACTGCGTTTTCGATAATTATCGTCGCGCTGTTTCCGCCACCGCGGCTCTTGCTCACCTTATAGTTGCGAACAAGAACTTCGCCCTCTTCGTCGAGAGTGATTCTATCGTCTACGATATAGCCTCTCTTTAACAGAGCGCGCTTATTCATAGAACGGTCGTCAAACTTGTT
Organism: uncultured Bacteroides sp.; assembly: GCA_964624745.1. Lineage (GTDB taxonomy): Bacteria > Bacillota > Clostridia > Christensenellales > CAG-917 > CAG-475. Next base: position 22,546 of record CAZUZK010000015.1, on the reverse strand, counting down.
TGAATTTACATTGCCGTTCTGCTGCTTGCCGCCCTTGCCCTTTTGCGCAGCGGGTTTAGGAGGAAATTGCTGTGCAACGTTGGCAAGATTTTGGGTTGCAGAAGGTCTGCGTCCAATGCCTTGAACACCGTTTTGCGGTCTGTTTCCTTGCGGTCTGTTGTTGCCGCGCGGAGCTTGATAGCCGTTTTCGCCGAACACTCTCGTTTCAACCTTCGGCTTTGTCGTCTTCGGCTTCGGAGTCGGCGTTTGCGGAATATAAACGCGTCTTACTTCGCCTGTTTCCGAATTGACCTCCACCTGTTCAAACGGCGTTTTTTGAGTGATGATAATACGCGGCTTCTGCTCTTCTTTCTTCGGCGCAGCCTTTGTCTCCGATTTGTCTTCGACGTTTTGAGGAGCTTTTTTCTCCTCTTTCTTAGGCTCGACGACAGGCTTTTCTTCCGCTTTTTTCTCACTCGCCTGCGCTTTTACTTGCGTCTTTTTAGGCTCTTGTTCCTTTTGAGCGACTTCGACAACGGGAGCGACGGCTTCCGCTTGTGCCTTTTGTCTATTCTCGTCCTCTTGAACCTTTGCGGCAAGCGCGTCGCGCTTCGCTTTAATGGACGCCATAATAACGGCTGCTCTTGATTTTTCTCTTGAAATGCTTTGAGAAAGCTCAACGAGTTTCGTCGTCTTGAATTCTCCCAGCATCTTCAAGGAATCGACTGTTGTTTCTTTTTTGATTTCAGGCATATTCACCTCAATAAATTGATAATTGCATTTGCGAGAGACGGATTGGTCACCGCTACGGCATTGACGCCTTGACGATGCAACGCTTCGCAAAGACCGTCGACGATAAACGTCGGACGATCGGACGTTTTGTTTGCAATTCTTTCTTTGTATTTGTCCGTAGAAGCCGATGAAATAAGCACTACCTTTGCGAGCTTGAGCTTTTCGCAAATTATATCCTCTCCGTATAACACGGCGTTTGCTCTTTGAGCAAGCCCTAAATACGATTTGATTTTCTCATTCATCGATTTCACCGTATATTTCGTCTCCTACCTTCATCTTGAAGGCGGAATCGAGCATTCTTTTTTTTGCAAGCTTTGTCTTGCATTCGGATTGATTGTGTACCCATACACCGCGACCGTCCGCCTTTTTAGACGCGTCAATAAACACCTTGCCGTCCTTATCCTTGACAAAACGAGTCATCTCGGATTTGTCGGCGTGTTCTCGACACACGATACATTTGCGAGTGTTTTTGGGATACGACATTTTATTCTCCTTGAACGTCTTGAGCTTCGACGTTAAGCGTAGAATACGGTTTTACGTCTATCTTCCAGCCCGTAAGCTTTGCGGCAAGACGCGCGTTTTGACCGTTTCTACCGATAGCCAACGAGAGCTTTTCGTCGGGAACGATAACCTTTGCGTGTTTCTCTTCTTCGTTGATAGACACCATAAGCACTTGAGCCGGGCTTAATGCGCGAGCGATGTATTCGATCGGATCGTCGCAATATTCCACGACGTCGATTTTCTCGCCGACGATTTCGGCTACGACTGCGTTTACGCGTACGCCCTTGTTGCCGATGCAACTACCAACCGCGTCAACGTTGGGATCTTCCGAGGATACGGAAAGCTTGGTACGGAAGCCTGCTTCACGAACGATGCTGTTGATTTTCACCAAACCGGCTTTGATTTCGGGAACCTCAAGTTCAAACAATCTGCGAACAAAGCCTGCCGAGCTTCTCGATACGACGACCTGCGCGCCGTGTGCGCCTTCGCGGATTTTTTTGACGTAAACCTTGATAACGTCGTTGATGTTGTACGTTTCGGTCGGGATTTGATCGGCTTGCATCATTACGCCTTCCATTTGTGTGCCGGTGATTTCGACGTAAACGGTGTTGCCTTCCTTTCTTCTTACGATTGCGCTCAAAATTTCGCCGGTGCGCTCGCTCATTTCATTGACAACCATTTGCTTTTTGTAATCGTTGATGCGTTGCAAAATGACTTGCTTTGCCGTTTGAGCCGCGATACGCGAAAAGTCCTTCGGCGTAATATCTTCGATAACTACGTCGCCGAGCTTATACTTTTTGTCGATGTCCTGCGCGTCCTCGAGGGAAATTTCCTTCTCGTCGTCTTCGACCTCTTCGACGACCAATTTGTGCGCATACACCTTATAGGTCATTTTTTCCTCGTTGAGGCGTACCGAAATTTGGCTTGAAAAGCCGTATTCTTTCTTGTACGCAGACACGAGTCCCGCTTCGATGGATTCGATCATCGAATCCTTCGGAATGCGTTGTTCCTTTTCAAGATCGTCCAATGCTTGAAAGAACTCTTTGTTAATCATCGTTGTTTCCTCCTAAAAACTGATGTACGGTTGTACTTTTGTTAAAGATTTTCTTGTTAATGTTATTTCTTTCGGCTTATTGCCGTCCGTTTTCAAGGTTATGCTATCCGCATCGTAGTCGACAAGTACTCCGTGAAGCTTTTTCTTTTGGGAATCAAAGCACTCGATTTCCGTATCCAGCGCGCGCCTGAAATCGTCGTCGGACACGATTTTTCTATCAAGTCCCGAGGACGACACGTTAAGCACGTAATCGTCGCTGAACTCGTCTTCAACGGTGTCAAGAAGACTTGAAAGCGCGTTGTGCACCTTCTCGCAGTCGTCAAGAGATATGCCGGCTTTCTTCCACAAAAACGCTTCGACGTTCAACTTGCCGTACTGTTTATAGAACGTCAAATCAACAAGCTCGGCACCGTCAACGCAGCTAACTGCTTCTCTTGCGAAATCGCCGATTTTTTTTGTTAATTCGTCGGAAATATATCTCTCTTCCGCCATATACGTCTCCTTCTAAAACAAAGAGTGAGCGGCTGCTCACTCTAGTAAGATTACTATCGTACTTATAAAATAACATATAGCGGATTTGAATGCAAGCATTTTTCCGCATTATTTTAATAATGTATTAAAATCTTTTTGCAATTTCTTTTAGCGCGCCGAACGTAGCGTATACGTCGCTCATGGCTCTATGCGCGTTTTCGTGGGCGATTCCAAAGAACTTTGATATGGTTTCAAGCTTGCAATTAGGCAATTCCGTGAGATATTTTCTTGCAAGCAGCAGCGTGTCGCACAATTCGTTGTCGAAGCCGTAGCCCTGTTGCTCCGCTATTCTCGAAATGATGGGAAAATCGTAGCCCGCTATATTATGTCCACACAGCACGCTCCCCTGCGCGAACCTGCAAAAATCGGGAATAACGCTTTCGATAGAGGGCGAATCGAGAACCATTGCGTTCGATATATGCGTAATCGCTGAAATTTCTTGAGATATTGCTCCGACGGGCTTCACGAGAGTTTGGAAGGTTTCCTTCGGAACTCCGTCAACAACCTTAAGCGCGGCTATTTCGATTATTTCGGCAATTTCCGTTTTCAAATCCGTCGTCTCAAGGTCAAACACGACAAAGGTCTTGCCGACAAAAAACGGATTGACAGGTTCCTCGGGTTTTTCGGCATCTAACAATGTCTTTTCTGATAAATCGACATATGCCTCGGGCTTAATCGTAACATATTTTTCAGGTATCGGTTTTCTTTGAGAAAGGTGTATACTGTCAAAATTTACGTCCGCTTCAAATATTGCGTTTACGGTGTACGACCATGCGCCCGCAAATTGCGACCAGCTCACCTTGCCCATACAAACGATTTGCGATTGCTCCTTGAGCGAGGTTATGCGCTCGACGTCTTCCTCTCTTGACGCAAAGCAAACACAGTCCATTTTAGCCGTGGAATCGTCAAGACTGAATTTTACAAATGGCAAAAACTCCGCTCCGCTTTTAGCGTCGTCGGGATTGTATCTCTTATTCTTGTACGTCTTCTTTTCAACGCCAAAAACTTTACCGCAAAGCACGATATTTTCGCACGCGCCCTTGACGTCGGCTATGTAATTTGGCATTTGCGAAATGGTTTCGATTTTTCCTCTCGCATATACCTTTGCGCCCACTCTCACGTCAACAAGCCTCAACGAACTATCAGACTGCGCAACCGTGTCGATATGAAATTCCTCTTGGCTGTCCGTTAACGTCGCGGATAAATCCTCTTCGGTGACTATATCGATATGCTGATTGAACGAGCGATCCAAGCAATCGTAAAGTCTGTCGAGCAAATCGCCCGCCATAAGCATTTTGTATGTAGGAGTATCGAAAACAAGCTTGACGTCAATATCGTTGTCGCCGACCTCGATTTTGAGAGTATCGTCATTTAGACGTCTGAAAATCATTTGATTGGTACGATTGAAAAACTCGTGGATTTTGTTTTTTACGACGTTTGCGTCTGCGTACGTGCGGATATACTGCACGTTTACCTTAACGCCCGAAAACATTTCTTCGACAATGCTTTGCACCTTGTTTTTGGCTTCGTCGTCGAAATCGCGAACCTCAAAAGCGGAAATAATAAACTTCACCGTAAGTTCGCGCTGTTCCTTATAATAGGTTGCGGAATTAAGCTTTAGCATGGGAAATTCCCCGTTGCTTTTGATTGTAAATTCCTCAAAAAACTTGGTGTTCATAACTTCTCTCCACCTAAATTTATTGAAGCATTTGCTTGAGCAATGCTTCAAATTCCGTCAACAAATTTTTGCTGTCAACGGTTTTATATATTTTTCCACCCTTAAGTATAACGGATTTTTCTTTTCCGCCGGCAATGCCCAAATCGCTGTTTTCGCCCTCGCCTATGCCGTTCAAAGGACAACCGAGAACGGAAATCGTCAATGGTTTATCGACGTTTGCCGTCATTCTTTCGACCAATTCCGCAAGTCCTGCTACGTCAATCTCCGTGCGCGCGCACGTCGGACACGCCACAACCTCCACAGCATTCTTTCTTAAGCCGAGAGTTTGCAAAATCTTTTTGCCTGCAAGCACCTCTTCGCATACGTCGGCAGAAAGAGATACTCTAATCGTATCGCCTATTCCTTCGCTCAACAGAGTGCCTATACCTATTGCGGATTTGACAAGTCCGGTTCTCAACGTCCCGGCTTCGGTAACGCCGATATGCAACGGATAATCGCACATAGACGCAAGCATTCTGTTTGCCTTGATATTCAACTGCGTGTCGGACGCTTTTATGGCGATTACGATATCGCGCATACCCTGGCTTTCAAAAACGTTTGCGCACTCAAGCGCACTTTCGCAAAGCGCGCGAGCTTCGTCCATTCCCTTGAATTTTGAATCGAGCGAACCGCCGTTAACGCCTACGCGAACGGGTATGTTCATATCGATAAGTCGCTCTGCAAGCGGTTTGATTTGAGAAAAATCCTGCATATTGCCGGGATTCATTCTGATTTTTTTCGCGCCGTTGTCAAGAGCAAGATGCGCAAGCTTATAATTGTAATGAATATCCGCAATCAACGGGAGCTTGCATCTTCTTGAAATTTCGCCGAATGCGTATGCGGACGCCTCGTCCGGTACCGCAAGACGAATAAGGTCGCAACCTACTGCACGCAGGGCTTCGATTTGCTTCAAGGAGCCATCGACGTCCGTTGTTTTCGTGTTGAGCATTGACTGAACCGAAATAGGCGCATTGCCGCCTATTTGAATGCTTCCGACTTTAACGCTTCTTGTAATTCTTCTTTCCATAATCGTTTGTGTATATCTTGATTTTTATTGTTTAGATTGCCGATTTTTAACTAAATCGCTATCCCTTGACAAGGTGGAATATATCCAAAAACACTGCAAGCACAAGCAACAAAACAAGCCCTACGGTGTGGATAATTCCCTCAATTTTTCTTGGCACCGGCTTTCGGAAAATCATTTCTATGAGCGTAAACAGCATTCTGCTTCCGTCAAGCGCAGGGAACGGCAATAGGTTCATCACGGCAAGGTTTGCCGAAATAATCGCCACAACGTAAAGGAAGCTGTCAAAGCCCAGCGACGTAACCTGCGCCATGGTTTTGATTGTCGTTATGGTACCGCCCGCGCTTTCGATGCCGATTTTGCCCGTAATCAACGAGCCGAGCGACGCCAAAATCTTGAACACGATAAAGAAGCTAAAGCCCCATGCTCTTCCGAAAGCAAGGAAAAACGGAAGCTTCGCGCGCGTAAGACTTCTCGTGATACCAAAGCCGTAGCTATAATAGCCTTGAACGTCGTCGGCGTTAATTCCCTTTTGCACGAGAACGTTTGTTCTTTCCACAACCTCGCCCTTGTCGTTATAGCGTTCGACAGATAATTGAAGAGCCTCCGTCGTATCGTATTTGACAGCCAAATCGCTATACGGCATTGGAGAATCCAGCTTCGTACCGTTGACGGAAACGATAAAATCGCCGTCCGACAGCGGATTATAATAGAATTTCGTAGGATTTATTTTGACGCGCTTTCCGTCGCGCAAAACCCAAAAGTACGCGTCGTCGTCGAGATTTGCAAAGGCGTTGTCGAGGTCCTCTTGAACCATCACGTTTATCTGTTTGCCGTCAATGTTCAAAATGACGTCGCCTTCCTCGAACACGTTTGAATAGCTTTGTCCGTTGTGAACGTTGACGACGTACGGCAACGGTTGTCCGTACGCCGTAAAATAAATCGTAATGATTATTATCGCGCTCAAAAAATTCATAAACGCGCCAGAAAACAAGACGATAAGTCGCTTCCAAGGCTTTTGATTGTTAAACGCGTCGGGATCCTTTACGATATTTCCGTTTTCGTCCTTGATTTGATTGCCGTTTTCATCGACGAGCGCGCCGTCCGCGTCTTCGCCGTGAAATGCGCAAAAACCGCCTATCGGGAAAGGACGCAAGCAGAACAATTCGCCGTTCTTTTTGTTTCTCTTCTTAAAAATCGCAGGTCCGAAACCTACGGAAAATTCGTCGATTTTGAAGCCGAGCAGCTTTCCTGCCGTATAATGTCCGAGCTCGTGTATGACAATCATCACCATAAGCGCAAGTATGGCTACGATGACGTATCCGATGTAGGTGAAAACTTCACCGACCGTTGCAGACAAAATTAGGTACACTATTTCACTCCTATTACAGAATAAGTGTATTTTCTGGCTTGCTCGTCTATTCCTATAATATCCTCGAGCGCCACGTCGCCGATACGCTTGAACTTCGCATAGACCTTTGCAAGCGTGTTGGCAATGTCGTTATATTTGATTTTGCCCTTGATAAATTCTTCGACAAGCACCTCGTCCGCGGCGGAAACGGCTATACACGCACCTTCGCCGGCTTCTGCGGCGTCCATGGCTATTTTCAGACACGGAAAACGCTCGTAATCGGGTTCGGAGAACGTAAGCGTGCCGATTTTCGACAATTCAAGCTGAGCAACCGAATTTTGCCCGTGCTCGGGATAATGCAACGCATAGTCTATGGCAAGGCGCATATCGGGCACAGAAAGCAACGCTTTCATTCCGCCGTCCGTAAACTCGACTAGCGAATGCACTACGCTTTGTCTGTGAATCACCACCTTAACCTGCTTTGCCTTCACCTCGAAAAGTCTCATCGCTTCGATAATTTCAAGCCCTTTGTTGAAAAGCGTTGCCGAATCGATTGTAACCTTTTTGCCCATATTCCATACGGGGTGCTTGAGCGCGTCTTCCGCTTTGATTTTGGGAAGCTGGTTGGTAGGCACGTCGCGAAGCGCGCCGCCGCTTGCCGTCAAAACGAGATTGCGAACGCATTTGGGATTCTCACCGTGCAAGCACGCAAAAATTGCGGAATGCTCGGTGTCCAACGGCAAAATCCTTCCGCCGTATTTCTTTTCAAGCGCTTTAAGATGTCTTCCTGCGCAAACAATAGTTTCCTTATTTGCAATAGCCAAGGTGCCGCCGCGCTTCAAAACCGCAACTGCCGCCCAAAGCCCCGCGATGCCCGAAACGGCGGATACAACGATATCCGCAGGAACGTTTGCAAGCTCTTCGAGCGAGGACAGACATTTTGAGGTTTTGTCATCTTCCAAAAAGTCGAAAAGCGAACTTTGAACCTCTACCGCGCCACCTGGAAAATAATAGTGCGTCGGATTGAACTTTTCGATTTGCTCTCTCAAAAGGGCCTCGTTTGTAAAAGCGGAAAGTCCGACGACCTTAAAGGCGTCGGAATGTGCGCAAATAGTATCGAGAACCTGTCTTCCGACCGAACCCGTACTGCCTAAAATAGTAATTGTTTTCATTATATCCTTATGGTAACCGCGCGCCACTAGGCAGAGATTTGAAGTCTTTTGCGGCTCCACATATTTCAATTTAGCCGATATCGATTAAAAACAAATTAAATCAATATCCGTATATGCACGTAAATGCGACGAGCAAAATGACAAGACAATACATAACGCTGTCGATTCTGTCCATAAAGCCGCCGTGTCCAGGGAAAATCTTGCCGTAATCCTTTATGCCGATCGCGCGCTTGATTCTTGAAGCGGCAAGGTCGCCTAGCTCGCTGATAGCGCCGCAGATAAGACCGATTGTCAAATACACCAACGCGCTCTTCCACTTCCAGCCGTCAACGGAATGAGCAAAGAAATGCACGTATCCGCAATTTGCGATAAACGCAGGATAGGAATCCGAGCAAAGCTCGAACACCACCCAGAAAAGCAAGGACACGACCATTCCGCCAATCAAACCGCCTACGCCGCCTGCCACCGTCTTTTTGGGGCTGATTTTCGGACAAAGCTTCTTTCCGCCTATCATCGAACCGAACCAATAGGCGAAAGCGTCACCGCCTATCACGGGGACAAACACCGCAAACAACACCGCAAACAACGCGCTGTACTTGTAGCTGACTATCCACGCCGAGGCGAGGAAAAGCATCGGGTACACCAAAACAAAGATATTCGCAAGCAAATCCTTAAGCTCGCACGCGCCCTTTGCGTTCAATTCAAGCTCGATACCGTTTTCTTTGGCATCGTCAACCTCTTTTTGCGTGTGAACGGCAGGCTTAAACGTGAATATCGTCAACGCAAGCATTGCGCTTGCAAGGAACACCATAATAAGCCCCTGTAACCCTGCGCTCGTTTGAACGCTACCGTTGCCGATAAAGTGTTGCATAAGGTAAAATGCAGGATATGCGCACGTCAGCATCAGCACGATAGGCGCGACAAACATTTTATAGCCCGCATCCTTGAAGCACTTGTACATCTCGTACACCGCGCCGGCAAGGAAAATCAAAATAAGCATATCCACAAAAATCGGGCTTACGAAATATCCGCAGACCATAAAGCCTGCGAGTAATGCCAAAAGCGCGATTGCGGTGAGCGTTCTTTTCAACATAATTCCTCTTTGCGTCTATACAAGTATAGATGATTGATTATTTTCCGAATTTTCTACAACGCTTTTCAAACTCGTCGAGAATATCGTCAACGTCCTTTTCGTTCATGTCCGGCCAAAGCTTATCCAAAAACATTAGCTCTGCATATGCGGCTTCGTACAACATGAAATTAGACAATCTCTTTTCACCGCCGCTACGCACGATTAAATCCAATTCGGGAAGCTGCGAGCTTGACAAATTCTTCTCAAAGGTGTCTTCGATAAATTCGCCGTGGTCGTAGCAAAGCTTTGCCGCGCGAAGAATATCCGCTCTGCCGCCGTAATTGAAGGCGATGTTCAGCGCCATACCCTTGTTGTCACGAGTGCGCTCCTCGATTTCCTCCACGGAGTCGAAAAGCTCGTCGTTAAGCTCTGAAAGCTCGCCCATATAAGTTATTCTATAATCGCCGTCGTATGCGTGATTAAACCTTTTCACAACGTCGGCAATGGCATTTATTTCCTCTTTAGGACGATTATTGTTTTCGGTGGAAAACGCATAAACGGAAACCGCCTCCACGCCCCGCTCGCTGCACCTTTTTGCCACCTTATACAAGGCGACAAGACCGTATGCGTATCCCTCGGCGCGCGACATAGAGCAGGCTTGCGCCCACCTGCCGTTTCCGTCCATTATAAAACCGATATGCTTTGGCAACATCAGATTGAAAGAATCTCCTGCTCTTTATCCTTGAAGAGCTTGTCAACCTCGTCGGTGTTTTTCGTAAGGTTCTTATCGATGTCTGCCGTAAAGTTCTTCAAATCGTCTTCGGTGATAACAGAAGCCTTTTGGAGCTTTTTCAAATCGTCGATAGCGTCTCTGCGCGCGTTGCGCATAACGATTTTTGCCTCTTCGACGTAGTTCTTGGCTTCCTTAACGGTCGAACGTCTGCGCTCCTCGGTAAGCTCGGGGAAAATGAGTCTGATAACTTGTCCGTCGTTGTTGGGATTGATGCCGACGTTTGCCGCAAGAATAGCTCTTTCAATGTTTTTGAGCTGTGATTTATCCCACGGAGCAATCACCAAAAGGCGAGCTTCGGGAACGGAAATATTTGCCATATTGTTGATAGGCGTCGGCGTTCCGTAATAGTCCGCAACAACCTTATCGAGAATGTGCGGATTGGCTCTGCCTGCTCTTATAGCGCGCAGCTCCGAAACGTAATTTTGCATGGTTTTGTCGATTTTTTCGTTCATCTCGTCGAAAATCAAATCTACTTCGTCGATGCCGTAAGACATAAAAAACCTCCGATTGATTGGTTTATTTTTTAATATGTAAATATTATATCAAAGCTTTATATATAAATCAAGAGTAATTTACACTAAAAACTTCAAGTCGCAATGCGGTTTTGTTAATAAAAAAAGCCCCTTCCGTCATAGCTACGACGAAAGAGGCGATTTTTCAAAGAGTTTATTTGCCGATAACCGTACCGACGTTTTCTCCGCACACCGCGCGCTTCATGCTGTTTTCTTCCATAAGGCTGAAGGCGACGACGGGAAGATCGTTGTCCATACACATCGTAATTGCGGTCGTATCCATGGCTTTAAGCCCCATGGAAATAACTTGCATATAGTTGATTCTGTCAAATTTCTTTGCGTTTTTATTGATTTTCGGGTCGCTGTCGTAAACGCCGTCCACGTTCTTTGCAAGAAGAAGCGCGTCCGCTCCGATTTCGCACGCACGCAAAGCCGCGCCTGTATCCGTCGAAAAATACGGATTGCCCGTACCGCAAGCAAAAATCACGATTCTGCCCTTTTCAAAATGGCGTATAGCCTTGCGAAGAATGTAAGGCTCGGCAACCTTTGTGATTGTAAGCGCGGTCTGCACTCTGACGGGTACGTCGAGCTGCTCGAGTCTGTCCTGCAACGCAAGCGCGTTCATAACGGTTGCAAGCATACCCATATGGTCCGCGGTCGAGCGATTCATTTTTTTATCGGCTTGCAAGCCTCTCCAGAAGTTGCCACCGCCTATAACTATACCTACGTCAACGCCCAATTCCTTTACGTCCACAATTTGTTTGCAGACAAAATCGATTTTTTCGGGGTCGATACCGGTGCCGTTATCTCTTGCAAGTGCTTCTCCCGAGATTTTAATAACCACGCGTTTATATTTGACGTCTTCGGGTTTAAGCTCGTTAGCTTGAATCATATTCACTCCTTCACCGCCGACATCGGCGATTTAATGGATTTTTCGCGGTTCTAACCGCGTAAATTGCAATCGGCTAAAAAAAAGGAACGAACAAGCGTTCATTCCTTTTTCTTACGAAATTATTTTGCCATACCGGCTTGAGCCATAACCTCGCCGACGAAATCGTCTTCTCTCTTCTGCAAGCCTTCGCCCATTGCGTAACGGGTGAAACGAAGAATAGAAACGTTGCCGTTTTGTTTGAGGTATTGAGCAATCGTCAAATCGCCGTTCTTAACGAAGAGCTGTTCGTTAAGGCAAACGTCCTTGTAGAACTTGTTGATTCTGCCGACGAGCATCTTCTCGATGATTGCTTCGGGCTTATTGCTGTCCTCGTTGAGAGCTTGAGCCTTAAGAATTTCTTTTTCATGCTCGACTTCGGAAGCGGGGACTTCTTCTCTGCAAACGTATTGAGCGTTTGCCGCCGCAATTTGAAGAGCAACGTCGTGAACGACCTCTGCGCTTGCGCCTTGCGTAGCTTCAACCATAACGCCGATTTTGCCGCCCATATGAATATAGGTGTCAACAACGGAGTCATTTGCGGTATAAACCGTGAAACGACGGATTGAGAGCTTCTCGCCCATCTTCATAACGTACTCGTTGGTAACGGGTTGCATAGCCGCAACAACGTCTTGAACGGTAACGTCGGAATTGTCGAGGATATAATCTGCAACCTTTGCAACGTACTCCTTGAATACGGGGCCGCCTGCAACGAAGTCGGATTCGCAGTTGACTTCGACGAGTACGGATTTACCGTTCTTGCTTGCTGCGAAAACGATACCCTCTGCCGCGATACGAGCTTCTTTCTTAGCTGCGGTCGCCATACCTTTTTCTCTCAAGAAATCTATTGCGGCTTCCATATCGCCGTCGGTGGCGACGAGAGCCTTTTTGCAGTCCATCATACCTACGCCGGTACGTTGACGAAGTTCCATAACGTCTTTGCTTGTGAATGCCATATATTTTCTCCTATTATTTTTTTTGAAACCGCACGCAAAGCTTTTGCGTGCGGAATTGAAATTCGGGATTAGTCTTGAGCTTCTTTTTCCGCAATAGCTTTTTCAAGAGCTTCTTCGGGAGTGAGAGCCTTTTCTTCTACAACCTCGACGGTCTCTTGAGGAGCAAGAGCCTCGACAGCCTCTTCTTTAGCTTCCGCATGGAAGGATTCGCCTTGCTTTGCTTCGATTACAGCGTCTGCCATGAGCGATGCAAAGAGTTGAATTGCACGGATAGCGTCGTCGTTTCCGGGGATAACGTAATCGACGAGATCGGGATCGCAGTTGGTGTCTACCACTGCAACGATGGGGATATTGAGCTTGCGAGCTTCTCTAACTGCGTTTTCCTCTTTCTTGAGGTCTACAACAAAGAGGCAACCCGGCAAAGTGCGCATATTCTTGATACCGCCGAGGTTCTTCTCGAGGTCGTCGCGCTCTTTCTTCAAAGATGCGACTTCTTTCTTGGGAAGAAGCTCGAATTCGCCGATAAGCTCCATTTGGTTGATTTTGTTCAAGCGATCGATTCTTGTGCGAATGGTCTTGAAGTTGGTGAGAGTTCCGCCCAACCATCTTTGGTTGATGTAGAACATATCGCAACGTTCTGCTTCTTGCTTGATTGCGTCTTGAGCTTGCTTTTTGGTGCCGACGAAAAGGACGGATTTGCCCTCTTGAGCGACGCTCTTTACAAACTGATACGCAGCTTCTACGTGGTCAACGGAGATTTGAAGGTCGATGATGTGAATATCGTTTCTCGTTGCGTAGATGTACTTACCCATCTTCGGATTCCAGCGCTTTGTCTGATGTCCGAAATGCACGCCTGCTTCGAGCAGGGCTTTCATTGTTGTTACGGCCATTATTGTGGTCCTCCTAGATTGTTTTTACCTCTCGCGCCTTCTTCGCGTAAACCTCCGAACGGAACAGAATACGCTCCACCGCGATGCAGGGTCGTTTTGGATTATATTATATATAATTTTTTTTTGCAAATATTTTGTCGCACTTTTTTACATTTTTTTGCACAAAATGCTTTCATAACGGATTTTCAACGAAAAATGCGAGTTTTCGCTCGCATTTTTACGTCCGTTTGGCAAAATATTATTTCTTGCAATCCTTGTGACAGCACTCGCAGTCGTCGCCGCACTCGTGCGCCTCGTACTTTTCGACCTCTTTCATAAATTCCTCGAAAACTCTTTCGAGCAGGTCTTCGTCTTCGATGGGCATAAACACGTCGTTGCCGTCCTCGTTCTCGCCGATTTCGTAAATAAGCACCTCGTCTTCGCCGATGTCGTCGAGCTTCTCTACGGGTTTCATAACGATGAACCACTTATCGTCCACGTCAAGCGTCGCCAAATGATAGAAATCCTCGTCCTTGTCCGTTTGTTCGTTGTAAAGAGTGATAATATCGTCATCCTCTTCGATATTGTTTTGGTCGTCAAAAAAGTCTGCCATTGTTTACCTCCGATGCGGCACGGGTGCCGTTGATATTTGTATTGTAACATATTTTGCGCAATTAGCAATCAAAATATTTCATTCTCTTTCTCATTTCTTTCGGCATTAGCGACGAGAATCCAGATACGACTGCAAAATAATAGTTGCCGCAATCTTGTCTATAACCTTTTTACGCTTATCTCGACGCACGTCCGCCTCTATAAGCATACGCTCTGCCGAAACCGTGGTAAGCCTTTCGTCCTGATAATACACGGGAAGTCCGCTCGCCTCTGCAAGCGCGTCCCCGAACTCTCTCGTTACGACGGCTCTGTCCCCTTCGGTTCCGTCCATGTTTTTGGGAAGCCCCAGCACGAAAGCGTCTGCGTCCTCTTTTTTCGCATAGTCGCAAAAATAGCGAATATCCGCTTCGGTATCTCCCTTTTTTCGTACGTACGTTTCTCTCGGATTTGCGGTTATACCCAACAAATCGCTCACCGCAACGCCGATACGCACGTCGCCGACGTCAAGTGCGATTTTGTGTTTCTGTATCATTTCATCAACCTCTTGTCGAATTTTCTTGTTTTCAATTTCGTTTCGGGCTTATTTTTGCCTATTAGCGCATAATATTCCAAGCCACGAGTTTTGAGTAGCGATACGCCGATAAGGCATATTGTAGCCGACATTGCCGTTGCCACCGACCAGTAAATAATCTTGATTACAACGACGCCGAGATATTCGGCAAACGCGCTCAACAGCATTCCGCCGACAAACAATATCACAGACGGCATTATCGCGATAAAAGCGCCGATAGCCTGATAGTAGTTGCCCTTTGTCGCCTCTCGAAGCTCTGAGGGATCCTCCCAATGCTGATTGCCCTTTTTCATGTCGAAAAGGATATTGAACGCGCTTACGCCGATAACGACGAGCATTGTGTCAATCACGATAAACAGCGTCGAAAGAACGTCGATTTTGTATAGCAACAACGAAATCAACGCTATCGGTATCATTATAACCGACGGAACGGCGATTGCAAGCAAAAGCTTCGATTTTATGCTGTCAATAGGCTTTATCGGCAATGCTTTCGACGAGAAAAACGACTTTCCCTCTCTCGTATACGCTTGCGCCGCAAGCACGTTCGCTCCGCCTAGGAATATCATCGAATACATTATCACAAAGCCGATACTCATCATTTCGCTCATAATCGGCGTCATTTCATCGCCGTCTGCGCTTTTTGCAAAGGTGATAAAATACATCAAAACAATGAAAATCGGAGCCAAAATCAAATTTGCGAACGAGGACATCGCAAGCGAGCTGTTGCGAGATATGGTAACGAAATCGCGTTTCGCCAGCGCAACAACGACGTTGTTTTGTTTTATGACCGCGTTCTTATTTACGTCGGCGGCGGCTTGCTGGGATTTGTGCGTATTTATTCTTTTGTAGAAAAGAGAAGCAAGCAACAGCGTTATCCCTATCGCCGCTACGGCAATCGCCGCGAAAATGCCTAAATTTTTGCCGATTTCCACACCGTAGCAGAATTGCAACAAAACCTTGTCGGGATACAATACGTTCGACAGCGTATAAAGAGAGTTTATAACGCCGGCGGACAAAGATAATCCGTCCCCCTCGAAGTCGGCTGTTTCCATAAAGAATACGACAACCAGATAGGCGCACATCAGCACAAGGTAAAACAGTATGACAAAAACGCTTTTCAGCGTTTGCTTACCCTTGAAAAACGAGCCGACGTACGCAATCGGGAGAGAAAACAAAACCACCAAAAACAGCGGTAAAATAGGAAGCGCGAGCCAAGCGAACAAAAGGAAAACGTATGCGCCGTAAAACATAGCTCCCGTCACGACGTTGAACGTTATCGTCACCGAATACGCTAAAGGCAAAAACACTACTGCGGACAGCTTTAGAGCATTGACGTAAATCAATGCGAATTTTGCCCAAAATATACTTGCGGCCTTCACCGGAAGAGTTTGCAAAAACGCCGTGTCCTTTGCATTGTACAGCACCGAAAAAATGTTTGCCATGCTCAAGAACAGCACAAGCATCTGCGTTGCAAACATTATTGCGTTTACAAACACCGCAATATCCTCTATTCTTTCAAGCGTCGAAGCCAAAAATGAAAGGAACACCGCAACCAAAATCAACAAGGGCGACACCGATAGCAACGCAACGACGCTCGAACGCATTTTCTTCTTGCCGTTTTCGCCGTCCGAATGCGCCGTAGAGTTGCGATATATCGTTTTGAACAAAAGCAAGGTTTTATTCATTTTCTTCTACTTCCTCGTTATTGCTCTCATTGTTACTCTCGTTATTGTTCCGGCTCTCGGTCACTTTAATATTGCTTTCAACCGATTTGTTATCGTTTTCCAATCTTTCGCTACCGCCATTGATACCGTTGGTGTCGTCCGCAAGCTCTGGGAACACCTCGTCGCGACCGTCGAATTGCGCGGAATCATCGCTTTTCGACGCAAGATATTGCTCGTATATATCGCTTTGCGAGCCGTCCGTAACTTTCAAGAACAATTCCTCAAGCGAATTATCCTTGTTTCTCTCTTTCAACTCCTCCAATGCACAACAGGCAATCAGATGTCCGTCGTCGATTATGCCTATTCTGTCGCAAACCTTTTCCACAACGTCCAAAACGTGTGAAGAGAAAAATACGCAATTCCCTTTATCCGCGTGTTCGCGCATAAGCTGTTTTAGGTTGTATGCCGAACGAGGATCTAATCCTGTCATCGGCTCGTCCAAAATCCAAACCCTCGGCTCGTGAATAAGCGCGCCGATAATATTGAGCTTTTGTTTCATGCCGTGCGAATATGTCGCAATTTGTTTTTTAAGCACGTTCTGCAGAGAAAACAATTCGGCGTATTTTTCAAGTCTTTGCGCCCTAAACGCAAGCGGGACGTCAAAGACGTCGCATATGAAATTGATATATTCGATGCCCGTCAAGCCCTCGTACAACACGTGATCGTCGCTGACGTAACCGAGAAGCTTTTTAGCTTCGATAGGATTTTGCGCGATGTCGGTTCCGTCTATAAGAACGTTGCCGTCGTTAAAGTCGATAATACCGCTTATAGCCTTTATCGTGGTGGATTTTCCTGCGCCGTTGGGACCTATAAAACCGAAAATTTCTCCGTCGCTTACGCTCAAAGAAAGGTTATCGACGGACGGCTTCGGATTGCCGTCGTATATTTTTGTAAGATTGTTGATTTCAAGCATTTTTTCACCTCTGAAAATTTTGATTTGCGAAGCATATTTCTCGAGAATCCGGAGCGACAAAGCATATAGCTCGGCACTCCGATTTTCAAACGCAATTCACTAGTACAATCATAGATTGTAAATTCATAGAATTTTATCAACCGACGGAAAGCCGCAGCTTCAAGCCCTCGAAAACGTCGGTGAGCATTTCGCTTACGCTTTCCTCGTCCCATTCTATATATTTTGTCGCTATCATTGTCGCAAAGCCGTGCACGAAAACCCACATTTCGAGCTGTAATTTCATCGCCGTTTCCACGGAACACGAAAACGTTTTTGTCAGTATATCCACGGCTTTTCTTTGAGACGCGCCGTCTGCGGTAATAA
The DNA here is from genome assembly GCA_964624745.1 of uncultured Bacteroides sp. Taxonomy (GTDB): domain Bacteria; phylum Bacillota; class Clostridia; order Christensenellales; family CAG-917; genus CAG-475. Next base: position 5,112 of record CAZUZK010000015.1, on the reverse strand, counting down.
TATTTTTGCCCTTTTCGTCCATATACGCGATTTTGAAAAAGCGCGGATAATCTCTTGCAAATCCTATATATGCCATTCCGATTGCCTTAAACGGCGGATATGCGCTGTTTTGCATATGCTTTGCAACGTAATCGTCAAACGTCCTGGCAATTTCCTTGTAAATCTCCGCTTTAAGCTCGTCCATTGTCGCAAAGTTGTAGAATATCGGCTGTATCGAACAGCCCAGCCTCGCCGCTACGGCTCTTGCGTTTAAGCTTTCACCCTCGCAAATCATATCCGTGCCGACCTTTATTATCCTTTCTTTGTCTATTGTCGCTTTTCTTGGCATTGCGTGCCTCCGATTATTTTATATCGATTGATATTATATCGCAAGATATACCACCTGTCAATACTAAACAGTGGATTTTTTATCACTAAATTCAAAAAAATTCTCAAAAGAAAGAAAAATAAATCTCGCACGGCTTTCTTCTCTAAACAAGGCATTTTCCACTTAAACCGACGGTAATTAAAAAAGGCTACGCGTTTTTGCGACAGCCTTTCGATATTTTCTGCATTTCACATATCGTCACAGAGC
>CAZUZK010000015.1:2383-4438 GCA_964624745.1 uncultured Bacteroides sp. | reverse complement strand
ATTTTTGACGCTCCTTTATCACCTTTTCAAAGCCGTTTTCGGTTGGCTCGTAAAATTTTGCGTCCTTAAGCTCATCGGGCAAATACTGTTGCTTCACCCAACCGCCGTATGCGTGAGGATATTTGTATCCGCTCACCTTTTCGTCGTTCGTTTTGTAATTCGGATCTCTCAAATAAAGAGGAACCGTCTCGTGTTTTATCGTTTTTACCGCTTGTTCGGCACTCTCGAGAGCCTCGACAACCTTGTTAGATTTCGGTGCCTCGGACACGTAAATTATACCCTCCGCAAGCGGGATTCTTCCCTCCGGCAAGCCGATTTTTTCAAAGGCTTGCACGCAAGCAGTGGCAACGGTTATCGCATTTGGATCGGCAAGTCCGACGTCTTCACAGGCGTGAATCATTATCCTGCGTCCGATAAGCATAGGATCACAGCCCGCCTCTATAAGTCGCTCCGCCCAATACAAGGCGGCGTTGCTGTCGCTTCCCCTCATGCTCTTTATAAACGCGGAAATCATGTCGTAATACATATCCTCGGTCATGCTCAAGGCTTTTTGCTGTATAGACTGCTCCGCTTCCTCTTTTCCAACTCTGATAACGCCGTCCTTATCCGCGTGCGTGGTAAGACACGCAAGTTCGAGCGCGTTTAACGCGGTGCGCATATCGCCTCCGCTCGCCCACGCAAGATGCTTCAAAGCCTCCTCGTCAACGGACAAATCCAAATTGCCCAATCCGCGTTCCTTATCCACAAGCGCGCGCTTAAGTCCTAACAAAATATCTTTGTCCGTAAGCCTTGAAAAGCTGAAAATGCGACAACGCGAAACGATAGCCCTCGTCATCGATACAAACGGATTTTCGGTTGTCGAGCCGATAAAAATAATATATCCCTGCTCTATCGCCTGCAAAACGCTGTCGCTTTGCGCTTTGTTCCAACGATGACACTCGTCGAGCAACAAATACGTGCGTTTGCCGTACATACGCAATAAATCGCGCGCTTCGTCTATAACCTTCTTTGCGTCGGCAACTCCGCAGGTGACTGCGTTCAATTTGACGAAATTCGCGTTGGTATTTTCCGCAATAATATTAGCGAGCGTGGTTTTGCCCGTCCCCGGAGGGCCGTAGAATATACAGCTTCCCAGCTTGTCGGCGGATATTGCTCTACGCAGCAAGGAGCCCTCGCCCACTATTTTGCCCTGACCGAGAAACTCGTCAAGGGTGCGCGGACGCATACGCTCGGCAAGCGGCGCCATTGTTTGTACGTTGTTTTGAAGGTCGAATAAATCCATGCGTTTATTATAGCAATAGGTTGAGATTTTGTAAAGATAATCACGCCACGGACATAGAATATATTGTGCAAAAAGCTAAAAAAATCCCCGAAAGTATGCGCCCGAAATTGTATAGAGCGATTATCGCGATTGCCTGCGTCGCGGCGATTTTTGTTTTCTGCACGATATACTTTAGGTCAAATATCGTCCCGACCGTAATGGATAGCTCGGTGGCGCAAATGCGCGCAATAGCAACTAATGCGGTAAATTTGGCGGCAACGACCGTGCTTAACGACGGAGTTACCTACGACAGTCTTTTTGAGGTCGTAAAAGACAAAAACGATAAAATCACGATGATAAAGGCAAATTCACCGCAAATAAACAAAATCGCAAGAGAAATCGCAAATCTCGCTCAAGCAAATTTAGACAGCTTGGGAACGCAGGAAATAAACATCTCCGCAGGCACGTTTACGGGCTTGGCTTTGCTTATGGGCTTCGGTCCCGACGTGACGATTAAAATTACGCCGATAGGAATGGCAAGCTGTGATTTCGTGTCCTATTTTCAAGCCGCAGGAATCAATCAAACGCTACACAAAATATACATAGACGTTTATGCCGACGTAAGCATAGTAACCCCCATAGACCAACCGACAATACAAGTCAAGGTTGAGGTTTTGGTTTGCGAAAATCTAATAGTCGGAGAAATTCCGCAAACATATCTAACCGCAAACGGCTCAAACGGAATGCTTAACTTGAATACATAGTATTCAAAATTCCGCTTTACGTTATTTTTC
>CAZUZK010000015.1:0-2283 GCA_964624745.1 uncultured Bacteroides sp. | reverse complement strand
ACGCAAGCTTAACGCATAGCCTGCAATATAAATTATATTTTCTTTGAACGCGAGCGAGATATAAGCCCGAATATAAAGCCGCATACTATAACCGTCGTAAGACCGCCTGCGACCGCAGACATACCGCCGGTGATTGCGCCTAAAAAGCCGTCCTTTTTCACGCCCTCGAGCGCACCCTTGGCAAGATTCGAGCCAAAACCCATTATCGGAACGGTTACGCCCGATTTTGCAAACTCTTTCAAAGGCTCAAACAATCCGCAGACCTCCAAAACAACGCCGGTGAGCATATAAAGAACCAAAATTCTTGCCGAGGACATCTTTGTTTTATTTATCAAAATCTGTCCCAGCATACACACCAGTCCACCGACCGAAAAAACTTTAAGATACGTCAAAAATATATCCATATTTCACCGTTTTGTTCTAAAATTATAAGATTTTTAGAACTCTTAAACATTATTTGCTGTTTACCCGACCTCTCCGCACCTCAAACACTAAAACTCTCGCGCCTCCACCGTAAAGGCGTGCGATACCCCCGGGATAGTCTCCTTTTGCAACGGCGTATCTTTATTGAGCAAAGCACCGGTTGGCACGACAAGCACGCGCTTTAGCTCTCCCCTTTGAAGCTTTTTGAGTATATATCCGTTGAATGCAGTGTTTACGCACCCTGCTCCGGAACCGCCTTGATAAGTTTTTTGCTCGGGCGCAAAATAGCTTGCGCCGCAATCCATATAATACGACGGAAGCTCTATGCCTTCTTTTGCAAGCAAGTATTCGAGAGTTTCTTTTCCGAAACGCCCCAAATCGCCGGTAAAAATTCCGTCATAGTAATCGACGGGCAGACCGCTTTCTTGAAAATGCGTAAGAATCGTATCGCACGCGGCAGGCGCCATAGCGGCGCCCATATTTGCCTCGTCGTCAATTCCTAAATCCACCACTCTTCCGAACGTACCGCCCGTAACGCAGGCATAATGGGTGTTCGGCGAGGCGTAATCATTGTAGCTTTTGTTAAAATTGCGCTCAAACAGATTCGATTTGTCGGCATCTAACACCTTCTTTTGCTTTTCTATGCTCTTTTTATATTTTTCAAGCGTCTTTTGGTCTATATTCATACCCTCGTCGATTGCGATAACGTCATCGTCGTATACCCGATGATTTATTCGACTCGGCATTTCGTCGCTCAATACCGTACAGCCTGCGCCCGTAATCGTCCATTGCGCCGTCGGCGTACGCTGATTGCCAAGCTCAAGCGGAAATCTGTATTGACGCTCTGCCGACGCAAAATGGCTCGACGTCGAGCAAGCAACGTTTTTCGCATATCCGCCCGAAATGAGTATCGAGCCTATAAGAATACTCTCGCTAAACGTCGAACAAGCATTATACAAACCCAAAAAAGCCCCCGGAAAATTGCGCGCGGCAAGCGACGTGGCGGACAATTCGTTGAGCAAATCGCCCCCCGTGATAACGTCTATTTCCTCTCTTGTCAAGCCCGCCTTTTTAATCGCTCCGGTGATGGCGTCACGCTGCATTTTGCTCTCGCATTTTTCAAAGGATTTTTCACACCAAATATCGTTTTTCAACACGATATCGAAGCAATCACCGAAGTTTCCGTCGCCCTCCTTGGGCCCGACGATTGTAAAACCGCTTTTGATATATACTGCTTTAGATAGCTGAAAAGTACGCATATCCCACCTTACAGATAAACAAAATAACCGATAAGTCCGACTAAAAAGCTCGCAAACACTCCAAACACAATAATAGGACCGGCAATGACAAACATCTTTGCGCATACGCCGAAAAATACACCCTCTCGGTTGTATTCCATAGCAGGCGAAACTACGGAGTTTGCAAAACCTGTTATCGGAATTATCGAGCCGCCTCCCGCAAAATGCCCGAGTTTGTCGTACAAGCCGAGCGCAGTGAACAAGCTTCCGAGAAAAATCATTGTGCAGCTTTCATAAATCGCAACCGTTTTTTCGTCGGGCGAGGTTAAAATCGCTCTAAACATATCCCCGATGCCCTCGCCGATACAGCATATCGTTCCGCCGACGATAAACGCGGCTATAAGCGTGCGTAACATCGGTGATTTCGGAGAGTTTTTCTTTACATAATTTTGATATTCTTCTCTTTCAATCATATTTTTCCGTTTTCGCCGTCCGTTTTAGTATTGTTTTCAGTCGCTTTGGGGCGCAACGCTTCGGCTTCCGAAAACCTTTTGAAATACACTTCTTTGTCCTCGAGATTTGCCGTAAACGATTTGTCCATATTGTTATATTTCCCCGATTT
>CAZUZK010000014.1:0-30462 GCA_964624745.1 uncultured Bacteroides sp. | reverse complement strand
ACGCTAGCGCACACCTTAATGGTGTCAAATAGTCGCGATGCTTGTAGACCACCTCGTATGGCGCAACTCCTCTCGAGGTTCCCAACGACGAATACTTCAGAACGTTTATCGCTCCCATCACCGCACAAGAAGGCGACAAGCTCCCCGTTTCCGCATTCAACCCCGACGGCTACGTTCCGACAGGCACGACCAAGTTTGAAAAACGCGGTATCGCAGTTTCCGTCCCGATGTGGGATAAGGATAAATGTATCCAATGCAACCGCTGCGCTCTCGTTTGTCCGCACGCGACCATTCGTCCGACGCTCGCAACCGCAGAAGAGCTTGCAGATAAGCCCGCAACGTTTGAAACGAAGCCGGCAATCGGCGTAAAGGGCTACGAATTCCGTATGCAAGTAAGTCCGTACGACTGCACGGGTTGCTCCAACTGCGTTGCGGTATGCCCTGCAAAAGAAACCGCTCTCACAATGGTTCCGCTTGACGAAGCTATCGAGAAGGAAGAAGCAAACTGGGAATACGCCGCAAATCTCAAAGAGACGAGCGCAGACCTCAAGTCCGTAAACGTGAAGAACAGCCAGTTCAAGAAGCCGCTCTTCGAGTTCTCAGGCGCCTGCGCAGGCTGTGGCGAAACTCCGTACGTCAAACTTATGACTCAGCTCTTCGGCGACAGAATGCTTGTTGCAAACGCAACGGGTTGCTCCTCCATTTACGGCGGAAGCGCACCGACCTGCCCCTACACGAAGAACGACAAGGGTCGCGGTCCTGCTTGGGCTAACTCCCTGTTTGAAGACAACGCAGAGTTCGGCTTCGGTATGCACCTTGCATACGACACGCGTCGCAACGTGCTTGCAAGCCACGTCAACAACCTCCTCGGTCTCGGCACTATCTCCGACGATATGAAGAATGCGCTCAACGCATGGCTCGACGGTAAAGACGACGCCGCAAAGAGCGAAGAGGCAACCGACGCTATTCTCGCGCTTCTCGACAACGAAAAGAATAATGCAAACGGCGTAAGCCTCGAATTGCTCGAAAACATCGAAGCAATGAAGGACTGCCTCATCAAGAAATCCGTTTGGATCGTCGGCGGCGACGGCTGGGCATACGACATCGGTTACAACGGCGTAGACCACGTGCTTGCAAGCGGCGAAGATATCAATATCCTCGTTCTCGACACAGAGGTTTACTCCAACACCGGCGGACAAGCCTCCAAGTCCACTCCTACCGGCGCAATCGCGAAATTCGCATCTACAGGTAAACGCACGAAGAAGAAAGACCTTGCGCTTTTGGCAATGGACTACGGTTACGTATACGTCGCACAGGTTTCGATGGGCGGAGATATGAATCAGGTCGTCAAGGCGTTTGCAGAAGCCGAAGCATATCACGGACCTTCCATCATTATCGCTTACGCACCGTGCATCAACCACGGCATCAAGGGCGGTATGGACAATTCGCAAATGGAAATGAAGAAGGCTGTTGAGTGCGGTTACTGGCAGCTCTTCCGCTACAACCCCGATCTCGTCGGAACAGACAAGGCTCCTTTGACAATCGATAGCAAAGAGCCGACCGGCGATTATCAAGCATTCCTTATGAACGAAACCAGATACGCTTCCTTGGCGAAGATGAATCCGGACGCGGCAAAGGTGTTGTTTGCACAAAACGAAGAAGACGCGGCAAAGAAGCGCGCATTCTACGTAAAGAAAGCGGACTCCTATAAGGACTAATCCAAAGCTATGACGAAGGGACTGCCGAATCGGCAGTCCTTTCTTTTTGCAAAAAACACAAATAAACCATAACCGAACACCGGAAGAATAATCGACGGAATATTGCACAATAGCGACTTGATTGCTACTATTTCGCCATATAATCACGCTTTTCTTGTAAATATGACAATATTCGACAATGCTATGTCTAATTCGACAAATTCTCCTCGACACAGCCGCGCTTAAATGAGATATTTTGTAGTTGACTAATTTACAAAGGAGATTACCATGGAAGATATTTTAGTGCAAATAGGAGAGCTTGTGGCAACCGAAATCGAAAACGTCAACGACGTCGAGTATCTCGATAAAGAAATGGGATATATGTTTTATATAAAACTCAAAGACGGAAAAAAATTGCTTTTGTCGCTGATAGACGCAAAATAGACGTTTATCTCCACCGTTTCGAGCGGTGGATTCACATCGCTAAAGATTAAAAAATCGCCTGTGCTTGCAGACGATTTTTTATAAACATTTAATTTAGCGGTTGTATTCTCTCTTAACCCTTAAGCGTCGGGGTAACGCCGTCTTGCACGAGCCAGACGTCCTTGTCAAGCTTCATATTAGATGAATCGTTAAGCCATGCGCTTGCAGAGAAATTGAATTGCTCCTTGCCCTGTCCGAGAAGCGTGATGTCGAAATTCTTGTCCGCATACACGGTTCCGTTGAGCTTCAGCTCGCTTTCCTTTGCATACCAGCAGCGCGTGGATTTTATTGACGTATCCGAGCCCTTTTCAAGGCTTCCGAAAAGATAGCCGACCTTGCTCTCTCCGAGATTGTCCACTTCAACGTTTACTATCGCAAATATGCTGTCAATCTTGCTTTGAGAATTTCTACCTACAAAGCCGCCGACGTTTGCGCTAGCTACTGCCGTCGATTTAACAGATACCGAACCCGTGACGTAGCAGGCGTTGATTGCACCGATACCCGTGGTTTCTGAAGAGCTCGAATCCGTCTTTTCGCTGAAATTGTTGCCGATAAAGCCACCGACGTTAAGCTGTGAAGTCGCCTTGTCGGTTGCTATACCGTCAAGCTTAACGCTTGCGTGACAATTAAGGATATAACCCTCGTTTTTGCCGATTGCACCGCCGACGTTGACAATTCCTCCAACGTTTGTTTCGCCGTTGAGAGTAATGGCTATATCGGTCGTCGCAACGCTTCCCGTATTGTCCGCGCAAGCTCCGCCCAAATATGTCTCGTCCGCGCTTGAAACGCCGTTAAGCGTAAGGGACGTTTTGGATTTTGAAATAAAGCCGCCGTTCTTTCCGACAATACCGCCCACTCTCAAGGAAGGTCTGCCGTTTGCGGATTCGCCGTCATCCTTACAAGAAATCTGTCCGAGAGTTATCGCCGTGATATTGTTGACAAGACGAGCAGACGCATTGCTTTCGCCGGTTATGCCGCCGAACGTCAAGGCTTCGCAGTTGACGCCGGAAACGCTGACGGTAACGTCGTTGTTGAGAATATAGCCTTTATTGCTATCGCCGGACAAGCCCTTGTTTACAGCGCAGATACCGCCGAAGACAATCGTATTCAAGCTGTCCGTCGGCGTGCCTAGCGCGCTCAAATCGACAGACACCACGCAACCGTCGATTTTACCGCCGTTTTGAGTGGCAAGCGCAGATACGTATACCTTGTCGTTATATTTGCCGTTCGTATTTTTCGCTATGGAAAGCGAAACGTTTTTAACTATTACGTTTTTGATTTCGCCCGATACATAACCGAATATCGACGCGTGGTCGGAATTGCCGAACACACCGCCCTGCAGGGTTGCTTTGCTCGCTACGTTGCCGTTTGCATCGTAGGTCGCGCCGTCGATAACTCCGACGAATACATGATTTGCGTCGAATAGCGGTTCAAGCGCGTTGCTTGCAAAATCGATGGTGCCTATAAGCTCGATTCTGGCACCGAGAATGTCGGTTATAGCAAGCTTTGCCTTGTCGTCGGGATTCTCAACGCGCAATGCGTCGTATATGTTTTTGTAATCGTTGTAGGACTGTATCGAAAGCTTTTTCGTCCAAGAGGCATAAAGCCTTAACGTTGCCGGAGTGAAATAATCCGTAAGACCGCAGGCTACGTATAAGCTTGTTCCGCTCTGTTCGTCATCTTCAAAGGCAAAATCGTACTTGACGTCGTTGCCGTCCTCGTCTTTAAGCGTGTAATACCATTTGTCGAACTCATATCCGCTCTTGGAGCGCACGACGAGCTTTTCGTCGGTTGTCGGAACCGATTTGTTGACGGGATAGGAAATTCTGTTGCCGTCGTTGTAAACAACCTCGGAATACGCCGGATTGTCTCTGTATACAACCTCCACCTTCGGGAGTGTGGATTCAAACATCGGATATAGCGTAAGCGGTTCGGTGAACGTATACTTGTTGAGAAGCGCGACGGAGGATGCTCCTTGCGCCCATTTTGTGAATTGCACGGGCTTGCCGTCCTTCATATAGAACCAGAAGCAGAACACGTCGCCCTCGCGAGTCGGGCAGTTGAGCGCTTCGGACGTGGAGCCGGAATAAGTTGACTTGATGGTTGTCGTCTTTTGGTCGAAATCGGCGACCGGCAGGCTTGCGGTTTCTTCGCCGTCGGCAAATTTGACGATACTGTACGAATACGTGCCGTCGTCGTTTTTGACGTATTGCAACTTTGAATCAAGCACCGGCGTATGATAATAAACGTTTGCGTCGTATTTTGCGGTAAGCGTAATGTTTTTGTTTATCGTATCCGTTGCAAAATCAAACTCGTTGGAGCCGTCGGCAGACCAAAAACGGAAGGTGTAGCCCTTTTTAACCGGGCGTATTTCGTTGCCGTCCGCATCCTTCGGCTTGTCTATCTTAGAGCCGGCAGGTACGTTTTTGATTACGCTGTCCGTAAGCACAAAGTCGCTGTCCGTGTTGAACGTAACCGTATACGTTGCCGTTTCAAACTCGTTGGGCTTGTCGTCTACGTCGGGCGGCGTCGTATTGTCGCACGCGACAAGCGCGACACAAGCCGCTATCGCCATAAGCACAACGAGAATCGTCATCAGTGTTTTTTTCATAATCACCCTTTTGCGCGTATGCGCACGCAATATTTTGCGTTTAGTATGAATATATCAATAAATTATATTATACATACAATACAACCTTTTTTCAACAAAAATTTGGTCGGGAAAGCTTTTTGGATTCAAATTGACGATAACGCGCTTAAATTTCAATAATTATTGCGCGTAAAAAAGCACACGTCACGAAAACGCGGAAAGGTATTTTGCAATCAGTTCGTCTACGGAATCCGTATCGGTTGCGCCGTCGATAACGCTTCTCCACGAATCAAGCTCGCTAGCGTCCGACGTCTTTATCGAAACGCTTGCGTCTACGACGTCTACGGCAATAATCGCGCGCAACGCGTCGGCAACGACGCTTGCCGATAAGCTCGCTTGAGAATCATCGCCAAATGCAATAACGGATATTTTATCGTTCGATTTTGGCAAATAAACTGCCGATATAGATAATTTTACATCTTTTTCGCCAACGCTACACAAGGTCATTACACTGCTTGAATTTTCCTTTTCGAGCACAAGCAATACAACGTCGCTCATATCGGCAAGAACCACGCCGTACGTCTTCTCGTTGCCGTCGGAGGCTATCCGCACACGCACGTAATCGTACTCTACGCTTGCGTTTGCAGAGGGAATGAGAAGCACCGTTCCCAACGCAAAAACTATGACGATGAGAAGAAGCATTGCCAGCCACAAAACAAGAACCGTGTCTCTTCTGTTGAACGCCTTAAGCGGAAGCTGTCCGTCCTTTAAGCGATTGATGGGCGTTTGCTTCGCGCGAGCGAGAACGTCGGGAACTCTCGATTGCTCGTGTTCTTTTTTTAGACGTTGTTCTATATCTTTAACTCTCATAATCGTTCTCCCTCTGCAATGCTTTTTTCAGCTTTGAAAGCGAATTGTTGTACGTCCACAGCACCGAGCCGAGAGGCTTTTGGAGCATCTCCGCGATTTCGCGGTGCTTAAACCCCGATATGACGTGCAAGGAAACAATCTGCCTCTCGACGTCGTTCAACACCCTGCTCATAACCGTAATGGTCGGCGAATCCCTTTCTTCGAGCGTGTACGAGCCGAATTGCTCTTCGTTGTCGAAGGCGTCGGAGGAAATCTCGCGCTTGCGGCGAGCAAGCTCGGTGAGCGTCGCATTTTTGGCAATCGTATAAAGCCAAGCATAGGCATTGCCGCCCGCCTGATACGAGGCGATTGTGGTTCTTAACCGCACATACGCGGTCTGCATCATATCCTCCGCCGTTTGATAATCTCTGCAAATCGAAAAAATAAAAGCGAAAAGTCCGCGCTTGGTATCGTTGTAAATATCCTCGAACGCGCTCTCGTCGCCTTGTTGAAGGGCAAGCATTTTATCGTTTAGCTCTTGCCGTGTCATACGAACATTTTAGCACACGCGCAGAAATATAACAAGACAATATTTCACGCAAAGCACGGCGCGACGAGAGCGAAAAGGGGATTTTTCACATTTTCTTTATAATATATTTATAGACTTTTTATGTTTTCGGTATATTATAATATTGAAATAATAGGAGAAGAGTATGCGAACGACTGCAAAAAACGTGCTTACCATCGCCATGTGCGTCGTGCTTGTTCTGCTTTGCGGAACAAGTCTTGTCGCGTGCAATTCGTTGTTCACGAAAAATCCTCCGAAAATAACTCCCCCAACCCCCACCTCTTACGTAAGCATAGATATAAATCCGTCCGTTGAGCTTATTCTCGACCAAAACGGAACGGTGATGAGCGTGTCCGGAGCAAATCACGACGCGCGCGTAATGCTGTATCAGGAAGACGGTATCGTAGGCGCAAGCGTGGACGTTGCGGTTGAAAATTTGGCGACGCTCGCCGTTGAATACGGATATATAAGCAAATCCGATTTGGTCATCAACGTCAACGTGGTGTCCGACGACAACAGCGACGAACACTCTCTGACATCAAAGATTTTCGACAGCTTTGGAAACACACTCGAAAAATACGGTATTTCCGCAAAACTCGAAAGTGAAGCGGAAATGTCGGCGTTGTATGAAATAGAGCAGCTGAAGCAACGCGGAATAGAAATCGAAGAAGACGTTTATCGTCTGGCAAACCGCGTGAGTAAAATGTTTACGGACGTTTCTTTTGACGAAGCCCTGACGCTTTCAAAGCAAGAGCTGATAGAAAGAATCAACGAAGCGCAGTCTTATGTCGAAAATAAATTCGACAGCGATTACTCGTCGAAAATCGCACAGGCTCAATACGTTTACGACAGCGCGATAAGGATTCTTGACGACGGCGTATATATCGAATATTTCGTAGAAAACCTTTTGCAAAATCCCCTTTCCAACGCGCGACACGCTATGTACGCATTGGAATACCTGGTGGCAAACGCAAACAGACTTGCCCTGGAATATTATTCGATATGCCAACAGCTCGCATCTTCAAGCCCGTCATATTTGTTAAGCTCTGCGGAAATTAAATCGTTCTCCGCCCTGCTCGGCTTTGACTTAAACGATATAGCTGACAGCCAAACGGACGGATGCGTAATAACAATGGAAGACCTTGCGACGTACGCCGATAAGCTATACCGCAATGCCGACGACGTGCAAAAACAAAGAATAAAGGACGGCTATGCGGCGGTGCGCGAAGTGTTGGACAAACTGCAAAACGTCGCGATACGAGCCTTTGATTTTGCAACCGACACCATCGAAAGCACACTGGACGCCGTATGCGATTCTCTTCCGTCGTTCATCGTCGCGTATATAGACGATATTAGAAGCGATTTGTCCGTTTCCGAAAGCGATTGCGCTAGCGAAAGTGCGATTGTAAAAAGAATTTCCGAGCTTAAAAAAGCCGCACACGACGCCTATGAGGCAATGGAGCTAGACGAAGAGGACTTAAAAAACATCGAAGCCATAAAGGACAAATTAAAAACCGATAAGGACGAGGCATCGGCGCGCCTTGACAACGCCATAGAACAAGCGCGTAAAGACGCGCAAGCCCTGCTCGAGGCAGAAAAAAATTCACGAAAACACAATAAATAACGGCAATGAAAAGACGGGCAAGATTTGCCCGTCTTTTCGTTTACCAAAACAACAATATTTCAAATCCTGCGGAAATATATTATTTTTTCTCCCTCCTTAAACGGCGGCTGTAAATCGGGATTTTGAGAAAGCACGTCGTCGGGCATCGCGGATAACGCCTTGCACACGTCAAGCATATCCTCCCCCTCGCCCGTAACGTATATGGATAGCGCGGACTTGTTTTGCGCGCGCTCCTCGCCGACAGTCACCGCACTTATATATTCCGTTTCAAGCGGAGAATAACCGCATACCGAAACGGCAACGTCCATAGAAACCTCAAATTCTCTGTCCATTCTCACGACGGCGTTGATACGTTGAATTTCGCATCGCGCGCTCACTTGTTTTGAAAACGGAATTTCGCTTGTTATGCCCAGTGCAAACGGAATCTCCGCGCGGACGGAATTATAGCCGTTTTCATCGGTGTAAATTATATCCGTGTCGGCAACTCCCTCGACGACAAGTCTGTTGTCATCGTCAAGATAAGCTCTTGACGTGTAGCATCGCGCATAAGGCAACGCGTTTACGCTCAAGGCGCGTGGTCTGTTGTCGCCTAAAACAGCCGTACCGCTCACGCTCTGCACAAAATATCCGCATCCGTCAAAGCATTGATAGCGCGCCGTGTCGCGCTCGATTTCAATATCGTTTGAAAGCATAAACACGTCGCTTATAATCGATGTCTTCGCACATCTGAAAGCGGAAACCTTGAGTTGTAATTCTCCCTCGACTCGAATTACGTTGTCGTCCGTAACGCCTTGCAAAACGACCTTGGACGATTTTACCGTGGCACAAAGCATAATCGCGTCGTCGCCGACAACTCCGTCCAAATTCATTTCTTCTTCAAGAGGAATATCATAATCCTGTTGCTTGACGTCTCCGTTTTCGACATACGTCACCCTTGCAAAGACGCGCAACTTGGCGTTGGCTCCGCCATCTCGAGCGGCGGTCTCTTTAACGACGCAAACGGTGTTTAATCCCAACACGGTTTGCACGTCCGTACCGACGTTAATTTCGTCGTCAAACGGCACAATCGTAGTTTTAGTTGCTATAAACGAGGGGATAAACACCTCTTTTGTCGTTGTATAACAATTTTCGGCACCGACAAGAACGTCTATTTCGTCCCTCTTTATAGCGCTTGCCTTTATTTCCAACACGGCGGTTAAGGTCAACGTATCTCCGGCGTTTACGTCTGCCTCGGTCACAATAACGTCACAGCTTACGCTGTCGCCCTCGACAAATTCGCCGTCAACGCGAACCGTGAAATCGGCGTTGTAGTCAACGCCCTTCGGAACGCCGTCGCCGTCCAAATACGCAAGGCGAAAATTGGTTCTTCCGCTTGCCTGCGCATATCCGTCGAACGCTTCAACGCCCACACACTTTGCGTCTACAGCAAGGGACAACACTCTTGACACGTTGCTCATATCGATATCGGGCGGAGAGAACTCGACGACTCTTTCCACCGACGGCGCAACGTAAAATTTGCTAGCACTTATTTTATCAAAATCGAACATACTTTCCTCCGTTTCACCAAAAGTATATTCGGATATTTTTTCGATTATGACGATTAAAAATTCTTTGATTCGGCAACAATTTGCATATGAGAGAAATAGGTCAAACAATATGCGGCGCAAAAGAAAAGGTCCAAAAGCTACTCAACATTCCCGTCCTTTTGAAAATCAACGAGGGGCGCGGAAAATTTAAGCTGTATCACGGCAAGGTTACCGCGGTGTTCCCGGCAGTGTTTACAGTACAAACGGAAGACGGGAAAAAGCGCACGTTTTCTTATAGCGACGTGCATATGAAAAACGTGTTGTTCCTTAAAAACGAATGAATCGACATCTCATCATATTCCCCCTTATTAAGCGAAAGAACCGCCCTCAACGGACGGTTCTTTTGCTATGCTCGTTATAAATAATTATTCTGCCTGTTCGTCGGCTTTCGTATCGTCGGAGGTCGTCGCTTTAGCTTTTTTCTTGCGCGTATAAATCACTGCAACCGCGACTGCAAGCCCCGTCGCCAACGCAAGCCCGATTATCAGCATCGACAAATCGAGCGGGCGCAAAATGAACGATTTGACTTCGGCGACAAATGCGTAATCGAAATCGATTGTTTTATTGTCGCCGTATTGCGCCGTGATACGATAGGTGCCTGCTTTCTTGGGCGTAAAATCAAAGGTTTCGCCGCTGGCGACGTATTCGCCGTTGACATACCACTTTGTTTCAACTCTGTAATCGAGATATTGCATTCCCGTAAGCGCAAAAGTCGTTGTCTCCGTGGAATAAAGCGTGGCGGTGGACGGAGCCTCGGACACGTCCTGCGAGGCGTTCTCGGCAAGCGTCACTCTGACCTCGCCGGAATAATACGTTGAAAACTCAATGTGTATCTGCTCGGATACGGTTATGCCGTATCTTTCAAGCGTGGCGGTTACAAGATAGTCCCCTCCGCGTTCGGGATTAAACTCGTATTCCGAGCCGTATGCAACGCCGCTTTGTTTGCTCAATACAACGTTCGACTGATAACTTTCAAGCGTCGTTATAGACCACTCTATTTCCTTTTCGACATCGGGATCGGTCTTCCCTGCCGGCAAAAGATTTGCGTAAAATTTCACGGGAGTTATCGAGCTTGCGCGCATATAAATTATTCCCGAAAAATCATCGCTACCCATTGTGCCGTCGTGTACAAGCTTCATGCCCGTTGGGATTTGATAATCATAGCGAATGTCGTCTATAGAACCCGAAGCAATCGTGTTGAGATCGAGAACGCGATACTTTTGTCCGTTGGAATCGAGCGTCTTTACGTTGAAATTGCGAATCATACGCGTAAGCGCAGTCGCATCGACGTCTCTGTTTTCAACGCTGCAACGGAGCTTCAACAACGCCGTCGCGAAGCTGACAAACGCCGCGGAGGCACTTGAACCGTTCAAGTCGCTTCTGTAAATGGGAGCGTCGATTTGCGTTTTTGCGGTGTATATTCCTTCGCCCGGAGCGCACAGGTCGTATGTCGCGCCATAGTTGGACGTTTTGTAAATCGTGTTGTCCTTGCTCTGGTTCATAACGGATACGACGCCGTCCATTGCCGCAGGATAATAGACGTCTTGAGAATCGGACTTGGAATCGTTGCCTGCCGCCGCCACCAAAACGGACGTTCGTCTTGCCTGCTCTATCGCCATTTCAAAAGCGGTTCGGTCGGCAAGCTTGCAGTTGTCGTACGACGTACCCTTTGCCGTGCTTTTGAGCAAGCCCAAGGACAAATTGATAACGTCGACGTTCATCTGCTCGGACGCCCAGTCCAACGCCTTGGCAAGCGTTGCGATTTTGAACTCGTCGCTTCCCTTTGTGTTGGCTTTTATCGGATAAATCTTGATATAATCTTCCAGCCCGAACTCTTTTATAAGCATTGCGATTATGCCTGCAACGCTCGTTCCGTGCTTCGAGCTTTCGTCGCCGACGTCTACCGTGCCGTCGGATTTTACGCCCTCGCTTGCGTTGTAGCCGAGAATCTGTCCGTCGGAATTTTTCAACAGCACGTCTTCAAAAAGCTCGTGCCCCAGCACTATACCGGTGTCGACTACCGCAATCACGACAGGCTTTTCGATATTGCTCAAATCCCATTGCGAAACGGCGTTCTTCGCGTTGTCTACGTCAAGAAATTCTTGTTGATAATACCAAAGCTCGGAGGTGTCCTTTGAGCCCCACTGCGTCGCTTGCGCGACGCCGCTCGGCGTAATCGCGGCAAAAAGCACTATGCTCGCCGCAATTATCAACGAGAGAACTATACATATAGCCTTTTTTCTATCAAAAGTCGTTTTCATCATTTATTACGCCCTTTTGAGCAGCTCGAGAGAATATCTCAATCTGCGCAACGTTTCGTCTTTTTTCAAAACCATAGCCATTTCTATAGCACCGCCCGGGGTTACGGGCGCGCCCGTTAAGGCGACGCGCATACTGAACATAACCTGTCCGCCTTTCATACCGGTGTTTTCGGCGCAGGCTTTGATTTGTTCCTTTATCGAATCGGCATTCCAATCCTCAAAATTCTCGAGCGCGCTTATTGCGATCTCTACGGCTTTTTGTGCAACGCTCCTGTCAACCTTCATTTTCTGATGAACGTACATATCCAAGTCGTAATCGCCGAATTGTCCCAAAAACGCGAGCTTTTCGGGGATTTCGCTTAAAATGTCGACGCGCGTTTGCATTAGCGAGGCAAGCTCCTTAACGTCGTAATCGTTGTCGCCGATAGCTTGTTTTATCCAGCTTTCCGATACCTTTTCAAAGTCCTCGGCAGACATCGCCTTGAGATATTCGCCGTTGAGCCAACGCATTTTGGCTTCGTCGAAAATGGAGCTGCTATGCGAAATGCCGTCAACGTCGAAGGCTTCTATCATTTCGTCCATCGTCATTTTTTCTCTGTTGTCCTTCGGACACCAGCCTAAAAGCGCGATGTAATTGACAACCGCCTCGGGAAGATAGCCCTTTGCGATAAAGTCCTCGAAATTGGCATCGCCGAAACGCTTTGAAAGCTTGCGCGTGGCGTCTTTCATTATGGGCGGAAGGTGCATATAGCAAGGTCTTTGCCAACCGAACGCGTCGTATATAAGGTTGTATTTCGGCGTTGAGCTGAGATATTCCGTACCGCGAATAACGTGCGTTATACCCATAAGGTGGTCGTCCACGACATTTGCGAAATTGTAGGTGGGCAAGCCGTCGCTCTTGAGAAGCACACCGTCCTCGATGTCCGCGCTATCCACGCTGATTTCCCCGAAAACCATATCCGTGTAGCTTGACGTCACACCGTCGGGAACCTTTTGACGAATCACGTACGGTTCGCCTGCCGCCAAGCGTTTTTGAACCTCTTCATTTGAAAGATTGCGGCAATGCTTATCGTAGGTATGCACGCCGTTGGCGTCCTTAAGCCCTTCCAATCTCTCCTTGTCGCAGAAGCAATAGTACGCGCCGCCCAGCTCAACGAGCTTTTGAGCGTATTCTTTATACAAGCCCATACGCTCGGTCTGAATATAGGGACCGAAGCCGCCGTCCTTGTCGGGTCCCTCGTCATAGCTTATACCAGCCGTGGCAAGCGTGCGATAAACCATTTCAACCGCGCCGTCCACCTTGCGTTCCTGATCGGTGTCTTCTATGCGAAGAATAAATTTTCCGCCGTTTTTGCGTGCGAAAAGAAACGCGTACAAGCCCGTGCGCAGGTTGCCTATGTGCATAAATCCCGTAGGAGACGGGGCAAATCTGGTTCTTACAACGTCACTCATAAAAATATATACCTTCTTTCAAACAATTCTTTGCGTTTTTGATTTTATCGAGCATTCCTTGCTCGTCAAACGAATAGTATTCGCTTGCACAAAATATCAAGTGGTCTTGGAGCGTAACTCCGACGCTTGAAAGCGTCATATACAGTTCCTGCGTCATTTCGACGTCGCGAGAGGACGGCGCAGGATTACCGCTCGGATGATTGTGCGCCACAAGCACACTGCTTGCACGACACTTAAGCGCAAAATCCACCACGGCGCGAACGCTCAACTCAACGGCGTCGCCGCTTCCCGAAGCAAGCTTTTGACAATCCAAAAGATTGTCGTGCGCGTCAAGTCCGGCAACCAAAACCTGCTCTTCACGCACTCCGTATAGTCTGTTGCCCATAAACGCGCGTGCGGTGCCTCTGCCCTTAAGACTCGGCTTGCGCTTGTCCATATCGTCGAGATAGGCTCTGAAAACGTCGGGTAGGCAGGATAGGAACAGCGACGCGTTTTCCGTCATACCGCACACGTCGCACAAGCGTTTTTCGTCCGCATTGAGAACGCCTGCAAGCGAGCCGAATTTGTCAATAAGCGCATGAGCAATCTCATTGGTGTCCTTTCTTGGCACAAAGGCATAAAGCAGATACTCTAAAATCTCATGCTCTTCAAGAGATGACAAGCCGCTTTTTCTGATACGCTCGCGCATACGCTGTCTGTGTCCGTCGTGAATCTTTTGCACAGTTCACCTCTCAAAGCTCGGGGTACGCCTTGAAAACGCTCTCGTCAAGCTTGACAAGGCGGATAAGCACGTTGAGCGCATTGTCTTCGTCCGTGAAGCCGTACGTCTTGCCTATAACTTTCCACGCGCCGTATGCGTGCAGAAAGTCATACCAAAAATAACATTCGTCCTGAAGCTGGAATATTTCCAAATAATTGAACGTCTCGTATTTGCTCCACTTTTTCAAAACGTCGATAAGCGCATTTACCTCTTCGTTGTCGTCGTAGCGCGCATGAATAAACTGGAGCATATACTTTTTGACCTCTTTTGAAAAGGTCATAACGCCCTGTTGCGCGTTTTCTATATCCTTGAGAATAAGCGCGATTTCTTGATCGTCGCTGTGTTTTTTCAGGATTTTTTGGCACGGATAAGCAAATGCGTTTGTCATAATTGATAATTATAAACGAAATATAACTATAAATCAAGGCATACGCGCAAATATGCGCGCGAGAATCGCAGTTGGTGCGGTACGCAGTTTTATTGCTTGTGCAGTGATATTGCTTATGCAGTTATATTTGCCTTTCGGCAAGTTTTATTTTCCCTTTGGGAAAGTTATGGCAAATATAATATAACTTTAACCATGCTTGATAAGCTTTAGAAAACAAAAAGCACACTATGTTTCACTTTTGGTGAAAATTAGTGTGCTAAATTTTTTATGGGCTAAAAACCTCTGTTGGACGCGCGGTTCACGCGCCTCTCTTTAAGCTTAATTGTGTTATAGCTTTTATAGTTGGTAAACAAGTCCGTTTTCGTCGGCTTCCGTAACCTTTACTGTTTTTTCTCTTCTGTATCCGTATTCGGTATAATAAACAGTTCTCTTGGCTATATATAACGTGCCGGCGGTTTTCAAATTGGTCACCTGCCAATTCTTTGCGTCCGCAAAAATCGGCCTTTCCAACTGGCCGGTTCCGGTTAAGGTGTGATTGTTCCCGTCCAACTGACCGTAGAACTTGAAAGGATCCCTACTCACATGGCGCTGATAATACGTTATATCATCGGTAAGCTGAAAATCGCAATACGGCATATTCTTCATACGCTTCATTTCTTCGGCAGAGGAAATCGTAAACGGAGAATCATAGGATTCTTCTTTGGTGACGACATACGACGTTGCGAACATCGAAACCATCAACGCCGCCAAAATGCTTATGGATATGATACACAGCTTTTTGAACAGCTCCACCTTTTCTGCCTGTACGTCACAAAATACGCCGATTAAGATTGCGGCTGCGACGTGCAACGCGACGTAAAGAATGTCAAGCACAATGCGGCCGCCCTGCGCGATGCCAAAATACCAATCGAATTTTGTATCGGCAAACAGCAATGCGATAAAGATTATGTCAAGCAACGCCAACGCTCCACCGGCGCAAGCCATAATTATCGTAGTCGGACGGTCTTTGGCTTGTTTTTGTTTTTCGTTTGAAAAGCCTTTTGCGTTTTTAGCAGAGCTATTAATTTCGACGCGGCTAAGCGAATCGAGCATTTTATCATTGCGCGCTTTGTCCTTGGAAATCGGTTTGCCCTTCAACCAGGCAATATATTTTCTATTTGCGGAAGAGGCGCGCACGTCGGCAGAATAATCGCTTAAATTGCATTTTTTCTTAACGTCGTCAATCTCTGCGATTGCCATTTTCTTCTTGTTCTCGGCAACGCTGAAAGCAATAGTTTTGCGCATAACGTCAAGGCAGAGCAAAAATTCGTCCTTGTTCAAATCTCCGCACTCGAAGAGCAGTTGCATTTGCGTAAGCTTGAGGAACAATTCGTCCTTGAAGGTTACAAGCAAATTGCACATTCTCTCAAAGCGCAATGCGTTGTCGCTGATAAACGAATAAAGGGACAAGAGACCGTACACGCTTGTGCCGTTTTGATAAATTCTATTCCCTCCAAGCAAATGGTTGTATATTTTGTCTCTCAATGAAGAACTCAAATTCATTGAGGCAATCGCTCCGAAAATGTCAATCGCACCCTTGAAGCTCGTTTTCCATTCTGAATTGACAAACAGTTTTTCGACAAGCTCTTCACGTTTTGCATAGTCGCTTTGAGCAATAAAATGCGCCGCAGTAAGCACCGGTTCAGGATCGAGTGAAATATTCATCTCTGCAAGAAGAGAGATTGTTGCGTCATCAAAGCCGTTCTGCACAAGATAAATCATTGCGCCGGAATAGTCATGGACTATTTTACACCTGCGTTGCAAGCCTTCAAACGCATCCTTATACCAGGCTTTCAGCTGCTTCTTGTCCGTCTTTGCGGATTTTATAAGCGCAAACATACTGCACAAGTTTTCATCGTCGGCACCCGAATAGTGGTTTGGCAATAAGAAGGATTTTAACGCAAACGAAATAAGCTTGTTGTCTATGCTTGTTTTCTCGTTGTCGCTAAGCTCGTTTAACGAATCGATATACCCGACAAGGCTCCTTGCTTGCGTAAAATCCAGGGACGTTATTACGTCGGGGTTTATCATCTTTTCGATATACTCGGCGCAATTCGATTTTTTGTTCACGACAAAGAAATACATTGCCGTTGCAAGTTCCTTTTCGTCGGTGGTTTGGAAGAGCTTGTAAATCGTGCTTATCGTCAAATCACGCTTCCTTGCTTCGGCAACGTCAAGCGCGTCTATTGCGGACAGCATTGGCAATACGTTAGAAAATTTGCCGGTTTGCTGACTTTCGGTTGCCAAGGCGAGAGCCTCGTCATAGCGTTGCGCTTTCTCTTGGTCGGGAATGTCCACGCTTCGGATATAATCGAATAAAACGCGGAAGTTATAAATGGCGAGCACCCTCTCACGTACGCCCAAAGCATCGTAGGCTTTTTTATCGCCCAAGATCTTGCTTTTCGTTTCCTTCAAATACGGCAAAACAAAGGAGTGTATGGCAAGGGCGTCCTGTCTTTCAAGCACGCTTACCCAATCGCCGTCGTTAAACCATTTGTCCAGAAATTCGCCGTATACGTTGTTTTCGTCAATGGCGCGAATTTCCCTAACGGTGTCGAGCATACTCCTGTCCGTGATGTCGTCGTAGCCGTAGTGAAGCTTTTTGATAAGACCTTCAAGCTCTATCGCTTTTTGCGGAGAAAGGTCTTTTGTCTCGACGGCTTCAAACTCCATTCCCGTATATGTGATTGCGCCCTTGTTGACGGACAAATCGACAGCGGAAAGCTCGACGTTGAGTTTATCCTTGTCGTACACGTAATCTACGTTGTAGCGGTCGAGATTGCTGTTTGCCGCATAGTTTAACGTGACGGTTTTGGCTTTTTCTACAACGTTTCCGCAGCTTTGACATACGCCCGTAACGCCGTCGGCATCGAATTTTACGATGCCGCCGCATACGGGACACTTATAAGTTACAAGCTTTGTGTTTTCCATAATTTTATCCTTATTTACAGCAAGCTTTTGTTGGTTACGTTGAGATTGTATTCGTCCTTGCCTTGTGCAAAGCACTCTCCCAACGCCTTGATAAGGCGGATTTGTCTTTCCGCTTCGCTTTCCTTTGCGTCTCTGGATTCCTGACGGAGCTTTTCAAAGGTTTCTCCGCGCACTTTAAGCCTACGCACAAGCTCTGCGTCCTTGCGGAAGGTCTCGAGCGTGTCTTCGGAAATCTTGATGCCGTTGATGATAAAATCGTCTATTTGCAAGCCGTATGCTTCAAATTCTCCCGACAAGGATTCCTTCAAAAACGCGGACATTGCCTGCAACCGCTCGGCAAGCTCGAAATAGCTTATCTTGTATTCCGACATATGCTTTGCAAGGTGCGTGTTGAAAAGCAACGCAATTTTGTTTCTGAAAAAGCCTGCGACGCCGTTTGCCGTTATGCCGTCCGAAACGCCGACAACCTTATACAAAAACTTTTTGGAATCGGACACCGACAACTTGATTTCGCCGTTCGCGCCGAATTTAACGGGCATCTCGAACACCGGGTCTATCACGTCTATTTGCGACGGCGTACCCCAATTTACCGCGACAACCGTCGATTTGTTGATGAAGTAGAAACGAATGTCCTGCTCTAAAAATCTCTTGTCCGTCTCGAGCGTGTATCTGCCCGACTGCCAAACGTTGTCCGCAACGCCGTCCTTTACGCATATAGCCTCGTGAGTGAAAGGCACGACAACGTCTATCTTCCTGCCTGCGTACAAGCCTTTTATGGAAGGGCTTGTCCAAACCAAATCCTCGTTTGCTCCTTCAAACTTAACGAGTACGTCTCCCTGTTTTTTCTTAAAACACATAACCAACCTCTCCTTTTGCTTATTTTTTGTTTGCGAATTTTCATCGCTACAAAACGTTTTTCGCGCTTTGCAATATTAAAAATTTTTCACCAATGTACAAAATATGCACATCTTATTTATCGTAGTACAAAATCTGTACAATGTCAATTATGCAAAATATATTAGGCGAAAATCTGAAAAATTTAAGATGTGCGCGCGCGCTTACTCAACAACAACTTTCTGAAATCATAGGCATTTCGCGAGTGAATTACACCAGATACGAAACGGGTGCTTCCAATCCCGATTTTGAAACGCTAATCAAACTTGCAGACTTCTTTGACGTATCGTTGGATTATCTTTTCGGACGAAAGGACTATTGAAAGCATACCGCCGTCCGTTCGTAACGATGTTTCATACCTCTTTCTTTGACAAATACTCTTTATAAACAAAAAACCGTCGTCTTGGCAGTTTTTTTACAACGCGGTTTTTGTGTGAAATTATGCAAAATAATCGCATACGGCATCGCATATCACCGCCGCAAGGCGCATTTGATAGGCGGTTGAAAGCAGGCTTTGCTCGTCGGCATAATTGCTTAAAAATCCGCATTCTACGATAATTGACGGATACGGACTGCACTCAAGCAAGTACTTTTCGGCACATAGCGGAGCATACGTTCGTCCGTTCTCGGGCGCGTTGATCTCTGAATTAAGCGTCGCTTGCACGCTCTCGGCAAGCTCCTTTGATTTCTCGTTCTTTTTTGAGAAAAACACCTGCGCTCCGCGCCGAGTGGGAAGAGAATAAAAGTTTTGATGTATGCTCACCACCGCGCAGGGCTTGACGTTGTTTATAATTTCGGCGCGCTTGTACATATCCGCACGCTTTTTGTTGTTTGTTACGCCCTTGAAGGTGTGCATTACGTCGTTGTTGCGCGTATACGCCACCTTGTAGCCGCACCCCGAAAGCATTTCGCCAAGATAAAACGCGATTTTGAGATTAAGTTCCTTTTCTTCAACTCCGCTTTTTACCCCCTTCACTCCGCCGTCCGCGCCGCCGTGTCCTGCGTCTATAACAATCACCCTATCCGACGTTTCGCCGAGACGAACGGCATACACGACAAAGGGCGCGGCTATGCAGTATGCAAGCAAAACGGCAATCAAACCGCATATAATCCAAAAGTCTTTTCTTTTTCCCGTTCGACAAATTACGACCTGCATATAGTTACGGTATAAATTTTATGCACGACGGTATAAAAATACGACCTTTTCCACCGAGTTATCCACAATTTGCCGTGAAAATGTGGATAAGTCAGTGGACAATACGTGTTTTCGGCGTTTTTTGCGATTATTTAGAATATCGGTTTTTTATGTGTTCAAATTCGGTTTTTTTGCATTGCGACAATACAAAATTCGACAAAATTTTCGACATCTGTATGCTTAAAATGTCTATTGTCAAATCGCGCATATTCCGCTCTCGTTCGGCATATTTTATCAAGAGGTGATGCTATGTTTGAAATTTCTTCCTTGCTTGAAAAGCCGGTGCTTTCACGTGAAAATTCTTGCATAATCGGAATTATAAAAAATGTATATTTTTCAAAAAAATGCTCTCAAATTGAATATTTTATTATAAATTCATACGAAAACGATACGCCTATTCTCCTTCCCGTATCAAACGCAACGTCAATCGGCGACGCTGTAATCGTCCAAAGCAAGGCGGCTTTGCTCGAGTATGCGGACGTTGACGTATCGATACTCTCTTGCGACGTCATAGGAATGCCCGTCTACACGCAAAACGGCATTCTAAAGGGACATATTTCAAAGGTCGAAGCGACAAAGCTCGGAAGGGTTGCAAAACTATTCACCGATACGGAGCAATATTCGCCCTCCGCAATCGAAAACGTAGGCGACGTCGTTATGCTGAAAAACAGCGCAAAATATCCCAAAGCAAAGGCGTTGCGTATACCCAAGCCAAAACAAAACGCGCCTGTTTTTATATTGGATAATGTCGATACTTCCCCTAACACCGCAAAAAGCGAATCTACACACCCCGATTTGCAAGCAAGCGAGCCATTCGCCGTGCAAAACGCGTCGTCCTTGACGAGTAACGGCGTTCTCTTACAGTCCGCGCCTATGGCAATAGCCATATCCCCCGACGCCCCGATGTTTACAAAGGACGCCTTCGAGGCTATTGTCGGCAAGGGTGCGCCCGTTGACGACGATTTGCACACGCCTACTCGCATCATATCCGATTACGCCTTTCTAATCGGCAGAACGCTGTCCTCCGACCTAACAACCTACGGCGGCTTGACAATAGCAAAAGAGGGCGAACCGATAACCGACGAGGTCGTCGAAAAGGCGCGCAGAGCCGGTAAGCTTGTTGATTTAACGCTTTTAAGCACTCCGTAAATTTGCGCCGAGCATACTACGACTCGCGCTTATAATAATGTTTTTCACAATAGAACTATTTATATAATAAAATAATGTGCCTTTATATAAAATAACGTGCCTCTATATGGCGTTTATTTATTAGCATATAGTCCTTATCTATTAGTCTTTTATTATTTTCACTCTTCAAGCGGCGAATTTTTTGTCGCTAAAAACTACGGAATAAAATAACGAGACGCCCGATTTCGGACGTCTCGCAAGCTTAATTTATCTTTCTGTTTGATTTAGTGTTCTTCGGCAATCTTGTCTATAACACGAAGCACTACGTCAAGTCCAAGTCCGACGGTTTCGGGAGAAAAACGCTCGGGAACGTCGCGGAAGGTGTGATAATAATTGCTCATTATCGGATTCTGCGCGGCAAACGTAATGGACTTCACTCCCGCCCTTTGGAACGGCGTAGAATCGCAACCGCCGACAGGATTCGATATATTGCCGGGATTTGCTATTCCTGCCTCCTTCATGGCTTCCGTAAATTTATTCTCAAGCCCCTTGTCAAAATGCGGACAAAGCCATGCGTCGCCGTGAATAACCTCGAAATGGTCTGCGTCCGCTATCGAATCGATGTTGATATGATATGCGTTTTTAAGCATTCCGTCGTCCTTATGCGCCCTTGTGAACGCAAGAGAACCGCGCAAGCCCGATTCCTCCGCGCCGCAGTTGAAATCGACTATGCGACAACGCTTCGGCATTTTGTCGGGATTTTCCTTGTAATATTTCACGACCTGATACGCAATCGAAATGCCCGTTGCGTTGTCCATTGCGCCCGGAGACGCAATAGCCTCGGTTTTCTCGTTGTACATCGTAAGAAGGAACGCGCATATCACAAGCAATGGCGACGCGTATACCGTCGCTTGCGAAAGAATATCGTATGCCTTATACGCGCCGACATATACGTCGTAAGAAAGATGGTTGCCGTACGTAAGCATCATTACAAGCACGGTAAGGGCAACGCTTAACAGCGTGACGATACCCACCGCAACCGCGCCGAGAGCAAGTCTTATCACAACGCCGATAAAGCCGAATTTGTATTGCGACGCACTCAATTTCAGCGTCCAACTTGTGTCGGTATGTCCCGAAAGGAAAATCGTGTAATCGTACTCTCCGTCCTCGGGAAGAAGCTCCGCATATGTATTGTGGGAAACCTTGTGCTTAAAGCACCAGTCGAAACAGGTGTGATATTTGAACACGCTCACTAAAAGCCATATCCAAACGCCAAGCATATACATTGTCGCAATAAAATGTATCGCGGTCGAGCCGAAGCCTGTAATTCCGCTAAGGACAATCGCTATAATGGTGAGCGCAAGTCCTATAATACCTGCCCAGCCTGCGTACGGAAGTCCGCCAATGGACGCATGAGGCGCGAAAACGAATTTTTCCGTCTTCGGCGACAACCCGATTTCCTTGAGCTTGTCGGACATATAATCGTGATACGCCTTTTCATTGTCCGAACCCGGTAAACGCGGCCCGATTTCATTTGCGGCATATTCCACCATTTCATAGGCTTCGTTGCCGTACTTTTTGAGTTCTTCTCTCATAATTTTCCTCTTTTTCTTATTTTGTTTATAACAATGCGGGCGCTTAATGCGTCCGCATTTGTTTTGAAACCGTTGTTATTTTGTGATTCTCTCCAATCCGCCCAAATATTTACGCAACACTTCGGGAACGGTGACGCTTCCGTCTTCGTTTTGGTATTGCTCCACAATAGCCGGAATAAGTCTTGACGTCGCAAGACCGCTTCCGTTGAGCGTATGCACGTATTGCGGTTTTCCGGTTTTGGAATCGCGGAAGCGCGTGTTGTTTCTGCGTGCCTGATAGTCGTTTGCGTTGGACACGGACGAGCACTCCTTGTATATTCCCATTGACGGAATCCAAAGCTCCACGTCATACGTTCTTGCCATAGACGCGGAACAATCCCCGGCGGCAAGTTTACTGACTCTGAAATGTAAGCCGAGCTTTTCTACAAGGCGCGCCGCCTTATTTACAAGCTCCTCGAAGGCTTCCGCGCTATGCTCGGGGTGCGCGTATTGCACCATCTCGATTTTGTTGAATTGATGTCCTCTTATCATTCCTCTTTCTTCTGCGCGCGCGCTGCCTGCTTCCTTTCTGAAACACGGAGAATACGCAAAGAACTTCATAGGCAATTTGCTTTCGTCGATAATTTCGCCGGCATACATATTGACAAGCGCGGTTTCCGCCGTCGGAAGCATAAAGCGATTGCGCTTTCTGTCCTCGTCACAATCCAGCCAATACACCTCGTCGCTGAATTTGGGGAATTGTCCTGCGCCGAAGCCGCAGTTGTATCCGAGCTGATACGGCGGAAGAATAAACTCGTAGCCGTCGGCGATATGCTCGTCGATAAAGTAGTTGAGCAAAGCCCATTCCAGACGTGCGCCGATGCCTCTGTAAATCCAAAAGCCGTTGCCCGAAAGCTTTACGCCTCGCTCGTAATCTATCATTCCGAGGTCAGTGCAAATATCGACGTGATTTTTAAGCGGAAAATCGAACTCGGGCTTTTTGCCGACAATTTTGATGACTTGATTGTTTTCCTTTTCACCGGGGAGCAAATCTTCGTCGGGAAGGTTCGGCATAACGGCAAGCGCGTCGTTGATTTTTGCGATAAGCTCGTTGATTTGAGCGTCGCCTTGCGCGATTTCGTCCCCGAGCTTTCTCATTTCGTCGAATATCGGTTCGACCGATTGCCCTGCCTTTTTCAGCACGGGAATTTGCGACGAAACCTTATTCTTTTGCGCCTTGAGCTGTTCGATACGCGTTATCGTTGCCTTGCGCAGGTCGTCCCACTCGATTATTTGAGTGAAATCCGCCTTGTATCCTTTTTTCGCAAGAGCGTCTACCACTTCTTGCGGATTGTTTCTAATTCTGATAAGATCCAACATATTTTTGCCTCTAGATGTTTTTATATTGGCGTGCCGTACGGCGCGCTTAATTGTTTACGCTATGATGTTCACAAGACGTCCGGGAACCACGATTATTTTTTTCGGCTCGCCCGTAAGCACGTCCTTAACCGCCTCGAGAGCGGCTTTTTCTATTTCCTCTTTGCTTGCGCCGTTTGCAACGGTAACCCTACCGCGAAGCTTTGAATTGATTTGTACCGCAAGCTCAATCTCGTCCAGCACCATTGCGGACGGATCGAATTTCGGATAGCTTTGATTGAAAACGCTGTATTCGTTGCCGAGCATTTCCCAAAGTTCCTCTGCAAAATGCGGTGCGAACGGAGCGATAAGCAACACCAAATCCTTTGTGCAATCCTTATAGAACGCGTTTTTCTTCGGCACGTTCGTCTCGTACGCATAGATTGCGTTGACAAATTCCATAAGTCTTGCAACCGCCGTGTTGAACGAGAAAATTCCCAAATCGTTAGTCACGCACTTGATGGTATTGTGACGTACGCGATTAAGCTCTTTTTCCGCTTTTCCGAGAGGTGCGTTTTCAAAATCGATTTCATAGCACTTCTTGACGATGCGCTCGATTCTGTCGAAGAAACGGCTTATGGATTCCAATCCGTTTTCGTTCCAAGGACCGCCCTCTACGTAGTTGAAGCCGAACATAAGATACACTCTGAAAATATCCGCGCCGTACTTCACTATGCTGTCGTCGGGCGAAACGACGTTACCTCTTGATTTCGACATCTTGTTTCCGTCAGGACCCAAAATAGTACCTTGATGCACCAAGGACAAGAACGGCTCGTCAAAATTAAGATACCCCATATCTCTCAACGCTTTTGTGAAAAAGCGCGCGTAAAGCAGGTGCATACAAGCGTGCTCCGCACCGCCGATATACTTATCAACGGGAAGCATTTTGTTTATCCACTCGGTATCGAAGGGCTTGTCGGCGTTATGAGCGTCGGGATAACGCAAGAAATACCAGCTCGAGCAAACGAACGTATCGAGAGTATCCGCGTCGCGTTTTGCAGGACGTCCGCATATCGGGCAAACGGTATTGACAAATTCGTCGCACTTTTTAAGCGGAGATTCTCCGTCCGGAGCGAAATTTACGTTGTGCGGAAGAAGCACGGGCAAATCCTTTTCGGGAACCGGCACGTCTCCGCAGTGGTCGCAATGGATTATGGGGATAGGCGTGCCCCAATAACGCTGGCGACTTACAAGCCAATCGCGCAGACGATAGTTTGTCTTCAAACCGCCCTTGCCGACGGATTCCAGCTTTTTGAGAATCGCAATTCTTGCGTCCGCACTCGACAAGCCGTCGAACTCGCCGCTGTTGCATAACACGCCGTCCTCGCAGAACGGAAGCGTATCGTCAACTCCGTCCTTGCCCTTTATAACTCTTTCTATGGGCAAGCCGAGCTTTTTAGCGAACACGAAATCTCTTTCGTCGTGCGCCGCAACGCCCATAACCGCGCCTGTGCCGTAGCTTGCGATAACGTAGTCCGCAACGAGAATGGGAACCTCTCTTCCGTTTATCGGATTTATAGCATAAGAGCCGGTCAAAACGCCCGTTTTCTCTCTCGTCGAAGACATACGGTCGATTTCGGTCGCCTTTGCGCTCTTCTCCTTATATTCTTCTACAGCCGCTCTTTGCTCGTCCGTCACAATCTCGTCCACAAGCGGACTTTCGGGAGCGAGAACAACGTAGCTCACGCCGAAAACGGTATCCGCTCTCGTCGTGAACACCTTAAAGCTTATATCCTTGCCCTTTACTTGAAACTCGATTTCTCCGCCGTAGCTGCGCCCGATCCAGTTCTTTTGCATGAGCTTTGTTTTTTCGGGCCAATCGAGCTTATCGATATCGTCGAGCAATTCGTCCGCATATGCGGTTATTTTGAAAAACCACTGATTCAGATTCTTGTGCGTAACCTGACTTCCGCAACGCTCGCATATACCGCCTTGAGCCTGCTCGTTTGCAAGCACGGTATTGCAGGAGGGGCACCAGTTGACGGGAGCCTCTTTGCGGTATGCCAAGCCCTTTTTGTAGAGCTGAAGGAACATCCACTGCGTCCATTTGTAATAATCGGGCATACATGTTTTTATCTCGTAATCCCAATCGTAGGTCGCGCCGATGCGCTTGAGCTGTCCTTCCATCGTTTCGATGTTTTTAAGCGTGCTGTCTTCGGGGTGAATGCCAGTCTTTATGGCATAGTTTTCCGCAGGCAAGCCGAAAGCGTCAAAGCCCATCGGCTGGAACACCTCGTAGCCCTGCATACGCTTGAATCTTGCAAAGGTATCCGCAGGACCGTAATTATACCAATGTCCGGCATGAAGCTTTGCTCCCGACGGATAAGAGAACATTTCAAGACAATAATATTTTTTGTCAACCTTGGAGCGGTCAAACTTATAAAGCCCGGTCTCCGCCCAAATTTTTTGCCATTTGCTTTCTATTTGCTTATAATCCATAAGCGGTAAGCACTCCTAACAAATAAAATAGTAGTATCTAGTTTAATACCATATGCCTCGCTTTGTCAAGCGCACTTTTGTCGCTTACGCGTCGGTATCTCATTTTATTCCTTTCAAAATCACGGCTTGAAGAACGCGCAAAATATGCTATAATGATTTTATCGCGTCGTTGTATCCTTTCGCAAACGCTCGTTTAATGGACAAAGACGACTTAACGTGATATAATAAAAAAATCAAACAATTCACATCGGAGACCATAATGTTTATTTCGTTTGAAGGCTGCGAGGGTGTGGGAAAATCCACCCAACTTAAGCTGTTAGAAGAATATCTCGAATCGACCAACCAACACGCGATATACGTTCGCGAGCCGGGAAGCACGGACATCAGCGAGCAAATACGCAAGGTGATTCTCAACCCCAAGAACACCGCCATGACCGACATGACGGAAGCGATGCTTTATGCCGCCAGCCGAGCTCAACTCGTGCGCGAGGTGATAAAGCCGGCGTTGGAAAGAGGCGAACTTGTGATATGCGACAGATACGTGGACAGTTCGATAGCCTATCAGGGTTACGCACGCGGAATGGGTGCGGAAATAATAAAGCTTATCAACACGCCGGCTATGGACGGATGCTTGCCCGACGTTACGATTTTCCTTGACCTAAAGCCCAGCGAAGCATGGCGTACGTTTAAGGTCGCCGACGACAGAATGGAGCAGGAATCCGCCGATTTCCACGATAGAGTGTACGAGGGATATATCAACGAAATCGAGAGTTCAAACGGCCGTTTTGTGCGTATAAAACCCGATTTCAACAAATATGTCACGTCTCAAAAAATTATTGACGCTTTGAAGCAACGAGGTGCGATAAAGTGAGCGAGCTTACCTTTGAGCATACGCTACGCGCGTCCAGAGCCTATTCTCTCATCCGCAACGATTTTGCGAGCGGACTGGGGCACGCATATATGATTGTGTCCGGCGACGACGAAATCACGGACGAATTTTTCACGTTGATTGCAACAAGCGTTTATTGCGCAAACGGCAATGCGTGTCTTAATTGCGCGGAATGCAAAAAGGTACTGCACGGCAACCACCCCGACGTGTTTCATCTATTCCCCGTCAAGGACAAAATCAAAGTTGACGACGTTTCAAAAATGCTCGATACGATACAAGTCAAGGCTTTGTCGCAAAAGAAAATTTATTTTATCCATCGAGCGGATCAAATGAACGTGCAAGCCCAAAACAAGCTTCTAAAAACGCTTGAGGAACCGCCTGCCGACGTTTCGATTTTCCTCGGCGTCGCCAACGAGTCCGGCGTTTTGGACACGATAAAGTCACGCGCTCGCAGTATATATATGGACGTTTTTGACGAAAACACCATATACGAAGCGATGCTCGAGCTGGGGCTTGACAAAGAGATGTCCTTAATCGCCGCGGAATGTAGCGAGGGACAGCTCGGCAAGGCAAAAAAAATCGCAACGTCGCCGAAATATGCACAACTTTATAAAAGCGCGCTTTACGTGCTGAACAATCTTATAAAGAGTAGCGACGTTGTTAAAACGGACGGCATAATCACCGCAGAACAAGATTTGTCGGAATTTTTAGACGTGCTGTCAATAATTTTGCGCGATATGCTCGTAAGCAAAAAAAATCAATCGTTAGTGTTGTCCAAACAC
Organism: uncultured Bacteroides sp.; assembly: GCA_964624745.1. Taxonomy (GTDB): domain Bacteria; phylum Bacillota; class Clostridia; order Christensenellales; family CAG-917; genus CAG-475. The sequence continues at coordinate 2,917 of CAZUZK010000014.1, read as the reverse complement.
GTATCTTCGGATATAATAAATCTCGGCAATCGCTATTCCGAACGCGCGTTGGCTGAAATAATTTTCAAGGTCAATTCGGCAAGGCGCAAGCTGTCGCTCAACGTCAATGCGACGGCAACGATAGACGATTTGCTTTTCTCTATGCTGGAGGCTAGACATAAATGGCAATAATTGTAGGAATAAAGTTCAAAAACACCAACAAGGTGTACTATTTCGATCCCAAGGACGTAACGTTTAACGAGGGCGACGGCGTAATAGTCGAAACCGCGCGCGGCTTGGAATATGCGTTGTGCGCGATAGCAAACAAGGAGGTTGACGAAAAAGACATCGTTCAACCCTTAAAACCTATAGTGCGCAAAGCCACCGAAGAGGATAATAAAAAGCTTGAAAAGAACGCGAAGGACAAGGTTGAAGCGCTCAAAATAATGCGTGCGAAGGTTGCCGAAATGGGCATCGATATGAAGCTCGTAGACGCCGAATACACGTTTGACCGCTCCAAGCTCATTTTCTACTTCACCGCAGACGGAAGAGTCGATTTCCGCGAGCTTGTGCGCGTGCTTGCCTCGATATTCAAAATCCGCATAGAGCTACGCCAAATTTACGAGAGAGACGACACCAAAATGCGCGGCGCGCTTGCGCCCTGCGGCAGACCGTGTTGTTGCACCACTCACCTTCCCGACTTTGAAAAGGTGTCTATAAAAATGGCAAAGCTTCAAGGCTTGAGCCTGAATCCGCAAAAAATCAGCGGTGTATGCGGAAGATTGATGTGTTGCTTAAAATACGAAAACGACTATTATAACGAGGTGTTCAAGCTCATGCCTAAGGTCGGAAGCAAGGTAAAAACTCCCGACGGCGACGGCACGGTGGAATCCAACGACCTCATAAAGCAAACGGCGCGCGTAAAGGTCATGCTTAAAGACGGTAGCTTCGACGTGCGCACCTACGCGCTTGACGATATGAAAATCGGCGAACGCCAATCGACTGCCGAAATCGACGCGATAAGCGACAAGGAAGAATAACTCTCTTCCCTTTCAAAAATCACCGAATCAACAAACCCCAAAAGCGCACGTTAGGTGCGCTTTCTTTTTGTTTTCGAGCGTTTATATTTATGCGTATCATCGCATTTTATCGATAAACTTTTATCCCTTTTGCGCCTTTAATATTGCTTTAACGTTTCTTTTGGGCTATACTGTAGTTACCATTTCAAAAGAAGGTTTTTTATGAAACTCGACAAGTTGAAACAAAACTCGAAGCAAAGCGCAAATTTTATGTTTGACTTCATCTCGCACGTCATTTCCTCTTTTGGCAAAAGAGATTGCGGAAGTCAAGGCGAAAGAGACGCGATAAACTATATGGCGCAAGCGGTCAAGCCGTATGCCGACAGCGTTGTAACGGAGCCGTACACCGCCCACCCGCTCGCTTTTATGGGCTGGATTTATATCACCGTAACCTTGGTGCTTGCAGGCTTCGCATGCGCGTTTTTCGCGCCGCTCGTATCCATCATTTTGGTGGTTATCGGCATGCTACTCATGGTGCTTGAATTTGTGCTTTATCGCAAGGTTGTCGACAACCTCTTCCCCAAGCGCGAATCGCTTAATATGATGGCAATCAAAAAACCACAGGGCGAGGTGAAGCGCAGAGTTATTATCAGCGGACACGCCGACGCCGCCTATGAGTGGACGTTCAACTATCTTTTCGGCGGAAAAGGCTTTATCGCGCACTTTCTCATATCTATTATCGGCATATTGTACTTCACCGCAATCGCGATTTGGGCGTGCATAGACGGCGGATTGTTCAGCGCAACGACCAACACCGACCTTCTTATCGCACTGGGCGTCGGCGGAGTTTTCGTGCCGTTCTGGCTTTTGATGTACGTTCTTTTCAATCCGCGCATCGTTGCGGACGGCGCAACGGACAATCTCACGGGTTGCGCAATGGGAATATCCTTCCTCAAGTCGCTTTCCGACGAGGGCATAACCTTTGAAAACACCGAGATAGGCTGTATCTGCGCAGGCGGCGAGGAAGCAGGCTTAAGAGGCGCAAAAGCATGGGTAAAGGCACACAAGGACGACTTTAAGGACTGCCCCACAACCATACTCTGCCTAGACACAATCCGCGAAGAAGACCATATGCTTGTCAATTACAAGGACATGAACGGACTTGTCAAATGCGACGACGAGGCGACAAAACTTTGGCTCGACGCCTGTCAAAAAGAAGGTATGCCGTGCAAAAAAGGCAGCGTCGCATTGGGCGCGACGGATGCCGCCGCCTACACCGCCGGCGGATTTAAGAGCGTGTGCGTAACGGCTATGAATTTCAATCTTCCGCGCTATTATCACACTCGTCTCGACGTGGCAGAGGACGTAAACAAAGAATGCCTTGAAAAGACCTTCAACGTACTTTGCAACTTTGTCGAAAGCATAGACGAGCAAACAAAATAAATTCGCGTCGGATTCAAATACTCTGCAAGCCGTACTTATAACAAGCAAGGCTAGTGTAAGACGTCAAGCCGCCCTTAATTTTGCACAAGGCGAGCTTGTCCGAAAAATCAAAAACAAAACACCGCGTTCCTGCGCGGTGTTTATTTTTTCAAGCGTTAAAAACGCCATTATTTTCGCCGTTTTCCCCGATGGAAAAATATCATCTAATAATATATTAGGCGTTAGTTTTGTGGATTCATTTTACTACTCTTTGTATGGAAAGTAAAGGATATATCAAATAATCCATAAAAATATATTTATATAATTATACTATTTGTAAGGCATTCGATTGGCGACAAGAGTTGACATTCAAAAAAATTCATCTAATATATTATTAGGCGAAAAAAATTCAAGGAGAAATTATGAACAAATCCAAGAAAAATTTACTCTTGTTGTTGACAATCGTTATTGTCGCAACCACGTGTTTTGTTCTGGCG
>CAZUZK010000013.1:0-30577 GCA_964624745.1 uncultured Bacteroides sp. | reverse complement strand
TAAAACGATTACGATTAGTATTCAAACTGCTCCGTAAAGTAGCTTACGAGGCTGTCCATGGGGATACGCACCTGCGCCATAGTGTCGCGTTCGCGCACGGTTACGCAACCGTCTTCAAGACTGTCAAAGTCAACGGTGACGCAATAGGGAGTGCCGATTTCGTCTTGACGGCGGTATCTCTTTCCGATAGACGCGGAGGTGTCGAAATCGCAAGCAAAATGCTTTGAAAGCTCCACGTAAAGCTCCTCGGCTTTTTCGTTGAGTTGCTTTTGCAGGGGAAGCACCGCAATCTTGATAGGAGCAAGCGCATGGTGGAGGTGAAGCACTACGCGAGTGTCGTTTTCACCCACTTTTTCTTCGTCGTATGCGTCGCAGAGGAAGGCAAGGAACACGCGATCCGCGCCGAGAGACGGCTCGATGACGTAGGGCACGTACTTTTCGTTGGTGACGGGATCGATGTAGCTCAAATCCTTTCCGCTTGTTTTGATGTGTTGGTTAAGATCGTAGTCTGTGCGATCCGCAACGCCCCAAAGCTCGCCCCAACCGAAGGGGAACTTGTATTCAAAGTCCGTGGTGGCTTTTGAATAGAAGCAAAGCTCTTCCTTATCGTGGTCGCGAAGTTTGAGTTTGTCGTCGTTCATACCGAGGTCGAGCAACCATTTGTGGCAATAGTTTTTCCAGTAGTTGAACCATTCGAGATCGGTGCCGGGCTTGCAGAAAAATTCCAGCTCCATTTGTTCAAACTCGCGAATGCGGAAGATAAAGTTGCCGGGTGTAATCTCGTTGCGGAAGCTTTTGCCGATTTGACCTATGCCGAACGGCACTTTTTTGCGCGTCGTGCGTTGAACGTTTTTGAAGTTGACAAATATACCTTGCGCGGTTTCGGGGCGCAAATATACGGTGGACGTGCTGTCTTCCGTCACGCCGATAAAGGTTTTGAACATGAGGTTGAATTTTCTTACACCGGTAAAATCGCTGTTTCCGCAGACGGGGCAGGGGATTTTATGCTCGATGATATAGTTTTCCATTTGTTCGTTTGTCCAGCCCGCGATATTCTCGTCGATGCCGTGTTTTGCCATATAATCTTCGATAAGATTGTCGGCGCGGTGACGGGATTTGCAAGATTTGCAGTCCATGAGCGGATCGGAAAAACCGCCGATATGTCCGCTTGCCTGCCAAGTGGTCGGATTCATGAGGATTGCGCTGTCGAGACCGACGTTATACGGATTTTCGACGACAAACTTTTTCCACCAAGCTTGCTTGATATTGTTTTTCAAAGCAACGCCGAGAGGGCCGTAATCCCATGAGTTTGAAAGACCGCCGTAGATTTCGCTTCCGGGATAAACGAAACCGCGGTTTTTTGCGAGTGCGACAATTTTGTCCATTGTGACTTCTGCCATAAAAATAACTCCTTTCGCACGCATCTGGCTGATGCGCCGTATTTAATGTTATAAAAATAATAGATTATCGCCGATAAAAAGTCAACAAAACCGCCTTGAACAAGCGTAAAATATATCGGTTGCTTGCGCGCGCTAAACGCTGTGCGGCAACAAAAGCGTAAATATAAGCTTCTCAACCGTGCCGACGAGCGTCGGCACGGAAGAACGTACTGCGATTATTTGCAACCGCAGCCACCGCCGCAAAGGCAGGAAAGCACGAGAATGAGCCATACAAGGTCGCAACTGTTGCAACCGCTCATGCCCGTTGTGTTGCAGCCGCCACAGGTGTTGAGCAAGAGCATAAGCAACACTATGTCGCAAGGATTACAGCCGCAACCGCTTGTACCGTTTGTAAAAAATCCGTTCATGTTATGTACCTCCTTATATACTCGGATTGCTCCTACATTACCTTACGCGTTCTAAAAAAAATGTGTTACCGAGGTATGCTTCGTCAACAAAACAAATATATATTGATGTGGAGTATCTTAAGCGAATGATAGGAATAGTGGCGGGACTGTTTTGCGTGCTCGTTACGTCGGGCTTGTGTTCGCTTTGCTTCGATATTGACTTAAAGTGGTGGATTTCGCTTGAAAAACCCGATTTTGTGCTTGCCGGCGGTTGGTATTCGCTGTTGGTAGGCATATGCTATCTTTCTTGCGTATTGTCGGTGTCGCGACTTGTAGAGTTTAGGCATATTTTTCCGTCGATGATATATTTTTTGGTGCTGGGGCTTTTTTCGGTGCTGTACGTGTATGCGTTTTTCAAGATGAAAAGCCTTGTCGTTGCGCTGGCGGATATGGCAATCGTGCTTGCTTCCTCTTATATTTTGTTTGTGCGCTTTATGATGAAGGATTATAAAATAGCGATTGAGTTTTTTCCGACCTTCGCGTTTAACGTCTACGCATTTGTTTGTACGCTCTGCATATTTATGACTAATTGAAAATTTTTCCGTCGCGTGAAAATTGTGTGACATAATTTATTTACAAGCCTCGCTTGCGTATGGTAAATTGCCTTTTGGGCGACGTCGAAAAAATACTCTGCGCGAATATGAAGAGGGGGATTTTACTTTCAACAAAACGTTTATAGGAAATTTTGGCGGGAATTTCCGCGCGTTTACTCGACAAAAAAATATTTTGGGCTGTTTTTGTTGTTGTAAACGGGACGTTTGTTTGGTATAATCCTTATATCAAGGTATGCGCATTTGCGCAAGGAGGCAATATGCTTCTCACAATGGACATAGGCAACACCAACGTCAAGTACGGCGTTTTTGACGAAAACAAGCTGATTGCATCTTGGCGCGTAAGCACAAAGGCTTCGCGTACCGCGGACGAGTACGGTATGGTGCTTTACGACCTGCTTAAGCAGAGAGGGGGGGATTTCAACGACATAGACGACGCCGTTATGTCGTCGGTTGCGCCTGCTCTCAATTATACGATTGAACATATGTGCCGTTATTATATCGGCAAGGCTCCGCTTGTAATTTCGTCGGATACGGATACGGGGTTGGTTCTTAAATATGCGCACCCTGCGCAACTGGGAACGGATAGAATCGTGGGCGCGGCGGCGGCTTATCACCTTTACGGAGGTCCCGTCATCGTGGTGGATTTCGGCTCGGCAACTACGTTTAATCTCGTCAACGGCAAGGGCGAATATCTCGGCGGCGCGATAGCTCCCGGCATTAAAACCGCAACCGAATCTCTTGTCACTACGGCGGCAAAGCTCCCAAGAATCGAGCTTGAAAAGCCTCAAAACATCATCGGAACGGATACGAAAAGCTGTATGCAAAGCGGTATAGTGTACGGCTATACGGGGCTTGTCAAATATATGCTTGAAAAGTACAAAGAGCTTGACGAAATGAAGGACGCAAAGGTTGTCGCTACCGGCGGCTTGAGCGAACTTGTCGAAACCGTCGAGCCAAGCCTTATCGACATAAGCGACCGCGCGCTTGCGCTTAAAGGATTGAAATACGTCTACGACAGAAATCGCAAATAAGCGTTTGAGTTGCGACGAGCCGCGCTTAATCAAGGGTAAAATATGATACTGTTTTTCGCAAAAGGGAATATAAAAAGCGATAGCTTCGTGCGATTTTGCTACGGACATTACAGAGATATAATGTCGCAATACGGCGCGTCGCTTCCCGAAGCCGTGAATATAATCCGTAACGAGGGGGAAAAACCGCGCTTTGACAGCGACGAGGTATTTTTCAATTTGTCCCATTCGCACGGCGTAATTATGCTCGGCATTTCGCACACCCCGATAGGCGTCGATTTGGAAAAAATCCGAGATATAGACTATAAGCGTTTCGACTTTATCGACGCGGAGGATTTAGAGGATTTCTTCGTCAAATGGACTGAGCGTGAAAGCTATTTGAAGCTTACGGGAGAAGGGTTGAGCAAGCTTCGTTGTGAAATTCCTGCGGACGCTCATTTCGAGCATTTCCCGGTATATGACGATTATCACGCTTGCGTATGCGCCGACGAGCAAAGCATAATAGCATACGAGATAGACCCGAGCGCGGTAGACGAGGAAGAGAATTAGAGCAAATAAATTTGTTGAGGACAAGAATTGGAGCAAATAAATTCGTTGAAAAGAATAAAAAATCGCCGCGGAAATTCGCGCTTGTGCAAACGATAAATGCGTGCTATAATAATCGCGACGATTAAAACGCCATAAACAGTGAGGTCATTATGATTTTTGAAACAATAAAAGATTTTATCGCAACTCAACTCGGAAAGAACGACGTGGATATTACGCTTGAAAGCGACATTATCAACGACGTCGGCTTGGATAGCTTGGATATAGTCGATTTGATTATGGAAATCGAGGACAGATGGGGCGTTGTTGCCGACGACGAGGACATCAAAACCCTCAAAACGATCGGCGACGTAGTAAGCTATATCGAAAAAGCATTGAAGTGACAAAGGCGACGTTTTCGCTTTGAAACGCCAAACGAAGAGCAACGGTGAGCCGTGAGCTTGTGCAGTTGAAGGGCTGCCGTGTGCGAGCGGTTCGGCTTCAAGACGGATTTTAACGTATAAGAGCATAAGCGCGCGATTGCGCGCTTTTTCGGTGCTTAACCTATCAATTTATGCTTTTTGAAAATATTTTTTGATTATTTTTCAAAAAATTTAGGAAATCGCAGGTTTTTTTTCGTATATATAAATAGTAAAAGATTTTTCGAGGATATATGGCAGGCGGATTTACTCCCGAATTTTTAGAGGAACTCAAGTATAAATGCGACATCGTAGAGGTGATTTCGCAATACGTTCCTTTGCAAAAAAAGGGCGGAAGATATTTTGGTTGTTGTCCCTTCCACGGCGACAAGGATCCGTCTTTTTGCGTAAACAACGGCTGGTATCATTGCTTCGGTTGCGGAGCGAGCGGCGACGTCGTAAAGTTTGTTATGGAGATGGAATCCGTCACGTTTTACGACGCGGTGAAGTTACTTGCCGAAAAGGTGGGTATGACCTTGCCCGAGGTTAAGTTCGACCCGAAATACGCCGAAAAGAAGGAACACGGCGACGTGTTGAAGCAGCTTATGCGCGACGCGGCGCGCTATTACCGCAACAATCTTCTCGACGAGGTTAAGGGCAAGGAGGCAAGGGCATATCTTCTAAATCGCGGTATCGACGACGAAACTGCAAAGAGATACGGCTTGGGATTGTCCTTGGATTACGACCATATGGTTGCGTATATGCGCCGAAAGGGATATTTCCTTAAGGATATGCTCGAATGCGGACTTATCGCAAGCGTAGAACGCCCGTCGGACGCGTTTGCAAATCGCATTATAGTGCCGATTATGAACGGAATGAGCGACGTAATAGCCTTTGGCGGACGTATTTATCACGGCGAGCAGGACGTTGCGAAATACAAAAACTCCACAAACACCACATTGTTTGACAAAGGACGCACCGTTTACGGCATCAATTTTATAAAACGCGATAAGAAAAACAACGGAGTTGCGTATAAAGAGCTTATTTTGGTCGAAGGATATATGGACGTCATTTCTCTCGGCTCGGCAGGAATCAAGAACGCCGTGGCGTGTATGGGCACCGCGCTGACAGAGGGGCAGGCAAGAGAAATTTCGAGGCTTGCCGACACCGTATACGTATGCTACGACGGCGACGGCGCAGGCAGAAAGGCGACGTTGAAGAATATCGACACTCTAGCAAAATGCGTGCCGAACGTCAAGGTTATGTCTCTTGACGACGGCAAGGACCCCGACGAAACCGTAAGACAGGACGGCGCGGAGGGTTTCCATAGACATATGAAGGAAGCGTTGAGCGTGATTGAATATAAGCTGAAGGTTTGTGCGGACGCAAGCGATTTAGGCTCGGTGAACGGACGTGCGAAATATGTTCAAAACGCGCTTAAAGTGCTGAAAACGATAGATAATCTCGCAGAGCGCGAGGTTTATATGAACGTCGTATCCAAAAACAGCGGCGTATCCGTTTCCACGCTCAAGGACGAAGCTAAATTTGAAAGAGAGCAGAAGCCCGCGCCGATAAAGCAGAACGACGACGATAAAACGGCAAAGAATTTGCGCGCTTCGAGATTTGTAATCAACTGCATTCTCAACAACGCAAAATGCGTTAAGCTTGACGCAATATCTTCAAAATGGCTTGTGCATGACACGCATAAACGCATTCTCGATTGGGCAAGAGCGCAACAGGCAAAGGAAATAAGCGTAAGCAAGCTGTATGACGCCTTCGGCTACGAGAATGAGGAAATAGACAAGATATTGGCGGTGCATCTGCATTTTGCCGATTCAAACAGAGAAAGCGATTACTTCAACGATTGCTTGCTGATGCTCGCAAACGAGAGCATCGCGCAAAAATTGTCCGAGCTTAAGGAAAAATACAATTCTCTTTCGGACGCGACAGAAAAGAGAGAAAGCATTTTGGAAATAACCAAATTGCAAAAAATAATGAAATCAAAAAATATTGAAGATAAACTTTGATTCACATAGGAGGGCATTGTGGACAGAGATCAACTATTAAAACAAGAAATCGACAAAATCATTGCGCTCGGAAAGAGCAAAGGCTCGGTTAGCGAAGACGAAATAATGGCGAAGCTCGAGCATCTTAACGCTACCGCCGAGGACATGGAAATCGTTTTCAACGCTTTGCAAGCCGAAAACATCAAGGTTGAAGAAACCATTGAGGAAGACGATATTTCGCTTGACAAAATCATCGACAGCAGCGTTGACGATTCCGTGAAGCTTTATCTTAAGGACATAGGTAAAGTTCCGCTTCTCACCGCCGATCAGGAAATCGAGCTGGCGAAAAGAATGGAGGAGGGCGACGAAGAGGCAAAGCATATTTTGAGCGAAGCCAACCTTAGACTTGTCGTTTCCATCGCAAAGCGTTACGTCGGCAGAGGTATGCAGTTTCTCGACCTTATTCAAGAGGGCAATCTCGGCTTGATGAAAGCGGTTGAGAAATTCGACTATACAAAGGGCTTCAAGTTTTCAACGTATGCTACTTGGTGGATAAGACAGGCGATAACGAGAGCTATTGCGGATCAGGCAAGAACCATACGTATTCCCGTACATATGGTCGAGACTATCAATAAGCAGATGCGCGCCACTCGTCAGCTTCTTCAAAGACTGGGCAGAGAACCGTCCGTCGAAGAAATAGCGGAGTATCTGGGTTGCCCCGTGGAAAAGGTCCGCGAAATACAAAAAATCGCGCAAGATCCCGTTTCATTGGAAACGCCTATCGGCGAAGAGGAAGACAGCCATCTCGGCGATTTTATCGAAGATAAGCTTGCGCAATCTCCGAGCGACGTTGCCGAAAGCAATATGCTTAAGGAGCAGCTTATACAAGTGCTTAACACGCTTACTCCGCGCGAAGAAAAGGTGCTGCGTTTAAGATACGGTCTTGACGATTCGCACCCCAGAACCCTCGAAGAGGTGGGCAAGGAGTTTAACGTAACGCGTGAGCGTATACGTCAAATCGAAGCGAAAGCGCTTCGCAAGCTCAGACACCCGAATCGCATCAAAAAGCTTAAGGATTTCGACTGATGCCTATTAGATTGGACCAAAGACTTACGCTTATCGCCTCTCTTGTGGATTACGGCACCGTTGCCGACGTCGGTTGCGACCACGGAAAGCTCGGCTATTATCTCATAGGCACGGATAGAGCAAGCAAGGTTATCGCAACGGATATAAGCGCGCCGTCTCTTGAAAAAGCAAGAGAGCTTGCAAAGGAAAACGGCGTTGCAGAGCTTATGCCGACAAGGCTTGGGGACGGACTCGAATGCGTGGCGTCCAGAGAAGCGGACACCGTGATTATAGCCGGCTTGGGCGGAGACGTAATATCCGATATAGTCGCGCGCGCGACGAAAGAGGGCAAGGAATTTTCGCATTTTCTGCTTTCGCCGAATACGCACCCCGAAAAGGTCCGCAGACAGTTGATAAACAGCGGTCATACCGTGGTGTATGACGAAACCGTGGAATGCAACGGCAAGCTTTATACGGTGATAAAAACCAACGAGGGAAAGAGCGAGCTTGACGAAAGGCAGATAAAATACGGCGCGTTTTACAAGACAAGCGCAAGCTTTATAGCCGTTGCTCAAAGAGAAATTCGCGAGCTTGAAAACGTACTGCGACAAAATCCGAAGGCTCTTGCGTTGCAGAATAAAATAGACGAATTGGAATCGGTGTTGCAGGAGGCAAAGCACAATCGCGATTGATACGCGATTTGGCAAGGAATATTATGAAGATAAAAGAGATAATCGACGCAATAGAAAACGTCGCGCCGAAAACGCTTGCGGAGGCGTGGGATAATCCCGGTCTTATGATGGGGTCGGTGGAGCGCGAATGCACGGGGGCGATAGTCGCTCTTGATTTGACAAGGGACGTTATCGCACAGGCAATAGAGAACGAATGCAATCTGATTGTGACGCATCACCCCTTCTTTTTCCGCGCGGTGAAGTGCATAGACACGGATTATTCAAAAGGAGAAATGATTGCGGACGTGCTGTCCAACGGCATATCCGTATATAGCGCGCACACGAATATGGACGTTAGCGAAAACGGCGGACTTTGCATGAGTCTTGCTACGTTGCTCGGCGGCAGAAATCTTGTTCCCGACGGCGTTGGAGTGCTTTGCGACATTGACGAGATTTCGTTAAAGGATTTTGCAAAAAGCGTGGCAAAAACGTTAAAGGACGATTCCGTAAAATACGTAGGCGACGACAATAAAACCGTAAAGCGCGCGCTGGTGATTTGCGGAGGAGGCGCTTGCGACGAGGCATACGAGCACGCAAAGCAATGCGCGGACGTGTTTGTAAGCGGAGATTTTAAGCATCATTTGTACGTGGCGGCGGAGAACGACGATTTTCCGATTGTCGAATTTTCTCATTACGCAAGCGAAATAATGGTGCAGAATATTTTTGAAAACATCATCGCTCCCACGGGAGTGAAAACCATAAAAGCAAAACAAAGCTGTCCGTTTAAGACAGTCGGAGGGTACAATGAAATTTGACACGATACTCGAATATCAAAAAATCGATCAAGAGCTTATGGAGCTTGAAAACGAAGTTGCAAAGAGCGAAGAGCGTAAAAAGCTGGTTGTCGCAAAATCTCGTCTCGAGGGCGCAACCGATATGATCGGCAAGCTCAAAAACGAAGCGGGCGAGCTTCTTGGAAGCTATGCGTCGATGAAAGAAAAAATCGACGCGCTTAAAGCCGAGCTTGACGAGTTTGACGGAATTTTAGAGGACGTTCAAGACGTAAACGAGGCGGATCACTATTTGAAGATGGTGTCCGCAATCGCCGAAAAGATAAATGCGCTCGAAAAGGAAGCGAGTTCTTCTGCGTCAAAGATAGATCAGGTTAACGACGGCTACAAAAAGACGTGGGATCAGGGCGTAAAGGCAACCGACGCTTACAAAGTGGCAAAAGCCGAATACGACGCGCTTGTAAAGAATCTTCAACCGAAGGTTGTTGAAATAAAAACTAAGCTTAACGAATTGAAATCGCAAATTCCGTCGGACATTATGGCGACGTATCTTGCGCTTCGCAACGCAAAGAAAATGCCTGCTTTCGTTAAGTACGACAGCGTAAACTGCATATGCGGACGTTGTAGAATGGAAGTGGACAACGATACGAAATCCAAGCTGCGCAATCCCGGCGATTATGCAGAATGTCCGAATTGCCGTAGAATTTTGTTCGTGGCAGACGAGCAATAATTTTAGCGTTCGATAAAACAATCCGAAGAGAGAGGAAAAGAGTATGAAAAACTTTTTCAACAATCCCGACGTCTATTGCGTAAACGTTGAACCGAAGCACGGCGCAGGCTTTCCGATTGATTGCACGGGCAACGTGCAGACCTCGTTGCTTAACGGCGAATGGGACTTTAAGTATTACGTGTCCGCGACTCTGCTCGATTTGAATCCGAGCGAATGGGATAAACTTTACGTTCCGTCCAACTGGCAGCTTAAAGGCTACGGCAAGCCGATTTATTCCAACATAAGATACCCGCACCCGATTCGTACGTCGGGTAAGCCGCATATCGACGCAAGCGAAAATAATTGCGGAGTGTACCGCAAGACGTTTACGCTCGAGAAGCTCGACGGGCGCGTACATATCAATTTTGCCGCAAACAGCGGAGCGGAGGTTTACGTCAACGGAAGCTTTGTCGGCTACAGCGAGGACACTTTCGATTATCAGGAATACGATTTGACGCCTTACGTTAAGGTTGGCGAAAACGAGATAAAAATCGTGGTTTATCGCTATACGACGGGTAGCTATCTCGAGGATCAGGATATGTGGCGCATTTCGGGAATTTTCCGTGACGTCAATCTTATCTTCTTGCCCGACGTTCGCATATCCGACGTGTATGCCAGAGCGGAATTTAACGACGATTTTACCGAAGCAAAGCTTCTTGTGGACGCAAGCGTTTATTGCGAAAAAGGCGTGGAATGCGCGGACGCGAATCTCAAATGCGAGCTTATCGATAAGGACGGCAACACGGTCGCTTCCGGCGATTTTGCGGTGCTTGGCATAGACGAGGGCGAGACTATACCCGTACGCATTGTAGAACTCGTGAAGGCTCCGACGCTTTGGAGTGCGGAAAATCCGTATTTGTACACCTTGAGGCTCACCTTGACGGAGCAAGAAAACGGAAAGGAAGAGTTTTGGGATAGGCGCGAAATAGCTTTCGGCTTCAGAAAGGTCGAAATAGTGCCGTCCATAGACGGAAAACAGCCGTATATTAAGCTAAACGGCAGAAAATTGAAAATCCGCGGAGTCAATCGTCACGAATTTCACCCCGACTTCGGACACGCAGTACCCAGAGAATACACGGAAAAAGATATTTTGCTTTTGAAGAAACACAACGTCAACAGCATAAGAACCTCGCACTATCCCAACAGCCGTCATTTGTACGAACTTTGCGACAAGTACGGCATTATGGTTATGTGCGAAAACAATCTCGAAACGCACGGCTTGGCGTCTCGCGTTCCCGGTTCGAGCAAGCGTTGGACGGAGCAGGTATGCTGGCGTATGAGAAATATGGTTATGACCTATCGCAATCACCCGTGCATACTTTTCTGGTCCCTCGGCAACGAGAGCGGTAACGGAAAGGCGTTCCCTGCGATGAAGAAGGTCGCGCTCGAGCTTGATACGACTCGCCCCATTCATTACGAATCGGACGCGCATCTCAAGACGACTGACATAATGAGCGAGATGTACACAAAGGAAGAGCAAATGGAAGAAATCGCGCACAACAGATGCCATTTGCATACGTTTGCCACGGTATGGGCGCCGTTGGGACATCTGCTCACTCCCAAAATGTACAAGGATAAGCCGTTTATTCAATGCGAATACGCGCACTGTATGGGCAACAGCCTTGGCAACTTCGAGGACTATTGGAAGCATTTCCGCAAGCACGACAGACTTTGCGGAGGTTATATTTGGGACTACGCCGATCAGGGTATAAAGAGAGTCGGCGCGGACGGAACGATTGAATACACCTACGGCGGCGACTGGGGGGATAAGCCCAACGACGGCACGTTTGCTTTCAACGGTATCGTGAGAGCGGACAGAAGCCCCAATCCTGCATTCTACGAGGTGACAAAGGTATATCAATGCGTGCAATTCGTGCGAAACGGCGACAAAATCGAAATCGAAAACGAGTATATGTTCACCGAACTTGATCGTTTCTCGTTGCGTTTCGAGCTTGTAAAAGACGGTATCGTCGTCGATAAGCTTGAACTGGATATGCCGTCCGTCAAGCCACAGAGCAAGGGAAGCGTGGATATTCCGTTTGCCGACGCATTGACAAACGCCGACGGCGAAATCGCAATAAATTGTTATGCCGTCGTCAAGGATTCGTTCGACGTATTTGCAAGCGGCGACGTGGTTGCGTACGAGCAAATCGACGTCACGGGCTACATTCCTAAAAAATACCAAAGCTCGCAGGGCAAGACGGTGTTTAACGAGGACGGTAAAATCGTTCTCGAATGCGGCTCTATGCGCGCGGAGGTGTCCAAAAACAGCGGTTGGATAACCTCGATAACGGTTGACGGCAAAGAGAAACTTTCGGATTCTATCATGCTCAACTTCTGGCGCGCGCCGATAGATAACGACAAATCGCCGCAGCTTCCCGGATTCGTGCTTAGCTTCTTGGGTAAGAGATTTACAAAATCCTGCAAGGATAATCTTGTCAAGTCAAATATGATTATCGGCGACAGAACGGTTACGATAGAATGGTCTTGCTTGCCGCAGCTGCTTGCGCTTAAGACAGTTTACGAGGCGGGCGAGGACGGCTTGAAGGTTTCGGTCAAGGTCAAGAGCGCATGGTTCGGACTTCCGCGCTACGGTTTCAGAATGCAACTCAAGTCCTCCGACGACGTGGAGTTCTTTGCAAAAGGACCGCACGAAAACTACTGTGACAGAAAAGCGTCCGCAAGGCTTGGTGTTTACGGCGGAAGAATTGCCGATTTCGAGCACGATTATCTCGTACCGCAGGAAAACGGCAACCATTGCGAGGCAAGATGGCTACGCGTAGGCGGAGAAGACGGATTGAAATTTGTCGCGACAAACAAGCCGTTTGAGTTTTCCGTACACGATTACACGCAAGAAGCTCTCGAGGAGGCAAAGCACGCGCACGAATTGAAGCACGGCGATGTCGTTGAGGTATGTATCGACGGCGCGCAACGCGGCGTCGGCGGCGACGTTCCGGCAATGGCTTGCACAAAGAAGAGATACAAAATTTCACCAAACAAATTTCATGAATTTAGCTTTATAATCAAAGCATAAATCGCAAAGTAAATACTAAAAATGCGGAGGCTTAGACGCTTCCGCGTTTTTGTATGCGCGGAAGTTTGTTTTAATCGGAAAATAAATTGGCTATTGATTTTCGTCATATTATATTTTATAATCGTACAAGGGGGATAGGTATAGGGGAGTATATGAAAAAAACCGTAATTGTTATTGTATCTGTCGTTATATTGATTCTTGTTGCAATCGGAACGATTGTTTGGGTTAGTTTCGGATTTTCTAATCGCGGACATAATAAATTCGTCGACGGCGTGTACTCTATTGATAAAGCATTATTGGGTGAAGACGAAAACACGGAGTTTATAGACGGCTTTGATTTTGAGCAATTCGATTTATATTTGAATAAGATTTCCTTATCGAGCTATAAAAATGCGAATCAGCGAAACGTGTTAAAAAATAATCGCAACAAAAAAACATATTCGGCGCAGATTTATATAAAATTTTCGGGAGAAGCCTGCGGTAGATATTATGATTTTAATTTTTTGAAGTGTGAGCGAGACTTTTACACAGTGGATTTGTGCTTGAAAAATGATGAATTAGGCTTGAATTGTAACTTAAGAATTTGTATCGAAGCGATAAGCGATTTGAATAAAGACGGTGCAAGGCTGAATATTTGCTCGTATGGGGACAAAAATAACGCGGACAAATATTTTGCTATTTATAAAAAATAAAAAAATATAAATTCCTTTTGCTAAATCGCAAAGTAAATACTAAAAATGCGGAGGCTTAGACGCTTCCGCGTTTTTGTATGCGCGGAAGTTTGTTTTAATCGGAAAATAAATTGACTTTGACAATATGCGACATTATAATATCTATCACACGCTTGTGAAAATATATTATGCGTACGGTCTTTGTCGGACCGATTGCGCGGAGGCTTTTATGCAAATTACACTTAAAGACGGTTCGATATTGACATTTGAAAGCGCGACTTGCGCTATCGACGTTGCAAAACGTATAAGCGAGGGGCTTGCCAGAGCGGCAATAGCCTGCCGTATTGACGGAAGGCTTGCGGCAATGGACGAGGTTATCGATTCCGATTGCCAATTTGAAGTTCTCACCTTTGCGGACGACGACGGAAAAAAGGTGTACAGACACACCTGCGCGCACATTCTTGCACAAGCGGTGAAAAACGTTTATCCCACCGTGCGACTTGCTATAGGACCTGCGGTTGACAACGGCTTTTATTACGATTTCGATTTCAGAACTCCCATTACACAGGCGGATTTTGAAAAAATCGAAGCGGAAATGAAGAGCATTATCAAGGCGAATCTTCCGATAACCAAAATCGTTTGCACTCGCAAGGAGGCGGAAAAGCGCATCGCAAAAATGAAGCAAAGCTACAAGGCGGAGCTTCTTGCGGATATACCCGAGGACAAGCAAATCACGTTCTATCAGCAGGGCGATTTTATAGATTTGTGCGCAGGACCGCATCTTTTGTCCACGGGCAGAATCAAAGCCTTTAAGCTTACGTCTCTTACGGGCGCGTATTGGAAGGGTAACGAGAAGAATAAAATGCTCACTCGTATATACGGCACGTGCTTTGAGAAAAAATCCGAGCTTGACGAATATATTAAGAAACTCGAGGAAGCAAAGCTTCGCGACCATAATAAGGTGGGAAGAGAGCTTGGTTTGTTCATGACCGACGAAAACATAGGTCAGGGCTTGCCTCTTCTTATGCCAAAGGGCGCGCGTATAATTCAGATTATGCAACGCTTTGTCGAGGACGAGGAGCAGAAGAGAGGCTATTTGCTCACCAAAACGCCGATAATGACCAAAAATAATTTGTTCGTCACGTCGGGGCATTGGGAGCATTACAAGGATAAAATGTTCTACATAGGCGAAGAGGACGTTGACGACGAAATTTTGTGCTTGCGTCCGATGACGTGTCCCTTCCAGTTTACGATATACAAAAACGGCTTGAAGAGCTATCGCGATTTGCCGATAAGATATGCCGAAACCGCAATAGAGTTCAGAAAAGAAGCCAGCGGCGAGATGCACGGCTTGACGAGAGTGCGTCAGTTTACGCTTTCGGACGGACATATCGTTTGCACGCCCGATCAGCTCGAGAGCGAGTTTCAAGGCGCGGTAGACCTTATCAAATATCTCATAGGAATACTCGGCTTGCAGGACGACGTAAGCTATCGTTTTTCTCGTTGGGATCCCAAGGATCCGTCGAAATACGTCGGTACGGCGGCGGATTGGGACAAGGTTGAAGGCGCGATGAAGCAGATTCTCGAGGATTTGCATATCGATTATGACGAGGCGTGGGGCGAAGCCGCGTTTTACGGTCCCAAGCTCGACGTACAGGGTAAGAACGTTCACGGCAAGGAAGATACCCTCTTTACCGTGCAAATCGATTTTTCGCTCGCTACGCGCTTCGATATGATATACATAGACGAAAACGGCGAAAAGGCTCGTCCGCTTATTATACATCGTTCGTCTATCGGCTGTTACGAGCGTACATTGGCTATGCTTATAGAAAAGTACAACGGCGCATTCCCGATGTGGCTTGCTCCCGAACAGGTGCGCGTGCTTTCTCTGACCGACCGTACGATAGACAAGGCAAAGGAAGTGCGTGATTTCCTGTTTGCTTCGGGCTTGCGTGCCGAAGCGGACGTCAGAAGCGAAAAGCTCGGCAAAAAGATACGCGAAGCACAGCTCGACAAGGTTCCGTACGTGCTTGTTATAGGAGATAAGGAAGCAGAGCAAAACGTCGTTGCGGTGCGTCATCGTTCCGAGGGCGATTTGGGAGTTATGAGCGTACGCGAATTTCTCTTGAAGGCACTGGAAGAGGTTGCGAGCAAGGAGATAAAATAAGCATAAACGGCGTCGGCGTTATAGTCGCTTCGGCGTATGAAAAAATAAATTGAAGCTATCCAAAATAAATTTCTAATTTCGTTTGACATAGACTTTTATTTTTGATAATATAATCAAGCAAGCAAAGGTTAGCCTTTCACCATCAGCGTAAGCGATATGGTATTCACACTGAAATCACTTGTCTATGATAAGGTTTTGTAGAGTGTCGAGGCAGCTTTGCTTCGACGCTGTTTTTATATAAATAACACCTTTGGTGTATAGGAGTAAGGCAATTTGAAAGAACTGCAAATCAACGATCAAATCAGAGACAGAGAGGTTCGTCTTATCGGTGACGACGGCACTCAATACGGCGTATTGTCGATAAGAGAGGCGCGCGCCATAGCCGACGAGCACGGCTTGGACATCTGCAAGGTTTCTCCTCCGTCCGTACAACCTCCGACGTGCAAATTGATGGACTACGGCAAATATCGTTACGACCAGCAAAAGCGCGAGAAGGAAGCGAAGAAGAATCAACGTATCGTCGAGATAAAGGAGATTCGTCTTTCTGCAACGATAGACATCGGTGACACGACAAGACTTGCACAGCAAACTGCCAAATTCCTTGCCGAGGGCAACAAAGTCAAGGCTTCGATACGCTTGAAGGGACGTCAACAGGCTCACCCCGAAATCGCGGTAAAGATCGTAGAGGATTATATCGCAATGGTCGGACAGGACGTCGTCGTCGAGAAGAAGCCGATTCAAGAAGGGCGTATGATATACACGATACTCGCCCCTGCGCAAAAGAAATAAATTATTGTAGCTCATTCGTGAGCAAAGCAAAATAATAGAGGAGGCAGACTATGCCAAAACAAAAAACACATAGCGGAGCAAAGAAGCGTTTCCACGTTACTGCAAACGGTCTTTACAAGAGAGGCCATTCTGCACACAGCCACCTTCTTACCAAGAAGACAACCAAGAGAAAGAGAGATCTTCGTTCAATCGATTACGTTGACGAGACAAGAAGCGGAGAACTCAAGAAATTGTTGCCGTACAAATAAGGAGAATGAACTATGAGAATTAAAAGAGCGGTTAACGCAGTTAAAAAGCGTAGAAAAATAATGAAGCAAGCAAAGGGTTATTATGCAGGTAAGCATTCCCTTTATCGTGTTGCAAAGCAACAACTTCTCAAGAGCGGCGTATACGCATACGTTGGCAGAAAGCAAAAGAAACGCGATTTCAGACAACTCTGGATTGCACGTATCAATGCTGCCGCGCGTATCAACGGTATGAGCTATTCAACTCTTATGCACGGTCTTAAGGTTGCCGGTATCGACCTCAACAGAAAGGTTTTGAGCGAAATCGCAATCAGCGATCCTCAAGCGTTCACGGCACTCTGCGACAGCGCAAAGAAGGCTCTTGCATAACAATCGGTTTTTACAAAGCGTTGCGCATACCGTGTATGCGCAACGTTGATTGTTAAGACCGCTTTTTCGTCGGTGTTATCGCACGGCGAAGATAAAAGGCGGTTAGAATGACGCAAATCATCACTTCCACCAAAAATCAATACGTCAAGCAGGCGCGTTCGCTTGCTCAAAAAAAGTTCCGCAACGAGACGGGACTGTTTTTGGTAGAAGGGATAAATCTCATCAAGGATATGCCCTCGACCGTGCAAATCGAGTATGCCTTCGCCACCTTGCAAAGACAAGAGGAGGCGATGTCGATATTCGGCGCGGAGCGGAACGGCGCGGATTTTTTTTACACGCGCGCGCAAGTGTATTACGTAAGCGAAGAGGTTATGGCGTATATCGCGGATACCGTTTCGCCGTACGGAATTTGCGCTGTTTGCAAAATTCCCGTATTGCCGTTTGCAATGCCCAAGGGAAATGCTTTGTTGCTTGACGGCGTAAGCGATCCCGGG
The DNA here is from genome assembly GCA_964624745.1 of uncultured Bacteroides sp. GTDB lineage: Bacteria > Bacillota > Clostridia > Christensenellales > CAG-917 > CAG-475. The sequence goes on along the minus strand of CAZUZK010000013.1, from coordinate 13,134 downwards.
AATCTCGGCACTATTTTCCGCACCGCAGCGGCTTGCGATTTTTGCGATATATATTTGCTCGATACGGCGGATATATTTTCGCCGAAGGTTGTCAGAGCGACGCTCGGCGGATTGTTTAAGGTCAGAGCGTACGAGATTGACGAGGCGCAGGCAATCGAGCTTTTGCGCAATACCAACAGCGCGGTTTTAGATATGGACGGCGCAAATATTCTTGAAAACAAACCGAAAAATTCGGTATTGCTAGTATCTGGCAACGAGGCGCACGGCGTTCGCGACGTTTTGCGAAAAGAAGCCAAACGCGTTTATTCGTTGCCTATGAAAAATCAAATCGAATCATTAAACGTGGCGGTTGCAACCGCTGTGGCAATGTATCAAACAGTATAGGAGAAACAGTATGAGCGGACATAGCAAATGGCATAATATTCAACAGAAGAAAGGCAAAACCGACGCCGCACGCGCAAACGTATTCACCAAAATCGGACGTGAAATCGCAGTCGCGGTCAAGGAAGGCGGTCCCGATCCCAACAGCAACAGCAAGCTTGCGCAGGTTATCGCAAAGGCAAAAGACAACAATATGCCCAACGATAACATCACTCGCAGCATAAAGAAAGCAAGTGGCGAGCTTGGCTCCATCAACTATGAAAATATGACTTATGAGGGCTACGGCGTCGGTGGCACGGCAATTATCGTCGACGCACTTACCGACAACAAAAATCGTACCGCAGGCGACGTTCGTCACTTGTTCGACAAGTTCGGCGGTTCTATGGGCACGACGGGTTGCGTATCCTTCATGTTCAAGCGCAAGGGCGTTATTACGATTGCAAAGTCCGACATCGAAGAGGACGACCTTATGATGTGCGTGCTTGAAATCGACGGCTTTGAAGACATCAATACCGATGACGACGAGGTGTTTGAGGTCTATGCGGATCCGTCCAAGCTTTCGGCGGTGCGCAAGAGCCTCGAGGACAGTGGCGTAAAGGTGCTTTCTGCAGAGGTCGATATGCTTCCCGACAACTACGTGTCCCCGAGCGCGGAGCAGCAGGCAACCATAATCAAGATGATTGACAAACTCGAAGAGCTTGACGACGTTCAAAACGTATATCACAACGCAACGCTCGACATCGACGAGGACGAGGAATAATCACACCTTAAATCGTAGATTTAGGCGCAATATTCTTGACATTCCGCATACGTCGTGTTATACCATAGACGACGGTAAATGTGAAACTTAATTCACATTTGCGAAAAACGAATAAACGTCATATCTTTGACGCGCGTTCGTTTTAGAAATAATATGTCACGCGCTTAGGCGCAGAGGAATATATGGATAGAATATATCTTGACCATGCGGCGACGACACCGCTATCGCAAAAGGCGTTTGACGCCATGAAGCCTTATTTCACGGACGTGTTCGGCAATGCCAACTCACAGCACGTGTTCGGACGCGACGGCGCAAAGGGAGTAAACGACGCAAGACAACTGCTTGCGGCTTGCATAGGCGCAAAGCCGAGCGAGATTTATTTTACTTCGTGCGGCACCGAAGCGGACAACTGGGCAATCAAGGGCATCGCTCTTCAAAACAAAGACAAGGGCAAGCATATTGTGACGTCGGTTATCGAGCATCCCGCGGTTTACACCACCTGCAAACAGCTTGAAAAGTACGGCTGGGAGGTCACCTATCTTCCCGTTGACAGCGAGGGCTTTGTGTCCGTTGACGATTTGGAAAAGGCAATACGTCCCGACACGGTGCTTGTCAGCATAATGTATGCCAACAACGAAATCGGCACCGTTGAGCCTATCAAGGAGCTTTGCGAGGTTGCGCATAAGCACGGAGTATTGTTCCATACGGACGCTGTGCAGGCGACAGGCGCAATCAAATACGACGTTAAAGATTTAGGCGTTGATTTGCTATCTATGTCCGCGCATAAGTTCTATGGTCCTAAAGGAATGGGCGTGCTTTACGTTCGCAACGGCATAAGAATTGAAAAATTGCTTTCAGGCGGAGAACAAGAGAGGGCGCACCGTGGCGGAACGAGCAATACGCCGGGAATTGTCGGAATGGCAACCGCCTTGTCGGAGGCATTGTCGAGTATAGACGAGGACGACAGATATGTCGCTTCGTTGCGCGACCATTTTGTCGAGAGAGTTCTCAACGAAATCGACGATATATATTACAACGGCGCAAAGGACACTGCGAAGCGTTTGCCGAATAATGCGAATTTCAGCTTCAGATATATCGAGGGCGAATCGATATTGTTCTCGCTCGATCTAGCGGGTATAAGCGCGTCGTCGGGTTCAGCGTGTTCCTCCGGTTCTCTTGAGCCGTCAAGAACGCTTTTGGCGATTGGAGTACCCGTTGGCATTGCGCACGGCTCGATACGCTTTACGTTCGGCAAGCACAACACAATGGAAGAGGTTGATTACACGGTTGACGAGCTTGTCAAGATAGTCGCTCGTTTGCGCGCGATGTCACCGTTATACAAGAAGTAATAAATTTTTAGAGAGTTTCGCTCTCGGGAGTATATATGTACAACGAAAAAGTAATGGAAGTTTTCAAAAATCCGCAACACATGGGTGAGGTGGAAAACTACAACGCAATCGGCACGGTAGGCAACGAGGTGTGCGGCGATATTATGCAAATCACAATGAAGATCGAGGACGGTGTGATTAAGGACGCAAAGTTTAAGACCTTCGGCTGTGCGGCTGCGGTAGCGTCAAGCTCGACTGCAACGGGTATGATTATCGGCAAAACCATCGAAGATGCCTTGAAACTTACAAACAAACAGGTTATAGAAGAGCTTGAGGGTTTGCCTCCGCAAAAGATTCACTGCTCGGTGCTTGCCGAAGACGCTATTCGTCTTGCAATCGACGATTATCTCAAAAACCACGCAGGCAAGTAAAAGTATTTGCTTTTATAAAAAGGTCGCGATTTAATCGCGATTTTTTTTATAATCAACAAAACGTCATTCTCTTGAATGGCGTTTTATCGATACGAGACTTTTTACAATGTAAAGCCTTGAAATTAAGTCGTCGTGACAAAATTTTACCGTTTGAACGACAAGAAATAAGAAATTTCAAATAATACGTATAGTGTTCTAGAAAACTATATTTTGCCGTTCTCAAGTATTTTTAGCGCGTTGAAAACACAAAACGTGTATTATTCACACTTGAATATACACGTTTTGTGTTTTTTAGAGGATAAATGAACAAGACAGATTATTACATGATAATGTCTTCGATTTTGTTTATAAAGGCTCGTTTTGCTTTTTTAAGTGAATTGTTTGACATACTGCAATACAACGCAGTGGCAGAAACCAATCCGAGCAAAGTGCCAATCATAAGTGAATTTTTCATTTCGTTGCCTCCTGATATTATTGTGCGCGACGTGCAAATATGTATTCGCGGAAGTTTTTTCCATATAAATTTAAGATTGACAAAGGTATCAAACGATTTTATCATATAGCTATGAAGAAAAAAATTGTAGCTTTCACGTCTTGTATACTGCTTATATGCGTTCTTGCGACTGTGCTGACGTCATGTATGAAAATCGGTATGCGCCAATCCTCCGTCGAAAAACGCTTGCGCGAAGCAGGTGCGTCGATTTCTTATATGCGCTCGACGCCTATGACGGGGGACGGAGTAGGCTATCGCTTCAACGATTTGATTCATTCGACAAAAGCCTACGTCGTCAATAGCGACGGAGTTGAAAGCGAAGTCGAAAGAGAACTGTACGTCATATTTGCCGACGACGACGCTTCTGCGCAAAAGGCATACGAGGCATGCAAAACCTATATAGAAAGTCAAGGCGACGCGCTTTATAAGTGGAATTGTTACATATACGAGCGAGTGGTTCTTTGCGGTTATTACGAGCTTTTGGCGGTCGCAAGAAACTATTAAGATTATAAATTTAAGACAACAGATTTTCTATACCGATTCTTTACGTCGAATATTTGAGCAAAAGAAAATCCCCGCAAAACGCGGGGATTTTCTCGCCGGTAGTAGGGAGGATAAAAAATATTAAAAATACCGGCTTATTGGGGAGACTGTTTTGAACTATCTTACTTTGTAGTTGACCTTTAAGGTAGTTCCCAATGTGTTGTTGCCCTTTTCCGCCCAGGTTATGAACGAGCAGATTGAATCCACGTCGAGGGCAAAACCCATGTTGTCGATACTCTCGTCAACGAGCTTGGATTCAACGATTCCGACCACAACGCCGTTGACGTCCACCATCGGACCGCCGCTGTTTCCGCTATTGACGGGCGCGTCTGTGAGGAGGAACGTGCCTGCGCCCCAGCTCGAGATGCTTATATCTTTCTGTGATATTGTACCAGTAGTGATACTGTTTGTCAAGCCAATTCCTTCAGGATTTCCGATTAAAGCGACCTCTGCGCCTCTTTTTACTGATTTCGGCGATGCGATTTCAAGAGAGGGGTGATCGTCGTTTGCAGGCTGCGTGCCTTTTATGCGCAGAAGCGCGATGTCTGCTTGTTCGTCGCGATTATTATCGCTTTCGGGGTCGAGATTTTCGCCTGAGTAGCTGCCGTAGGCGATGATTTGCGCTTCATACGGCGTATCGTCCGAATCGAAGTAGCAAACGATTCTTGCATACGACGCCCAGGTATAAGTCTTTTTAGGATTCGACCAGCCGCCCCAAGGATTTGTAGAGGTGGTGGTTTCCTTTTCGTATCTTACGCAGTGCGCGTTTGTGAGCATATACCTTTGCACGGTGCCCGATTCGTCGGTATCGGTGATAAGAAATCCGCTTGCAACGCCGTCGGGAGATTGCGACGAGGAGGAGGTATACATATACAATCTCGCAACAGATGCCGAGCATTGTTTATCCGCAACCTGACCGACGGTGCTGTTAAGGGTTTCGAGAGCCTTTTGCGTGGCGGAGTTCGTCACGTCGTTTATGATATTGGTTCCGCTCAGAGCCTCGTCGATAGCTTGACGGTACTGCTCCTTCATATCTGCCGAAATAGAAGCCGCATATTCTTCCGCTATCGTTTGTTTAAGGCTTGCAAGCACAATGACGTTGACAAGCACGACGACGCACATCACAACAGCCATCACGATGCAGACGATGCTGCCGGTAGACAGCTTATTGTCATGCTTTGGCGAGGGCGTATGATATACGGGAGTGCGTTGCGGTTGTTCGGAACGCTGGTCGTCGAAGAAGTTATTGAAATCGTCCATTCGATTGCCTCGTTATAAAATTTATTATACAAATAGTATATCCGCAAAATTAAAGCAGTATTAAAAGGGAAAATTTTTTGCGATTCTCGCCGAAAATTCTTTTAGGTTCAACACAAGTTGACAAAAAAGTATATATATAATAAAATACGGATATAAAATTGTGCGTACAAAACTCAATAATAGCGCAATTTTTCAGGAGAAGACATGGCAACAGTATTTTGCGACACCGATTGCGAGCTTTGGTACACATATGCGCGAGAGCTAAATCTCGAGGTTATCCGTATGCCTTACGTCATTGACGGCGAAGATAAGCTTTGCGACCTCGGAGAAGACACTGATATAACGGGTTTTTACACAAAGATGAGAGAGGGCGCAAGCGCGTCCACCGCAGGACTGAATCAACAGATTTACTATGATATTTTCGAGCCGTTTTTCAAAAAAGGCGAGGACATATTGTACATATCCTTCTCTTCGGAGATGTCGGGTACGTTTGCGTATCACGACCTTGCCATAGCGCAGCTCAAGGAAGAGTATCCCGATGTGAAATATCGTCGCTTCGACACTCGCAACATTTGTATGGGCGCAGGTATTCTCGTCTATTTGGGGGGGAAGTATATGCAAGAACACGGCGGCGACGTCGACGCAACCTGCGATTATCTTGCAGAGCTTGTGGATAAGGTCGGCATTTACTTCGTTGTTGATGATATGAAATATCTTGCAAGAGGCGGACGTATTTCGCCTGCAAAAGCCAAGATGGGCAATATGCTCAACATCAAGCCGGTGCTTACCGTTGATGACGGCAAGCTTGACGTATGCACAAAGCAAAACGGCACCAAGAAAGCATATAGATATATGCTCGATTTGTTCAAAAGTCAATATGACAACAGCGTAGAGGGTGCGCCCGTAGTCGTAGTAGACGCGGACAACGGCGAGGTAGCGGCGGATTTCGTTGCAAAAATCAAGGAAATCAATCCGTCCGTCACTCTTTGGCAACAGCCCATCGGTCCGGTTATAGGCGCCCATGCCGGTCCCGGCACTCTCGGCGTTATATATATGAGAAAATAATTTGATACAAGGATTTCAATCTTGAAAAAAATCAAACTCATAGCCACGATTTTAGTATTGATTATATGTATTGCTTCGCTTACTGCCTGCACGAGAGCGGAGCAATATTTCGTTTATTTCACAACGCTCGAGGTGAAGACGAAGGGGGCTTCTTCAGATACCCCCAAGAGCATTTACGAATATATTTCGTCGCTTGAAGGCGTGCTGTCCGCAACCGTTGAGGGGAGCGACGTTTACAGAATAAATCATTCAAGCGTAGGCGAAAAAACGAAAGTCGGCGCAATCACGCTAGACATATTGCGCACGGCGCATTCGGTTTACGAAGCTTCCGACGGCGCGTACGATCCGTCCGTTTATCCGCTTGTGCGTTTATGGAAATTTTCGGGAGATACCTTCGGCTACGTCGGCGAGGAGATAACCGCGCCCACGCAGGCTCAAATCGACGAGGCATTGAGGGTTGTCGGCTTTGACAAAGCGTTTTCTATAGACTATGACGATTCGACGGTAACCAAACTGATAGACGGAGCGATGTTGGATTTAGGCGGAGTGGCAAAGGGCTACGTCGCCGACAACTGCCTAAACGGTCGCGACGGAAAAATCCTTGTAAATCTCGGTGGAAATATCGCGGTTATCGGCAAGGATTATTCTATAGGAATCGCAAATCCCTCAAGAGAGGGAAGAGAGTATTCCACGTCGTACTTTGCAAGCTTTACGCTCGCTAACGGTAAATGCGTTTCTACAAGCGGCGATTACGAAAGATATTACACGTCGTGCGAAGAAGGACGGGAAGTCGTGTATCATCACATAATAAATCCGTTTACCGGTAAGCCTGCAGACACTATCGGCGATGGTGGCGTAATATCGTGCTCCGTCGTTTCCGAGGACGGCGCGTTGGGGGACGCGGTTGCGACGGCGGTCGTTGTTTTGGGCAAGGAAAAGGGCGTTGCGCTTTTAAGAGAGTTAGGACTTGACGGACTTATTATCTGCTCGGACAACTCTGTCGAAACGGTCGGAAACGTCGTTTTCAATTTGAAATAGCACAAGTACGCTTATCTCAAAATGCGGTGTTTATTTGATAAAATAAGATATATAAAATACGGTTTATGTGCAAATGAGCGGAACAAACAATAAAATCTCAAGACAAAACTTTAAGGACGCTTTCAAGCTCGGAGACGTGCTTGTGCTTGTCGTTTTGCTTGTCCTTGTCGCCCTAACCGTGGCGTTTGCGCTCAAAAGCTCCGCGTCTTATGCAGAGGTGTATATCGACGGCGAATTGAAATACACCTTGGATTTATCGACTGACGCGACGCTTGAAATTCTTGACGGCAAAATGACCTTATGCGTCGAGGACGGCAAAATCCGAGTTGCCGACAGCGACTGCTCTCAAAAGCTTTGCGCGCATTCGGGCGCGATAGGCAAGGACGGCGGAATGATAGTATGTCTGCCCAACAAGGTGGTTATAAAGGTTTCCGCAGGGGAGGTGGACTCGATAACATGAGAAAGACGTTAAGACACAACGGATATTCTGCGCGTCGCGTCGCATATTGCGGTTTGTTCCTTGCGCTCGCGCTCATAGTCACACTTTTAGAGAATATGCTGCCGCCTATAATCCCTGCGTTGCCGTATGCGAAAATAGGCTTTGGAAACATCGTTCTTCTTGCGTGCTTTTTGTTGCTAGGCACAAAGGAAGGCTATATCGTTTTATTGTTGCGTTGCTTGTTTTCCGCGATATTCGCAGGCAATTTTTCGGCTATAATCTGGTCGTTGCCCTCTGCGCTCGTTGCATACACGGCTATGGTTTTGATGTCGAAAAGTCGCTTTTTCGGCATAATCGGCATATCTACCGTCGGCGGAATATTGCACAATTTAACGCAGCTTCTCGTTGCTTCCGCAATCGTCGGCAACGGCGTATTTGCGTATTTGCCATATATGATGCTTGCAGGCGGACTTGCAGGCGTCGTTACGGGTATAGTGTGCTATTTTGCCGTTAAGCTTTTGAAGGGGAGAATGAAGCTTGCCCCCGAAGACGTCGAATATGTCCGCGAACTTGATATCGAGGAAGCTTAAACGTTTTCCGTTTTTTAAGAGTTTGATATGCGCTAATAAAATAGGAAGCGCGCAAGAGTTGTTTTTGTGAATTTTCGATACTTATTTAGTGTAAATTCGTTATAAGAGTTTTATTGCTTTTGAGGCGTTAACGTTGTTTCATCTTTGCAATGTCTGTTTCATATATTCGGCAAAAAAAAAACGGCTTGACGTTTAGTCAGCCGTGATAAATATCGATTCCGTTAAGCGTTATGCAAGCAATCTTCCGAATGCTTGGAAGGGGATTATGTTAAGGAAGAAAAGCAAAATCACCAAGAAAGCCGCCGATACGATAAACGTCACCGTCCCAAGGAAAAACGACAATCTCGCAATGCTTTTTTTCGTGTTGGCACCGGCAACGGACAGTACTAAGCCGATAAAGGAACCGGCTAAAGCCGTTATGTACAACGCCTTGACAATAACTCCGGGCAGAGTTGCGCTTTGGGCAATCATACCGGGGATAAAGAAGGCAAGCGTGGCGTAAAGTGCGATTACGAAAGCGGCGGCAGTCAAGGACGCGCCGACAATCAACACGATTTTGCGAGCAGCCATATTTGAATACGGCGGTTTTTGCTCGATTTGTGCCTTTTTGTTTTTACCCATAAACAAAGTATATATCAATCTTTTCTCAATGTCAACATCAATTCGTTATCGAAATCGTTATAAAAAACGCGTCCGATTTGCCAAAGGACATATATCCGTATTCCGATTGTGCGTCTAGACTTGTGAAAACGCAAACGTCGCGATTTTTAGAAGAATAACGGCTTGAAAAATCGATTTTGCCGACACATTCGGAGGAGAATACCTCGCTTATCGAATCGCCCTCGAATTTACATAGCAAAAAGGAGCTTTCGCATTCTATGTAAAACAGGTCGTCATATCCTGAAAGACACCCGAACGCAACCGCCGCTTCGCCCTTTGCGAGAGGTATTTCGATTTGTGAATTTGACATAAAATCCAAGTGATTGCATAGCCTGTAAACGCTGTCGTCGCAAAGCAAAACAAGGCAGCTTTCCTCCTTAAATAGCACGGCGTTTTCAGTGCCTTCGACGCTAAATTCGTTTTGAAGCGCAAGGGTGTCGGACAGTGAATACACCGTGATTTTATCACTGCCTTTGGCAAGCAACTTAAAGGTCTGTTCTTCGCTTGCGACCACGGGCAATATCTGCAATATCGATTGTTTATTTGCTATAAACGCTTGCTTAAACCCGTATTTCTGCGTATAAGTTAGACAAACAGCGTCCTCTCCGTTTTGCAGAAACACGAGAGTTTTTTCTCCGAACGGTATCACTGTTTTTATTTCTGCGTCAGCCGTCGGATACATAAAATTATTGTGCTCGACGTCTAGACTTTCCTTGATTTTTATCGCTTGAATTTCTTTGCCGTCATATGCCATAGCGTAAGTGCTTCCGTTGTCGGTATACGTTGCGATTTCGCTGTATTTTCGCATAGTGCTCCTTGCTGTTATAAGCATATCGGAAGAGAGCAGTCGCAAATGCGTATTATCCTCGTCGCACGTAAAAATCACAAGTCCGCTTTTTGATTGAGCAAGGCACAAATAGCTTTCGTTTTCGTCGGCGATTTTCAGTGTTTTTTCAAGCGTGCAACCGTCGAACACAGCAAGGTGCAAGCCTTTTTCATTTACGTCGTACTGCTCCGATTCCGACTTGAAAACGACTATTGTTTTCGATGCAAAGAAGGCGTTGTCAAGATATATGTCCGCGCCCTCTCCGCCTACGTGCGCGACGCTTGCGCCTCTTACGCTTTCACAGTTTCTAGGCAGAGCGGAGAATACGGGCGACGGCGCAATAGTGTTCGTGTCGTCGATTTTGACGTCGTTGTCGTTTTTGACGTTATCGTCGGGCGTAACGTTTTTATCCGAAGCGTTATCGGGTTGGATTGCGCCGGCGACGTCGTTTTGCGATTGATTGCTATTCGGCAGTATCGCGCTCAACACGACGTAGCAAGCCACTGCGACGGTTAAGAGCAGAACTACCGCGAGCCATTTGGCGATGGTTTTTTGTCTTTGCATTTTTCACCTCGCCTCAATGTATCACAAATCAAGTCCGCAATTTTTCCGTTCGAGTCGTATACGAGCGGTCGCATAGGCGGATTTTGCAGAGCATTTTTCAATGAGGGTACAAGCCTGTTTGAAAAGCTCGAATCCTGTCGAAGCACGGTTGCGCCGTATTGCTCGGCAAGCTCGGCATTGTATATTTGATCTCCTCTCGACGCACCTTTGGGAAGCGGCACGAAAACGGCGCGTTTTTTCAGAGCGGATATTTCAAACACGGCGGTTGCGCCGGCACGCGACAGCACCAAGTCGCTTGCGGCGTAGAAGCTTGCCACGTCGTCGGCGTATTCAAAGCCGACGTAGTTTTCGTGTTCTATTTTTTCTCGCTTATTTTTACCGCACACATGCAGAACGAAGAAGTTTTCGCATAGCTCGTCGATATTTTTTTTCACCGCGTCGTTGATAGCGGCAGCCCCCGACGAACCGCCCAAAACGAGCAAAACGCTTTTCTTTTGCGGATTGTCGATGCCGAGCTTGACGACAGCGTCGCGTTTGCTTGCGCTGAACAATTCCTCTCTCAACGGCATACCTACGCAAACGCCCTTAAACCTTGAATTCGGATTTGCTTTAAGCATAGTCGCACCTGTAAGCTCGGCGATTTTATTTGCCAAGCCGAGCGTCAAATCGCTTTCGTGCGCAAACACGGGTATGCCCAGCCTTTTTGCCCCCAGCACGACGGGAAGGGATACGAAGCCGCCCTTTGAAAACACGCAATTCGGCTTAATTTTGTCTAGCACTTCAACCGCCTTATTCACGGCGAGCCTAAGCGTATGCGCGATAGCTAGATTGTTTTTTATCGCTTCGACGGAAAACGAGCGCACAAGCTTTATCGTCGGCACGGCGTAGTAGGGGATATTGTTCTGCTCGGAGAGTCGTTTTTCTATCGCTTCTCCCTCGGCTCCGATATAAACGGCATTAAAGCCGCGCTGTTCAAAAGCGTGCTTCAAAGCGATATTCGGATAAACGTGACCGCCGGTGCCACCGCCCGTAAAAACGATGATTTTACCGCGCGTAGAGAGGTTGTTTTCGGTGATATTAGTCATAGACTTATCGGCGTACGAGCCTTTTTGAGTCGCTTGAAAATTCGTCATATTGAATATTATGAAGCGAAATGACGGAAAGTTGCGTAATTTTCGGTCTTGAAATCGAAAAACAAGAGTGCTATAATATTTGCAATATCGATAAAATCGCACCCGTGCGAAAGGAGAATTTATGAAGAACGAGAAATTTCAAAGCTTTGACGGCACAGTGATTCAATGCTATCTTTGGGACAACGTACGCAACCCGAAAGGCGTGGTACAAATCTCTCACGGTATGGCGGAGCACGCTCGCCGTTACGACGATTTTGCAAACTTCCTTAATCAAAACGGATACGTCGTGTATGCCGACGACCATCGCGCACACGGCATGACAAGCACCAAGCAATCGACAAAGGGCGTCAAGGGCTATCACAAGGGCGACATCTTCTTTGATACCGTAAAGGACGAATGCGCGATTACGGCAATGCTCAAGGACAGATACGGCGTTCCCGTCATATATCTCGGACACAGCTACGGAAGTATGCTCGGACAGCGTTACATAGAGGAGTGCAAGGATTACACCGCGGCGGTATTGAGCGGGTCTGCGATGATGAAGGGCGCGATACTCACGGGCGGCGCGGCGCTTGCAGGGCTTCAATACAAGCTGCACGGCGGAGAGAAGACGGCAACCTTCCTCGACAAGATGTCGTTTGGCAGCTACAACAAGCCGTTCAAGAGCGAGAAAGTCAATTTCGCATGGCTGTCAAGAGACAGAGAGACCGTCAAAAAATACAATTTGGACGAGCAATGCGGATACGTTATGTCAATCGCATTCTTCAATTTCTTCCTCAACGGACTCAAACAAAGCTACACGAAACAAAATCTTGCAAAGATTGATTTGAACAAACCTATCGCGATATTCTCCGGCGATAAGGATCCCGTCGGCGGAAACGGCAAGCTTGTCACGAAATTATACGAGCAGTACAAAAATCTCGGCGTGAAGAATCTGTCCTGCAAACTTTATCCGGACGCGCGCCACGAGATTTTGAACGAAATAAACAGAGCGGAGGTTTACAACGATTTCCTCGCTCGCATAAACGAAATGATTTAATTTTACGCAAAACGGAAATAAAGCCCGCGCAACCGCACGGGCTTTATTTTTATATGGTAGATTTTGATACGACTTGTTACCTATACACGTTTTCTGCTTATTCAGGGCTTGGAGCCGCAGGGCGGCGACCGCATTGAGCGCCGAGCTTGACGTTCTGTACAAGCGACTGCGCCGTCTGTTGGCTACGCCTGGCGCACAAAGCGCAGTGGCATAATAGAGTATTGTCCCTTTCTATGCGAGTGCCGACTTCCCCTCTTGCGAACGACAATTTGCTTTGGTAGAGAAATGACGTACATTTGAGCAATAGGGGAAAGCCCGAAAGGGAAGGGGTGATATTTCTATTTTTATATTTTCGCACCACACCCAATTCGTAGCGCACTCATACACGCTCTCTGTCTATTCGGGGCGTGAAAGTTTGTAGCCCACCTATACACGGTATCTGTTTATTCAGGGCGCACCTATACACGCTCTCTGCCCATTCAAGGCTTGGAGCCGCAGGGCGGCGACCGCATTGAGCGCCGAGCTTGATGTTCTGTACAAGCGACTGCGCCGTCTGTTGGCTACGCCTGGCGCACAAAGCGCAG